>DATIEI010000149.1:0-4087 GCA_035455845.1 Solirubrobacteraceae bacterium
TGTCGGAGCTGGATCTCTCGGGCGTCGAGGTTCGGATGCGCGAGATCGCGACCGACGATGACGCGCGCGACGCCGGCTTCGTCGGCTCGCCCACGATCCTGATCGACGGGAAGGACCTCGTGCCCGCAGCCGACGACGAGCAGATCGGGCTGAGCTGTCGCGTCTACCGCCGGCGTGACGGCCGCATCAGCCCGATTCCCGACCCAGATGATTTACGCGAGGCGCTGCAGCGCGCGGAGGTGAGGCAATGACGCTGGCGATTGGCGAGGTGGCGCCCGACTTTGAATTGCCCGACACCGAGGGCGCGAAGTGGTCGGTGAGCGATTCCGGCGCGGTCGCGGCGACCGCGGTCGTGTTCACCTGCAACCACTGTCCCTACGCGCTGGCCTGGCAGGACCGGATCGCGGACGTGGCGCGTGACTACGCCGCGCGCGGGGTGCGCGTCCTCGCCGTGAACGCGAACGACGCGGAGCGTTATCCGCGCGACTCGCTGCAGGCGATGAAGGACCGGGTGGCCCGCGAGGACTGGCCGATGCCCTACCTGCACGACGGGACCCAGGAGGTGGCGCGGGCCTACGGCGCCAAGGTCACCCCGGACGTGTTCGTCCTCGACGCCGATCGTCGGCTCCGCTATCGCGGCGCGCCGGACTCCGACTACGACGATCCGAATGCGGGCGCGCAGTGGCTGCGTGACGCGCTCGACGCGGTGCTGGGCGGGGGCGAGCCCGCGCGAGCGGAGACCAAGCCGGTCGGCTGCTCGATCAAGTGGAAGGCGTAGTTCAGGCGACGTAGCCGCTGGGCGGATCGAGCGGCAGACCGGCGGCGTGCCACTCGAGCAGGCCGCCGAGCATGTTGTGGGCGTCGAATCCGGCGCCGCGGAACGCCTCGGTGGCCATCGCCGAGCGGCTGCCGCTGCGGCAGTAGAAGACGACCGGACGATCGCGATCGATCGTGTCGACGTGCGTGGCCAGCTGGCCCAGCTCTATGAACCGGTCGCCGGCGATGCGCCCGGCCTCGTGCTCCTGGGGCTGGCGCACGTCGATGAGCTGGATCTCGCCATCTGCGAGCAGCTCGGCCACCTGGTGGGGCATGTAGTCGTCCATGGTTTGGAGGCTAGTAGGCTGACGCGCGCGATGGGCTTCTTCGCGCGCGGCGGCGGGCAGGACGACGACCAGCAGACGGAGGCGCTCGCCCGGATCGAGGCGGGTGGGATCCCGGCCGAGGCCGAGGAACGGCTCAAGGCGCTCGGGCGCGGCGAATCGCTGTTCACCAGCGGGCTGTCGGTGAACGAGTTCGCGTTGCTCGGTCGCATGGGCCCGCAGCCGCTGGCCCAGGTCATGGGCGCGAGCGTGGTCCGGACCGGATGGCAGTACCTACCGGCGCTCGACCCTTCGGAGAGGGTCATGCCCCGAAGCGGGGGCTACGGCTCGCGGTACGGTATCTCTGGTCCGAGCCCGACCGGCTACCAGCTGGGCAACCTCTACACCGAGCCCTCGATGGCCCAGGTCCGCAGCTACAAGTGGCACGCCACCGTGGTGTGCGAGCTCGACACGCTGACCGACGCCTGGAACCTGGCCCGGCGCCGCGCGCTCGACCGGCTGACCGAGGAGGCGCTGCAGGTCGCGGCGGACGCCGTGGTTGGTGTGCACCTGCACCGCTCCGACCACGACCTGGGCAGCGGGACGATCGAGTACGTGGTCACCGGCACGGCGATCCGGGTGCCGGGTGCCGACTCGGCCGCCTGGCCGCTGCTCACCGACATCTCGGTCCAGGACTACTGGCGGCTGCGCGGCGCGGGCCGCGAGCCGGTCGGGCTCCTGGCCACCACCGAGGTCGTGTTCGCCTCTCCGCCTTTCGCCACGCGGATGCGGCGAGCCCGGCAGGCGACGCAGAACCAAGAGCTCGAGGAGCTGAGCCGAGGGTTCCACGCCGCCCGTGACACGATCCGCGCCAGGCTGCTCGGGCAGGTGTCCGACGCCCACGCGGAGGGGGCGGTCGGCGTCGAGTTCGCCCACCACGTGCACCGGGAGAAGCTCGCGGTGGCCTCGTCGCTTACCGGCGGCATGCAGCGGGGCTGGCGGCTCGGGCGGCTCGGGATCCCCTACAAGGTGAGCGGCGGCAGCGATGTCGAGCGCCGGGGCTGGGTGATCACGATGCACGCAGCGGGGACGGCGATCAGGTCCGGACCGGGCCGGGAGTCGCCGGAGGTCAAGACATCGATGCGCATGAGGTAGCCACCACTGATGACCGACTACGACCCGAAGTCCGTCGAGGGCATCCCCGAGTCAGGCGTCCAGCGCCTGGAGCAGAACCGCCAGGGTCTCTACACCTCCGATCTGAGCGTGAACGAGTTCCTGCTGATCACCGAGGCCGGCTTCGACCCGGTCGGGCTGGTCGTGGGCAGCTCGATCTTCCACATCGGGATCCAGGTCGCCGGCCCGACCCAGAGCCGGGAGCTCGACACGCTCTCGCAGGCCATGTACAGCGCGCGACACCTGGCCATGACCCGCATGGAGGAGGAGGCCGATCAGCTTGGAGCCGACGGGATCGTGGGCGTGCGACTGGACATCGGCCGCTATGACTGGGGGCCGAGCATGGCCGAGTTCATCGCGATCGGCACGGCGGTCAAGCACCGGGCCGGCGAGCTTCACCGGGCCCCGAACGGCCGGCCGTTCCAAAGCGACCTGTCCGGGCAGGAGTTCTGGACGCTGCTCCGCACCGGCCACCGCCCGGTGGGCATGGTGATGGGCAGCTGCGTGTTCCATGTGGGCCGGCGCGGGCCGCTGCGCACGATTGCCCAGACCGGGCGCAACGTGGAGCTGCCGAACTACACCCAGGCCCTGTACGAGGCGCGCGAGCTGGCCATGCAGCGCATGCAGTCCGAGGCGCAGGAGCTGGGCGCCGAAGGCATCGTCGGCGTCTCGCTCTCGGAGCGCAGCCACGGGTGGGGGAGCCACGTGATCGAGTTCTTCGCGCTGGGCACGGCGATCGTGTCAACCGGCGAGGCGTCGAAGATCGAGCCACCGGTCACCGTGCTCGACCTCAACGACGCGCGCTCCGGTTAGGCCGCGCGCCTGCGCGACCGGCAGCGCATCGTCCCCCCTGGCCCACGGCGTCCCCCCGGCCCTCCCCGTCCCAAAGGGGGCGGGCGGCCCCAAGGGGGCGGGCGAGCCCAAGGGGGCAATTTCCGCGAATGATCGGCCACGGCTGGCGGTGGTGACGGAAAGCGCGCTGTGAGCAGGGCAAAACCCGGAATTCCGCATCGCGTCCGTTTCCACTGGCGGAAATTGCCCTTGCATGGTCCGCGGGCGGCTAAAGCGGCATGGTCGGAACGCCGACACACTTAACGAAACGTTTGTCCCGCGGGTGTTGTAGGCTGCCGCGCGGACATAGAAGCCCAGCCGAGTCCCCGGTCGCCACGGCGCCGGGGAGCGGGGAACCCATTGGAGCCAACCCGGCTCCGGGGGGCGAATCGCCGGACATTCCGGCGTAGCGCACTCTTTCAGCGCGAGCCCGACAGCTAACCCCGTAGGCGCAGAAAGAGAAGGGGTTGTGCTTGTCGTATCTGGACATTTCGCGGATCGCCCGTAGGGCGGGCGTATCTGTACTCATTGTCGGGTCGCTGCTCGGGGTCGCCTCGGCGACCGCGGCCACACCCAAGCGGTCCTCCTCCGGTGGTGCCGCCATGCAGGCCACGATCAGGACGGCGGGGACGCTGAACAAACCGAGTACGGCCAGCCGGCTCGGCCGACGCACACTACGGAACGGGTTGCACGGCTCCGACGTGACGATCCTCCAGGGCTATCTGACCATCGCCGGCTTCCCGACGTCGGTCGACGGCAACTTCGGGCCCCAGACCGCGTCGAGCGTGGCCGCCTTCAAGCGGGCCCACAGCATGACGCCGGCCAACGGGGTTGCCGGGCCGTCGTTCGTGCGGGCGCTTCGCCAGGCGATCAGCTCGTACACGAGCGATACGCCGACCGCGACCGCCACGATCAACCCGGACGGGACGGCGACTGCGCCCGCGGGCGCACCCGCCGCGGTCCAGGCGATGATCAGCTCGGCCAACCAGATCATCGATACCTCG
>DATIEI010000150.1:0-19992 GCA_035455845.1 Solirubrobacteraceae bacterium
ACCATGAACCAGATGCCATCGGTGCGCCTGCACGCCGGCGAATCCGCCGAACCGCTCGTCCTGCGGACGATTCATCGGACCACGGGCGAGCTGCGCTGGGAACTGCTCAAGGCGTCCCCGATCCATGACCTGGACGGCCACCTGATCGCGACCGTGATGATCATCGAGGACATCACCCGCGAGCGGCTGGCCGAGCTGCGCGATCGGTTCATGGCGAACGCCTCCGAGACGCTGATGTCCTCGCTCGACTACGAGGAGACGCTGCGCAACGTGGCCTGGCTGGCCGTGCCAGAGATCGCCGACTGGTGCGCGGTCGAGCTGGTCGACGAGCGCGGCGCGCGCCAGCGGATCGCGGTCGCGCACCGGGATCCGGCCAAGCTCGAGCTGGCCACGCGACTGCGCCAGTTCGAGCCCGAGGAGCTGAGGCCGGATCGCGGCGTCGGCCGGGTCCTGTGGACCGGCCGCTCCGAGATCTACCAGGACATCTCCGACGAGGTGCTCGTGCAGGCCGCGGTCAACGACGAGCATCTGGACATGCTCCGGTCGGTCGGGTTCCGATCGGTCATCCTGGCGCCGCTCACCGTGGGCGGACGTGCGCTGGGCGTGATGACGCTGGTCAACGCCGAGTCCATGCGCCGCTTCGATGACGATGATCGGGAGTTCGCCGAGCACGTGGCGGCGCGCGCAGCGCTCGCGGTCGAGAACGCCCGGCTGGCCACCGCCCGCCGCCAGACCGCCAGCACGCTTCAGCGCAGCCTGTTGCCGGACGCCGTGCCCGCGATCGAGGGCTGGAGCGTCGCCACCCTGTACCGGGCGGCCCGCGCCGCGGCCGAAGTCGAGGTCGGCGGCGACTTCTACGACTTCTTTCGCACCGACGACGGCTGGCTCGTGCTCCTCGGCGACGTGACCGGCAAGGGGGTCGAGGCGGCCTCGCTCACGTCGCTGGTGCGCCACGGCGGGCGGTTCCTCAGCCGCTACGAACGCAGTCCGGGCCGAATCCTGGCCGGCCTCAACGACGCGCTGCGCGAGCAACCGGGCCTTTGGCTGTGCACGGCACTGTGCGCACGCCTCAGCCCGGGCGAGGCGGTGATCGCCTCGGCTGGACACCCACCGGCGCTGGTCATCCGCGACGACGGCCGGGTGCGCGAGATAGGCGGGGTGGGCCCGATCCTCGGCGCCTGGACCGGCGAGGACTCGATCGACCGCGCGGTGCCGATCGCCGTCGACGAGACCCTGTTCGTCTACACCGACGGCGTGATCGACACGCAGGGCGAGCACGAGCGCTTCGGCGTGCAGCGGTTGAAGCAAGCCCTCCGGGACGCCGCCGGTCGTCCGCCGGACGAGCTCCTTTCCCATCTGGACACCGAGCTCGAGGGCTTCCAGGTCGGCGCCCAGGCCGACGACACCGCCGCGGTTGCGCTCCGCCCCGCCCCGCCCCGGGATGAGTTGGAGCAGCGTCGCAGCCATTCGGGCGAGCCAGCCCGTACTCTTCAGGTGCACTGAACGAAGGGGGTTACGTGGCCGCGTTGCCCAACTTCCGGATCGAGACGTCGTCGACCGAATCCGGAACCACGATCAAGCTTGCCGGAGAGCTCGACAGCGCCACCTGCGGCGAGCTGGTCGCACGCTTCGAGCAGGTCATCGGCGAGGACGCAGGCGAGGTCGTGCTCGAACTGGACGAGGTCACGTTCATCGATTCTGCGGGCCTTCGGGCGATCATCGTCATCGAACGCACGGCGGCCGAGCGCGATGTCGGGTTGACGATCCACTCACCCACCGGCCCGGTGGCCGATCTGCTCGAGCTCACCGGCATCCGCGAGAACGTCGCGCTCGCCCCCCGGGTCGACGAGCCGCCGCCGACGATGCCGTTCAACGAGCGGGTCGAGCTCGAGCTTGGTCGCGATCCGGGCGCTCCCGCCCGGGCTCGAGCCCAGCTCCGGGAGACGCTCTCCGACGCCGTGAGCGAAACCGACCGTGCCACGCTGACCCTGCTGACCTCCGAGCTCGTGACCAACGCGGTGATCCATTCGGGTGCCGGTGCCGGCGGCACGGTCAGGCTGCGGATCAGCATGTACCCCGACCGTGTCCGGATCGAGGTGACCGATCCCGGGTCCGGGTTCGAAGCCGCGAACCTGCCACCCCGGCCCCGCGATTTCGGCGGCCATGGCCTGGTCGTGGTCGACGGGCTCTCGAGCCGGTGGGGAACGACCCGCGAGGGGCCCGACGGCGGGTTCCGCGTGTGGTTCGAGCTCGACGTGGGCGGTGGCGCCCGAGGCGAACTCGCCGTCGACACGCCGGCCGAGGCCCGGGTGGCGGCCGACGGCTGACGCCTCCGGTCCCGATCAGTTCTCGGCGCCCAGCCGATCCCAGCAGTACAGCTCGAGGCACTCCTTGGCCAGCTCGACGCAGCGAGCCTCCGACAGCCAGGGGAGCACGGTGTCGAACGCCTGGTCCTCGCCCACGCCGGCCTCGAACGCCTCCTCGCCGCGGAACCCCGCAGCGATCTTCAGCGCTTCGCGCCGGTGGTCCCCCAGCGACGGGAACACGTTGACCAGAAACTCGCGGTTGGGCAGCGGGTGACCCACCTCGAGCGACGCGTGCCAGGCGGCCAGCAGCGACAGGTCGTGCTCATCGAGGTCGGCGAGCGCCTTTGCGTAGTGCGACTCGAGCTCGGACTCGGGAATCTCGTCCACCCATGCCCGCACCACCTCTCCGAGGATCTGGCGGCGCGCCTCGCGTCCGACCGACTCGGCGATCACGCGGATGGCGTCCTGCGGTTCGATGAAGCAGAGTGACATTGCGGCTCCGGTCCGGGAATGCGAACGCCGCAGAAGGTAGGCGGTCGACCGGACGTAACCGCGCGCTGGGGACGTACTCGGCTAGGGCTTGACCGTAACCGTGACGGTACGCGACGTCGACCGGCCGTTACGGCTGTCGCTTTGCAACACGGCTCTGAGCTTGACCGCACCGGACTTGGCGAAGCGGTGGGTCACCGAGTAGGTCGAGCCGTGCCCGAGCCGCGGACGAGCGATGACCTGCCAGCCACCGGCGCGGCTGATCTCGACCAGCACGACCTGTCCGGCATGCGACGGCGTCACATGCCCGCGCAGCACGACCGGGTGCCCCACCACGGTCGATTTCGCCGAGGAGGAAACCGCGACCACGGCCTCGACGAGTTGCGCGACCGTGGCGCTCTGCTGCCCGCTCGAGGTGACATACCACTCCTGGTCGGCCATCACGGTCCCGCGCTTCAGCGTGAACGTGTACTTGCCCGAGCCGTCGGCGATGGTCGTGGAGACCTGGTGGAAGCTCGACTGGTGGGCGAGCTTGCGCCACAGCGCGACCTCGGCGCCCGACGTGGCGCTACCGGAGATCACCACCTGCTGGCCTGCCCTGGACGGATTCGGGGACGACGTCACGGTCGGCGTGGCCGTGGGGCACGTCGTGGGCGAGCAGCAGGTGGTCTGGCAGCACGGCGTGGTCTGACAGCACGCGGTGCTCTGGCAGCAGATCGGCTGCGCCGGCTGGGCGGCGGGCTTGGGCGGGAGCGGGCAGCACGGCGGGACGACGTTGGGCTGCTGCTGCTGGGGGCAGATGATGTGCGGGGACCGTGGCGCGCCAGCGGCCGGCCCTGCGAGGGCCAGGATCCAGATCGCGGCCGCGCAGGCGACGAGGAGCACAGAGAAAACGATCGAACGTCGCATGGCGATCACGGGCGCAGACGAAACCGCCAGAAGCCTAGCCCTTTTTCACAACCCGAGCGCTGCCACCACCCGGCCGAGCGTCTCGGGATCGGGCTCTGCATCCGGCCCCAACCCGAGCGTGGCGCGCTCGGCGCGCTGCCAGTTGTGAAGACCAACGTCGAGCGCCTCGAGCGCCACCCCGCAGGCCTGGGCCAGATCCGACGCGCGGCGTTCCAGCAGCAATGGATCGCCGATCCCGAGCGCGCGCTTGGCCCCCACGGTCACGTCGTTGGAGCCACCGAGCGCGAGCGACCCGGCCTCCAGGGCGTACACGCCGAGCCGGCCGAGGGTCACGAGCAGATCGAACCGGGCGTCGCGATGCAGCCCCGGGAGCGCGAGGCGCTCGAACGCGCGCGCGAACCGCCGCTCGGGGGGCCATGCCGCGTCGCCGGTGAACGCGCCGGCCTGTGAGCCGGCCCGGGCCCCCCAGGTGCGGTAGGCCTCGAGTGTGCGGGGTCCGCGGGTGGGGTCGTGCGCGGTGCGCGGGCCGACGCGGACCTGCTCGAGATCCGGCACCTCACCCGAGGCCCACGACGTGCGCACGCGAGCGATCTCGGCGAACGGATCGTCCTCCTCCAGCGGGCCGAGGTAGGCGATCAGGAAGGCCAACCAGGTTCGCTCCTCGAGCGGTCCGGCCGGATCGGCCACCTCGCGGTAGAGCCCGGGCGGATCCTGCTCGAGCACATGTCGGCGATGCTCGGCGAACGCGATCTCCTCGGCCAGCCGCCCGGCGTCAGCGCTCGACTTCAGCCCGAGCACGAGCGGGCTGCGATAGCCGTCGTCCGCCCCCCGGGCCACTCGGCGCACGACCACCCGGCCCGAGTTCCCCGCCGCCCGCGAGCTCGACGAGGCGCTGCGCGGCCGGCTCGGGCGAGGCGTGCTCGGGCGGGGCTGGCCGGTGCGCGGGGCGCTCGAGGTGACGATCGGCCGCATCTCGACCGCCTGCTCGCGGGTGCAGATCGGGCAGTTCTGGATCAGTCGGTTGTGGCGGCAAAAGCTCGGCACGGTCTCTGGTGAGCGTAGTGCTTCGGCGCGCCCGACGGCCGCAACGACTACCCTCTCGGCGCTTGAGCACCGATCCGCCGACCTTCGATCTGCAAAGCCACTCGCTGCACTCCGACGGCTCACTTGAGCCGCGGGAGGTCGTGGCGGCCGCCGCCGAGGCGGGCGTCGAGCTACTCGCGCTGAGCGACCACGACAGCGTGGACGGCGTCCAGGCCGCCGCCGACGCAGCGCAGCAGCGCGGCATTCGGCTGGCGCCGGCGGTCGAGATCTCCTCGGTGGACGGCAGTCGGCAGGACCTCCACGTGCTCGGGTACATGGTCGATCATCACGACCCCGCGCTGCGCGGCCGGCTGCGCTCGTGGCGGGAGGAGCGCGAGCACCGGGCCGAGGCGATGGCCGGCGCGCTGCGCGAGCTGGGCTACGAGCTCGACGACTCCGAGCTCGCGCGACGGCGCGCCAAAGGTCAGTCGATCGGGCGCCCGCACCTGGCCGATGCCGTGGTGGGCCACCCAGCCAACGCCGAGCGACTGCGCGCCGAGGGCCTGGCCGAGCGCTCCGCGTTCCTCGAGGCGTATCTGATCGACGGCCGCCCCGCCTTCCGCCCTCGCACCAAGCCCACGGTGGCCGAGTCGATCCAGACCATTCACGACGCGGGCGGCGTGGCCGTGTGGGCTCACCCCTTCTGGGACGTCAAGGAACCCGACGCGGTGCTGGAGGCCATCGACCGCTTCCGCGCCTGGGGTCTGGACGGCGTCGAGTGCTTCTACGTCACCCACACGCGCGAGCAGGCCGAGCTGCTCGCCGATCGCTGCTCGTCGGAGGGACTGCTCAGCACCGGCTCGTCGGACTTCCACGGGCCGACCCACCGGCTGTTCTCGCGCTTTCGCGCGTTCAGCACCTACGGCCGAACGCCCGTGCTCGGGCCGATCGCCGGCTGAAGCGTCGAGCTACCGCGACGCGCCGAGGATCTCGCGCGCCCGCAGCTCCATCACCAGCATCTCGACCTGCTCGTCGAGCTCCTGCTCGGCCGGCCGCAGCTTCACGTCGGGCTCGCGCGGGGTTTCGTATGGAGCGTCGATGCCGGTCAACCCACGCAGCTTGCCGGTCCGCGCGCGGGCGTACAGCCCCTTGGGATCGCGCCGCTCGCATTCCTCGAGCGGGGTGTCGACGAACACCTCGATGAACTCGAGCTCGCCTCGGTCGTGGACGCTGCGCGCCAGCGCGCGGTCGACCGCGTACGGACTGATCGCGCTGACGATCGCGATCGTTCCCGAGTCGGCGAACAGGCTGGCGACATGCGCCACCCGCCGGATGTTCTCCGCCCGGTCGCCAGGATCGAAGCCGAGATCGCTGTTCAGGCCGTGGCGCAGGTTGTCGCCGTCGAGCCGGTACGCGCGGTAGCCGTCCCGGGCCAGCCGCTCCTCGAGCGCCGCGGCGATCGTCGACTTTCCGGAGGCCGGGAGCCCGGTCAGCCATAGCGTGGCACCGCGCTGGCCGAGCAGCGCCCACCGCGCGGCGCGCGCCAGACCACGGCGATCCCACGTGACGTCGACCGGGCGCACATCGGGTCGCTCCATGTGCGCCTCGATGATCATGCCGGCGCCAACCGTGCTGTTGGTCTTCTCGTCGATCATGATGAAGCTGCCGGTGGTCCGGTTGCGGCGGTACTCGTCGAAGATCAGCGGCACGGTCGTGCGCAGCCGGATCCGACCGATGTCGTTCAGCCCGAGCTGGCGCGCGTGCTCGTCGCGGTGCAGCGAGTTCACGTCGATTCGATAGCGGACGTCCTCGACCACCGCCCGCGCCATCCGGGTCGTGTGCTTGACCGCGTACAGCGCGCCGGCGATCAGCGGGTCGTCGGTCATCCAGCACACGATCGCTTCGACGTGGCGGTCGACAGTCGGCCGGTTGTGTGGACGGCAGATCATGTCGCCCCGGGAGATGTCGAGGTCGTCCTCGAGCCGGAGCGCGATCGACATCGGAGCGCAGGCTTCGGGCAGTGGCCCGTCGTGACTGTCGACCCCGGCGATCCGGGTCTCCTCGCCGGACGGGAGGACGAGCACGGGATCGCCGGGACGGAACACGCCGGCGGCGATCTGCCCCGCGTAGGCCCGGTAGTCGTGATCGTCGGCGCGTCGGATTGACTTCGCTCCCAGCCCCGCGCCCGGCCACTGCGCCGGGCCACCGCCCGGTCCCGACGCGGTTCCCGGCCTGATCACCCACTGGACGGGAAGGCGGCAGTCGATCAGGTTGCGATCGGAGGCGATGTGCACGTGCTCGAGGTGGTAGAGCAGCGCCGGCCCCTGGTACCACTCCATGCGCTCGGAGCGTTCGACCACGTTCTCCCCATGCATGGCGGAGATCGGGATGAACGTCACGTCGGTCGTCTCCAGCCGGGCGCAGAACTCGCGGAAGTCCTGCTCGACCTGCTCGAACGCGTCCTGCGAGTAGTCGACCAGGTCCATCTTGTTCACGCACACCACGAGATGCCGGATCCCGAGCAGCGACGCGATGAACGCGTGTCTGCGGGTCTGCTCGACCACGCCCTGGCGGGCGTCGATCAGGATCACTGCCAGGTCGGCGGTCGAGGCGCCGGTGACCATGTTGCGCGTGTAGCGCTCATGCCCCGGGGTGTCGGCAATGATGAACTTCCGGTGCGGCGTCTGGAAGTAGCGGTACGCGACGTCGATCGTGATGCCCTGCTCGCGCTCGGCCCGCAGTCCGTCGGTGAGCAGCGACAGGTCGAGCGCATGGGCGCCGCTGCGCCGCTCGGATGCTGCTCGCAGCGCCTCGAGCTGGTCGGTGAGGATCTGCTTGGAGTCGTAGAGCAGCCTCCCGATCAGGGTGCTCTTGCCGTCATCAACCGAGCCCGTGATGACCAGCCGCAGCAGCGCGCTCGCCAGCGTCTGCTCGGCCAACGCCGTGGTGGTGTGCCCCGCGCTGGTGGACGTCACGGCGCCGACCGTAGCGCAGGGTACGGATAACGGAGCCTCATCCCGACGGCCCCGCCACCGCCGCCGTCTGCGCCTGATGCGCCACCGGCAGCCGGAAGCCGGCCTCACGGGCTCGCCGGGCGCCCGCCTTCAGCTCGCGGCGCAGGGCGAACAGGTAGTCGTCGAAGTCGACCTCCATCGTGTGGCGCTTGGAGGCCACGTACCGGCGGCGCATCCGCTCCTGCTCGCGCCGCATCTCAGCCTCCATCTCATTCCGGGGAGGCAGCCGGTACTCACCGCGCAGATACGACGCGATCCAGCGCCCCTGTGCCTCGGCCAGCGGCATCGTGGGCCCCAGCGGCTGGAGCAGCGCGACGAAGAACAGGTTGTCCACGCCGGGCTCAAACACGCGTCGGTAGAGCAATAGCTCGTTGTCCGGTGCGGACAGAAACTCCGCGTCGAAGAACGGAAACGTGACCTTGTAGCCGGTCGCCCAGACGATCACGTCGATCGGCTCCTCGCTGCCGTCAACGAACCGCACCCTGTCGGAGGCCAGCCCGGCTATCTGCGGCTTGAAGGTCACCTCCCCCTGGGCGACCCGGCCCAGGAAATCCGTCGATAGCGTCGGGTGCGATTCGAGCAGCCGGTGGTCGGGCTTGGGCAGCCCGTAGTCCTCCACCCGGCCCACCGCGAGCCGGTAGATCGCGCGGAAGAACGCGTGGCGCACTCCGAACGGCACCAGCGGCGTCAGCGCGCTGACGGCGATCTGGTCGACCGGACGCCCCAGCACGTATTTCGGGACGACGTGCTCGCCGCGCCGGCCGGAGACGAACGTGCGGCTGGCCACGAAGCTCGCCTCGACCGCGATGTCCACCGCGCTGTTACCCATCCCCACCACCAGCACGTTCTTCTCGCGCCAGTCCGCCGCGTCCACGAAATGGTGCGAGTGGATCTGCACCCCGTCGAACGATCCCGGGTACGGCGGCTCCGGCCACCGCGGATCCCAGTGATGCCCGTTGGCCACCAGCAGCGCGTCGTATCGCCGGGTCTCGCCGGTCTCGAGCGTCACCGTCCAGGTGCCATCGGCCGGGTCCCGCGTCGCGCGCTCCACCCCGGTCTCGAACGTGATCCGCTCCATCAAGCCGAAGTGCCGCGCGTAGTCCTCGAAATAGGCCGCGAGGAGCGTGTGGTGCGGGAAGTCAGGATAGGACGCCGGCATCGGAAAGTCCGAATACCCCATGCGGTCACGCGAGGTGTTGGTGTGCAGCGACCGGTACGCCGAGGACATCCCATTGCGGTTGGCGAACACCCAGTTGCCGCCCACCCGGTCTGAGCACTCGAAGCAGTCGACCGGGATCCCCCGCTCGGCGAGCGCCTTGAGCGCCGCGATGCCGGACGAGCCGGCGCCGATCACGCATGCGGTCGGTAGGTCAGCCACCGGCCGACGGTACCAAGGGCCGATCGCCGGGGTCCGGCTGGGGCACCGTGCCCTCCTCCTCGCGCCGGTGGGCCTTGCCGCGGACGATCACCTCGCGGAAGCTCCGGAATCGGAAGATCAGCACGAGCGCCGCGAACCCGCACGCGGTGGTCAGGGCCGCGGTGGCAATCTGCTGTCCAACCGAGAACGACGCGACGTAGGAGCTGCCCGCGAAGATCGTGAGCAGGAGCGCCTGCTGGACGCCCGCGCCCCCGGGGGTGAACGGGAACACCGAGGCCACCACCTGGACGCCCAGCACGAGCAGCACGCCCTGCACCGACCCGCCGATGCGAAACGCGTCGAGCAGTGCCCAGTACGAGGCAAAGCGCGCGATCCAGCCGGCGAACTGCCAGGAGGCCATCTCCCGGCGGTAGCGCGGGAAGTCGCGGATTATCGTGAGCCCTTGACGGACCCGCTCCCAGAACGCCTTGACCCGCGCCGAGAGAAGGGCGAAGGCGACCAGGAAGGCCATGCCGGCCACGGTCAGGGCGAACAGCGTGAAGCGCATGTTCGAGGCGAAGAAGCTGATGTCGAACGCGGGCAGCTGGGAGAAGTCGGGCGGCTTGGGAAACACGCCTTGGGTGAACGCGAAGCACATCACCAGCAGTCCCATGAACCAGTCGAAGATCGCCCCGGTGGCCAGGGCCGCGGCCACGGTCGGGTAGCTCGCGGCCGGGATCGCCATCCGGGTCAGGAACAGCTGCGCGAGGTTCCCGCCGCCCAGCGGAAACACGTTGTTGATCGCGTAGCCGACCATGTACGCACCCCACACATCGCGCCACCGGATGCGCTCGCGCGGGTACGCCGCCCTGACCGCTGCGAACAACGCCCGCGAGCGCAGCAGCAGGTAGAGCGCGTACAGAGCCAGGCCCAGCAACAGCGACCCCCACCTCAGACTGGTCAGCTGGCTGACGAACGTTCCAACCGAGGTGAGGAGGCTGTCGACCGTCGATGCGATCGACGAGCCGTGGCGACTCGCCGCCGTCACAATCGCGAGCCCTGGCATGCCGCTCATGCACCCCATTAAAAAGCCCGGAGGGCCCAGATCCATCTGGGCCCCCCGGAGAGTCAGGGAAGTGGGGGCGCAGTTCCCTGACCGACAGGGGCGAGTTTCCCCGTCCCAAGCTCTGTCTAAACAGAAAAGTTTCTCGCCCGGTCTCGAGCGGGCCGCTCCGCCCACGGATCCCAGCGCAAGCCTAGCATTCCCCGGCCCGAGTCGGGTCAAACTTCGCCAGCATTTGCACGACTTATGCGGTCAACGCGGGACCCACCCACTGACTCGCCCGACCGGTTCACACAGCGTTGGTTTCGAACTGTGCCGCGAGCTGATCCGGACCTCGGCGTTGCCGGCCGGCTCCGGCTTTCTCAGCGGCCCTGCGCGCCCGGACCGGTGAAGAATTCCTCCCCGGCACGGACGGTGCCAGCCGCCTCGGCTTCATGGCGCAGGGTGCGATCGGCCTCGCCGCTCCAGGCGCCGATGGCCAGCATCTCCCGGTCGGCATCCATCGGGCTGCCACCGAGGTCCTTGTTGACCACGCGGGCGCACTTGCGGCCCTCGGCGATCGCGGTGACCACGAGGGATTGGCCGATGCGGGCGTCGCCACAGGCGTACACCCCGGGCGTCGAGGTTCGGTAGGTCATCTCGGTGCGGATGTTGCCGCGCCGGTCGAGCTCGAGCTCGAGCTGCTCGACCGTCCCCTCCCGCTCCGGGCCCGCGAACCCGATCGCGATGAGCACCAGATCCGCCTCGAGCACGAACTCGCTGCCCGGCACGGGCGTCAGGTCGCGCGAGGAAGTGCCCGTGACCTTGCGCGCGTACACGTGGCTGACGCGGCCATCGCGCCCGCCGAAGCCCGTCACCTCCGTGCCCCAGCGGCGCTTGCCGCCCTCGTCGAGCGCGTAGGTGGTGTGCGTCCGCTTCGGCGGCAACGGCCAGGGATGACGCGGGTCGCGGCCGCCCGCGGGCAAAGCCATATACACGTCGAGCATGACCACGCTCTGCGCGCCCTCGCGATGCGAGTTCGAGACGCAGTCCATGCCGGTGTCGCCACCGCCGACCACGATCACGCGCTTGCCCGCCGCGGTGATCTCCCGACCGGGCTCGGGGTCGCGGTAGGGCCGGCCCTCCTGCTTGGCCACCCACCGGTTGCGCTGGTAGAGGTAGTCCATCGCGGGATGGATCCCACTCAGCGCGCGACCGGGCGCGTCGAGGTCGCGCGGGACCCGCGAGCCGACCGCCACCACCAGCGCGTCGTGCCGGTCGCGGATCTCCTGGGCGGATACCTCGCGCCCGACGTCGGTGTTGTAGACGAACTCGATCCCCTCCGCGGCCAGCACGTCCACGCGCCGGTCGATGATCCTCTTCTCGAGCTTGGCGTCGGGCACGCCGAAGCGAAGCATGCCTCCGGGGCCCTCGTCGCGCTCGAACACCGTGACCGAGTGGCCGCAGCGGTTGAGCTCGGCGGCCACGGCCAACCCGGCCGGCCCGGTTCCGATCACCGCCACCTTCTTCCCGGTCCGGCGGTCGGGGGGCTCGGGCGTTACCCAACCCTCCTCGAACGCGCGCTCGGCGATCGCCATCTCGATCTGCTCGATCGTCACCGGGTCGTCGTTGATGTTCAGCACGCAGGCTGACTCGCACGGCGCCGGGCAGATCCTCCCGGTGAACTCGGGGAAGTTGTTGGTCGCGTGCAGCTGATCGATCGCCTCGCGCCACTTGCCGCGGTAGACGAGGTCGTTCCATTCCGGGATCAGGTTGCCGAGCGGGCAGCCCTCGTGGCAGAACGGGATGCCGCAGTCCATGCAACGCGCGCCCTGCCTACGGAGCTCGTCCTCGGGTTGCAGCCCGAAGTACGGCTTGTAGTCGTTCACGCGCTGCCCCGGGTCGCGCTTGTCGAAGCCGACCCGGTGGATCTTGAGGAATGCTCCCAGCTCGCCCATGTCCGCGCCTACGCCTCGACCGTCTCGCCGGCCGCCGCAGCCGCCTCCGCCAGCGCCCGCTTGTAGTCGCGGGGCATCACCTTGACGAACCGCTCGCGCGCCGCGCGATCCCACGAGGCCAGCACGTTGCGGCCGACCAGCGAACCGGTGCGCGCGGCGTGCTCGGAGATCAGCTCGCGCACCTCGGCCTCGTCGTCGGCGGTGAGCTCCTCGAGCTCGACCAGCTCCAGATTGCACCGTCCCTCGAACCGGCGGTCCACGTCGTACACGTAGGCGATCCCGCCGCTCATTCCCGCGGCGAAGTTCCGGCCCGTACGGCCGAGCACGACGACCCGCCCGCCGGTCATGTACTCGCAGCCGTGATCGCCCACGCCCTCGACCACCGCGGACGCCCCGGAGTTCCGGACCGCGAAGCGCTCGCCGGCCAGCCCCCGGAAGAAGGCTCGGCCGGCGGTGGCTCCGTAGAGCACGGTGTTGCCGACGATCATGTTCTCCTCGGCCCGGAAGCGGTGCTTCTCGGGCGGGCGGACCGACACCACGCCTCCGGACAGGCCCTTGCCGGCGTAATCGTTGGTCTCCCCGCGCAGGGAGAACGTCACGCCGGGAGCCAGCCAGGCCGCGAAGCTCTGGCCGGCCGAGCCGGTGAACGAGATCTCGATCGTCCCCTCGGGTAGGCCGCCGGCGCCGTGGCGGCGGGCGATCTCGCCCGACAGGATGCCGCCGACGGTGCGGTTGACGTTGCGCACCGGGATCGGACCGAGCTTCACGGTCTCTCGGTGCTCGAGCGCCGGGGTGCACCGGCGCAAGAGCTCCCAGTCGAGCGCGTCGTCGAGCACCGGCTGCTGGGCGCGAGTGCGCCGCCGCGGCGCGTCGGGTGGCAGATCGGGAGACGTGAGCACCATCGACAGGTCGACCCGGCTGGCCTTCCAGTGGTCGATCGCCTCGTCCATGTCGAGCAGCTCGGTCCGCCCGATCATGTCCTGGACGCGCCGGATCCCGAGCGAGGCCATGATCGAGCGCACGTCCTCGGCCACCAGCATCAGATAGTTGACCACCTGCTCGGGGGTGCCGCGGAAGCGCCGGCGCAGCTCGGGGTCCTGGGTGGCTATGCCAACCGGGCACGTGTTCAGGTGGCAGACGCGCATCATGATGCAGCCCATCGCGATCAGCGGCGCGGTGGAGAAGCCGAACTCGTCGGCGCCGAGCAGCGCCGCCACGACCACGTCGCGCCCCGTCCGCATGCCGCCGTCGACCTCGACGACGATGCGAGACCTCAGATCGTTCAACAGCAGCGTCTGCTGGGTCTCGGCCAGCCCGATCTCCCACGGGACGCCCGCCCCCTGGATAGAGGACTGCGGCGAGGCGCCCGTGCCGCCGTCGTGGCCGGCGATCGTCACGTGGTCTGCGTTGGCCTTGGCCACGCCGGCCGCCACCGTGCCCACCCCGACCTCGGACACCAGCTTGACCGATACCGAACTGGTGGGGTTCGCGCAGCGCAGGTCGTAGATCAGCTGCTTGAGGTCCTCGATCGAGTAGATGTCGTGGTGGGGCGGCGGCGAGATCAGGCCCACGCCCGGGGTGGAGTTGCGCAGCCAGGCGATGTAGTCGTCGACCTTGTGGCCGGGAAGCTGTCCGCCCTCGCCGGGCTTGGCCCCCTGGGCCATCTTTATCTGGATCTGGTCGGCGTTGACCAGGTAGTGCACGGTGACGCCGAAGCGTCCCGACGCCACCTGCTTGATCGCCGAGCGTCGCATGTCCCCGCTCGGATCCGGGGTATAGCGGCTGGCATCCTCGCCGCCTTCGCCGGTGTTCGAGCGGGCTCCCAGGCGGTTCATCGCGATGGCCAGCGTCTCGTGCGCTTCGCGGCCCAGCGCGCCCAGGCTCATCGCCCCGCTGGTGAAGCGCTTGACGATCGACGTTGCCTCCTCGACCTCGTCGACCGGGATGGGGTCGCCGGCGGGCTTGAACTTCATCAGGCCGCGCAGCAGCGCATGGCGCACCGACTCCTGGTTGGCCATCCGGGCGAACTCGTCGTAGGTCTCGCGCGGATCGCCGTTGACGCCCTGCACGGCGTGCTGCATGGTGGCGATCGTGTCCGGGTTCCACACGTGCCGCTCGCCGTGGCGGCGCCACTGGAGCACGCCGCCCACCGGCAGCACCTCGCGGTCGGTCCGCGGATAGGCCCGGAAGTGGCGCTCGAGCGCCTCCTGGGCCAGCTGCTCGATGCCCACGCCGCCGATCCGCGACGCGGTGCCGGTGAAGTGCTTGTCGATCAGCTCGCGCTCGAGCCCGACCGCCTCGAAGATCTGCGCGCCGCCGTAGGACTGGATGGTCGAGATCCCCATCTTGGAGATGGTCTTGAGCAGGCCCTTGCCGATCGCCTTGACGATCCGCACCTCGGCCTCCTCGCGAACTCGCTCGCGGCTGGCTCGGCGTCCGGCCTCGCTTGAATCAGCCGCGCTCGTTTCATCCGGCTGATCCTCGGGGAGGAGGCTGCGGTCCGCGAGCTCATCGAGTGACTCGAACATCACGTACGGGTTGATCGCCGCCGCGCCGTAACCGATCAGCGTCGCCATGTCATGGATCGAGCGCGGCTCGCCGGACTCGATCACCAGCCCGGTGCGCAGCCGGGTTCCCCGCCGCACCAAGTGGTGGTGGACGGCTGCCACCGCGAGCAGACTCGGCATCGCGACCCGCTCGGGACCGAGGTTGGGGTCTGACAGGATCAGGATGTTCGCCCCGTTGTCGACGTAGCCGGCCGCCTCCTCGCACAGCGCCTCGAGCCGCGTCTCCATTCCCGCGTGTCCCTGCTCGATCGGCCACGTGATGTCAAGCGTGGCCGCGTCGAAGATCTCGTGCGAGACCTGGCGTAGCTTCTCGAGCTCGTGGTTGCGCAGGATTGGTGTGTCCATGACCAGCTGGTGGGCGTGCTCGGGGCTCTCCGCCAGCAGGTTGACCTCGGCACCGACACCCGCCTGGAGGCTCATCACCACTGATTCGCGGATCGGGTCGATCGGCGGGTTGGTCACCTGAGCGAACAGCTGCTTGAAGTACGCGAACAGCGGCGGCTGGCGGTCCGAGAGCACGGCCAGCGCGGCGTCGTTGCCCATGCTCGCGGTCGGCTCCTCGCCCTTGGTGGCCATCGGGGCGATGATCATCCGCAGGTCCTCCTGCGAGTAGCCGAAGGCCAGCTGCTTGGAGCGCAGCGGCTCGATCCGCGGCGTCCGCGGGTCGCGGTCGGGCAGATCGTCGATATGGACGACCGAGCGCTCGTACCACTCGCCGTAGGGCTGCTTGCGAGCCACCCGCCGCTTGACGTCCTCGTCCTCGACGATCTTGCCCTCCTCGAGGTCGACCAGGAACACCTTGCCCGGGGCGAGGCGGCCCTTGCGCTGGACGTGCTCGGGCGCGACGGTCATCACGCCGGTCTCCGAGGCCAGCACCACATAGCCCTCGGTGTCCTGGATCCAGCGGCCGGGGCGCAGGCCATTTCGGTCGAGCACGGCGCCGGCCACGCGTCCGTCGGTGAACACCACCGCGGCGGGGCCGTCCCACGGCTCCATCAGACAGGAGTGGAAGTCGTAGAAGCCCTTCACGTCGGGATCGAGATCACGTCTGGTCCGATACGCCTCGGGGACCATCATCATCACCGCGTGCTCAATCGAGCGGCCGCTCAGCACGAGCAGTTCGAGCACGTTGTCGAAGATCGCCGAATCGGAGCCGCCCTCGCGAACCACCGGGATCACCTTCTCGAGGTCCTCGCCGAACAGGTCGGAGGCCAGCTGGGACTCGCGCGCGCGCATCCAGTTCACGTTGCCGCGCAGCGTGTTGACCTCGCCGTTGTGGGCGATCATCCGGTAGGGATGGGCGAGCTCCCAGCTCGGGAACGTGTTGGTGCTGAATCGCGAGTGCACCAGCGCCAGCCTTGATGCGACCCGGGGATCTCTCAGATCGGTGAAGTAGCGCGGAAGCTGGGGCGCGGTCAGCATCCCCTTGTAGATCATGGTCCGGCTGGAGAGGCTGGGCAGAGCCAGGTCGCGGCCGGCGGCGCGCTCGATCACCCGCCGGATCACGTACAGCCTGCGCTCGAAGTCGTCCTGGTTCTCGATCTCCTCGGAGGCGGCGATGATCACCTGGCGGATGACCGGCGCCGAGGCCCGGGCGGTCTCCCCCACGTGGCGATCGTCGACGGGCACGTCGCGCCACCACAGCACGCGCTGGCCCTCGGCCTCGATCGTCTCCTCGATCAGCTGCTCGAGCACCGAGCGCCGCTCCGGATCGGTCGGCAGATAGCAGACGCCCACGCCGTAGCGGCCGGGCGGCGGCAGCTCGACCCCGGCTACGGCCGCCCGCAGGAAGCCGTCCGGAATCTGGAGCAGGATCCCGGCGCCGTCGCCGGTGTTCGGGTCGGCGCCCTCAGCCCCGCGGTGCTCGAGGTTCTCGAGCGCGTCGAGCGCCTTCTCCACCACGGCATGGCTGGCCTCCCCCCACAGCTTGGCCACGAGCGCGATGCCACAGCCATCGTGCTCGTTGGCGGGGTCGTAGAGGCCAATGGCCCCCGGCGGGGTGATACGTCGGTACATGGGAAGAGGATGCAGACAGGCGCACGACGGGCGGTCGCCGAAGAGTACCAGCGCGGGCGACTAGCTCTTGGCCTTCGCGCGGCTCCGGCGGGGGGCGCCGTCGCCATCTGCGCTCTTCGCCGGAGCGCGCCGGCGCGGCTTGGGCGCGGGTGCTTCGTCGGAATCGCCGGGGCGCACGGCGGCCAGGCTGGCCTCGAGCGCGGCCATCAGATCGGGCGCCGCGGCCGGCTCCTCGACCTGCGGCTGCACCGCTATCTCCTCGCCGTTGGCCTTGGCCTCGATCAGCGCCAGCACCTGTTCGCGGTACTCGTCGTGGAACTTGGTCGGCTCGAACTCGGCCGACAGCGAGTCGATCAGCTGCTCGGCCATCTTGAGCTCGCGGTCGGTCGCCTGGGCCTCCTCGATCTCGCCGATCTCGTCCAGGCGGTCGGGCGAGAGCACCTCGTCGCCCCACAGCATCGTGGTCAGCGCGAGCACATCGCCGGTGGGGCGCAGCGCGCACAGCTGCTGCTTGGAGCGCAGCACGACCTTGCCGATCCCGACCTTGCCCGCCTCGCGCATCGCGTCGAGGAGCAGCCGGTAGGCCTTGGCCCCGCCCGCGGTGGGCGCCAGGTAGTAGTTGTGGTCGTAGTAGATCGGGTCGATCTCGACCAGGTCGACGAACTCCTCGATGTCGACCGTCCTGGTCGCCTTGGGATCGAGCGCCTCGAGCTCCTCGTTGGTGATCGTCACGTAGCGGTCGGGCGTGATCTCGTAGCCCTTGACGATGTCCTCGTAGGGGACTTCCTCATCGGTCGTCGGGTCGACCCGCTTCTGGCGGATCCGCGCGCCCGTCTTGCTGGAGAGCTGGTTGAAACGGACCGTCTTGGGCGAGGTCGCCGTGTACAGCTTCACCGGAACGTTGACCAGCCCAAAGCTGATCGCGCCTGACCAAATTGCTCGAGCCATAGATGTCCTTGTATAGCGAACGGGGGTTACTGGCAAGGGCTGAGCGCCGTCTTGCCGGCGTCACTGGTGCATAAGACGCAAAACCACCCCCCAACTCATCGCTCCTGCGACATAAGCGCCTCCGAGGCGCTTATGTTGCGGGTGCGCCGCGCCGGTGGGGGCTTTGCTGCGATTTGCACCCCCGCGGCGTGCGCCACCATCTCACGTGGTGCCACCGCGCAGCGTTCCATCTTCAGTGCGCCTTCCGCCCTTCCAGACCCTGCTCGACGCCCACGGCCGGGACGTCCACCGCTTCCTGGTGGCCAGCGTCGGCCGCATCGACGCCGACGACTGCTACCAGGAGACGTGGCTGGCCGCGCTCCGCGCCTACCCCAGGCTCAAAGACGCCTCGAACCTCCGCAGCTGGATCTTCACGGTGGCGCACCGCAAGGTGCTCGACCACGTGCGGGCGCGGCGAAGAGTGGCGGTGCCGGTCGGCGAGGTGCCCGAGACCGCGACGGGCAGGGCCGACCCGCCAGAGCCCGGCGATGACGGGCTGTGGGCGCGCGTCCGCGACCTTCCGCCCAAGCAGCGCACCGCGCTCGCGCTGCGCTACGTGGCCGACGCCGGCTACGAGGAGATCTCCTCGGTCATGGGCACGAGCGAGGACGCGGCGAGGCGAAACGTCCACGAAGCCTTGAAACGACTGAGAATGGAGTACCGACCATGACCGACCTCGAGTCCGACCTCAGGCGACTCTCGCCCGAGCCCGAGCTCGGCGATCTTCCCGACCTCAGCCAGGCGGCGGCCGCCGCGGGCCTGCTCGACGTCGCCTACGCGACGCTCGACTCTCCCCTGGGCCCGCTGCTGGTGGCGACCACGCCGCGCGGCCTGGTCCGGCTCGCCTACATCGACTACGCCGACGAGGACGCGGTCCTCGAGCAGCTCGCCACCCACGTCTCACCCCGTGTGCTGGCCGCCCCCCGAAAGCTGGACGAGCCGCGTCGCGAGCTCGACGAGTACTTCGCCGGCCGGCGCGAGCGGTTCGACCTACCGGTCGACTGGGCGCTCACGCGCGGGTTCGCCCGCCGGGTCCTTCAGGCGACGGCCAAGATCCCGTACGGCGCAACTGCGACCTACAAGCAGATGGCGGCGCAGGCCGGCAGCCCGCGGGCCTCGCGCGCGGCCGGCAACGCGCTCGGCTCAAACCCGATCCCGATCGTCGTGCCCTGCCATCGCATCCTGCACTCCGGGGGCGGGCTGGGCGGCTACACCGGGGGCCTCGAGAAGAAGCGCCTGCTGCTCGGGGTGGAGGGCTACAGCACCTTGAAGCAGCCGTAGAGCACGAACAGCGGGTTGACCACCTGGTGGCCGCTCGCGTCGCGCATGGTCTGCTGTCCCACGAACGACGGCGGCGACTGGGCCTTGTAGCACCCGTTGGATTGCACGGTGACGTCGTAGGTGACCGGCGTGGACTGGAACGGCACGGCGCCGGGCTGGGGGATCAGCACGGTCAGCGTGCAGATCCAGTCTCCCGGGCCGGTCCGTGTCGATGCGCGCCGGATGCAGTTCGGCAGCACGTTCAGCCGCGCGCCCGGGGCGACCGGGCGCCCCAGCTCGCGCTGCTGGAGCACCGTCAGGTTGTTGAACGTCGGGGTGATGCTGGCGTTCAGCCGCTTGGCGGTCACGCCGGCCGGCCCCCAGTTGCTCGCGATGGCCAGGAAGGCGATCACGGCCGCCGCGCCGACCGCCACGCGCACCGGGACGACCCACCCGGGGCGGCGGCTCACGGTGGCGCCGGTGAAGTCTCGCCGCCGCAGGAGCTGCCACGAGGCGGCGAGGCAGGCCACGATCCACAGCACGCTGACCACCTCCCCCACGATCAGCGATCCGTAGAAGCGGTGCGCCGAGACGAACAGCGGATGCCAGGCGTCGAAGCCCGAGGACACCAGCAGCGAGTGCAGCCACACGCCGGTGCCGACCAGGGCCAGCAGCTGCATGGCCAGGTCGACGACCGCCGGGCCGAGCACCCCGACGATCCCGTTGCGGGTGGCCACCGAGAACAGCACCGCGAGACTCACGAACGCGAGCAGCGGCAGCAGGCAGAGCAGCCAGGCCAGCGCCACCAGCACCAGGCCCTGGCCGGCCGAGAGCAGCGTGCCGCTCAGGCTGACTACCGGATGCGCCCCGACCAGCAGCACGCCGGCGGCGACGCTGGCCAGCGCCAGGAGGGCAAGCAGTCCGGTCGCGAACGAGGCCACCGCGAGCAGCTTGCCCGCGAACAGGTGCCGGCGGGTGCACGAGCGGGTGAGCACGGTCTTCCACGTGCCATGCCGGTCCTCTGAGCCGAACAGGTCGCCGGCCAGGACCCCGGCCATGAGCGG
>DATIEI010000151.1:0-5829 GCA_035455845.1 Solirubrobacteraceae bacterium
CCGGCGTGGCCCCGCTGATCACCCAGGCGGTAGGCCTGCTGAGCCTTCGCCTGCTGACCCCGCCGCTCGAGGAACTCTCCGAGCTCGAATGCGGCGTTCTGATCTCCGCGGTCATGAGCCCGCAGGAGCGCATCCGTCGCACCGCCCAGGTCACCCTCCTGGGCCAACAAGACGCCGAGCTCAAATGCCGCCCCGGGGTGCCCGAGCCGATCCGCCCGGCGGAGCGCATCCACCGCCGGAACCAGATTCCCTGCCCGTGCGAGGACCTGCGCGAGCCGGAACACGCCGCCCCCGGCCTGTGGATCCTCAGGAGCGGGTTCACGGGGGCCGGGTTCAGGCGCGACTCGGTCCGGCGCCACTTCGTGCTGCGCGGTGTCTTGCGGTAGGACCGTGTCCTCGTCGGTAGCGGTCGCGGGGTCCGGGGGCGGTATACGAGCGCTACGGGTTCGGCGCGCATGCCAGAGGAGCCCAGCCAATGTCGCCACCAGCAGACAGGCGAGCACGATCAGCCAAGAAGCCGGCGAGCCGCCGCCCGGGTGCCTCGAGGCGGGGGCGGTCGTGCGTGCCGGTGTCCGCGTGCTTGGGCTTGCCGGCCGACGATGCGCGCGCGTCCGCGGGGCGGGTGCGCTTGACCGCCGCTGAACCCGGCTTCGATGTGCACGCGGCAGGTGACCGAGCGTCTGCGGGCCGGCGACTCCGTCGACGTGGAGATGCCCGGCGGCCTGGAAGTGCCGCACGGCACGCGTGGTCGATGGGCCGTAACGCCCGTCGATCGGCCCGGGCCGAAAGCCGGCGGCAGCGAGGTCACGCTGCAGGATCCGGACCGCACGCGATCCGCCGGGCCGGTATCCATCACCGGGACGGAGGATCAGGTGGGCTTTGCCCAGCGCTGCCCGGGTTACCGGACCATCGACTCCGTCGACGATCAGGCCGTGCGCGGCCTGGAACCGGCGTACCGCCTGCTCGGTCAGCGGGCCGTAGCGGCCGTCGATCGGTCCCGGCGCATAGCCCAAGCCGGCCAGGCGACGCTGCAGCGACCGCACGGCAAGGGAGCCATGAGCGCCTCCATAGCCGTCGCCGAACGCGATCAGCTCAGTGCGCGTCCTCGCGCGGCGGGCAACTGAACCGCCGGAATGCGACGCGTCTGAGGTTTGCTTGATTTGGGCGACAGGAAGCCGTGATGCGTCTTGGGCACCCCGAGCTTCCGGAGCCCTGCCACTCCGGTTGATCGACTTCGCCGACGCGAGCGCCGGATCGAAAGCCAGCGTCAACACCACTGCTGTCGCCACCCAGGTCAGGGCTGAGAGCGAAGGAGCCGAGCGAACCAGTCGCCGGGCTGCGAGGTGATCCCGCACCACCTCGCGGCCACTGAGCCGTCGGGCGCGCGAAACCGCCGCGCCTACGAGCTCACAGCCCTTCGCCCACGCCCGTTGCGAGCGTGACACGAGTCTGTTCTCCTTCTACGTTGCTAGACGATGCACCCGGGCCGATCGAGCCCGCGTGCGGGACCTAGAAGCGAGGCGCGAGTCTCAGCCAGGCCGCTCTAGCAAGCACAGGAACGGCTGCGGCGCAGCCGCGTCGACGGTCTTGCGGCGCGTGCCGAGCACGCACGGACGGACCAGAGCGCCCAGCGCGAGCAGCGCCGCCAGACCGAAGAAGAAGAATCCCGAGGTGCCGCTCGCACTGCTGCCGGACGAGGCGGCCGGGAGCGGAATGGGCACTCGAAGCGGATTGAGTGGCGGAACGGCTAGCGACGCCCGACGCGAGGCGGTACCGCTCGCGGTCGTCGTCGGAATCGCTCCCGCCGGCTCGGCGGACGCCACCTGCTGGCGCCCCGCGCTCCGGCCGGTCGGCAGCTGCGGCGGGAGACCGGCGCTCGTGACCCGCCTCGGTGTGTGGACTGCGACCGGGACCTGGGGGTTGGATACCGTCGGTGTGGCGCTCTGCGATGCCGGGTTCTGCGGACGCGTGGCGGCGCCCGTGGGACCGCGCGGTGCCGATGCTGCCGCAAGCGGTGCTGCAGTCGAACGCGCCGGCGCCGACGGCGCGGCGCTCCTCGTCCGAGCCGTCGTGGCCATCGGTTGCGTCGGCGTTGCGGTCTGCGGCGAGGACGCGTGCCTAGTGCTCGACGCGGTCGTGGCCGTGAGGAAGTTCGTGACGGGGGTGACCACCTTCGCCGTCGTGCCCGAGACGAGACCCGTCACCGGGGCGGTGACGCTCACCGTCCGGGTACTCAGAGTCTTCACGCCGCCTACGAGTTGCTTCGTCGAGGCGGCGACGGTCGCCGTCACAGGGGTCACCACGTGCGCGACGACGGTGGTGGTGGCGCTCTTGACGGTGTTGGTGGCGGTCGTGACCGGGGCGGTCGGTAGGGCGGTCTTGGTCGCGGTCGTCGTGATGTTCTTGACAGTGGCGGCGGCGGTCTTGACCGTGGTGGTCGGCGCGGCCGGCGCGCTGCTCGTTGCCGTCTGGGTGGCGGTCGTGGTGGCGTTCTTGGCGGTGGCGGTGGCGGTCTTGACCGTGGTGGTCGGCGCGGCCGGCGCGGTGCTCGTCGCGGTCTGGGTGGCGGACGGAGCGGTGGGCGCCGGCGCAGTAGTCACCGCGCTCGAGACAGCGTCGACGGCTGATGTGGGCGTCGCGACGGTGCTGGAGGTCGAGGAGGCGAGCGGTGTGGCTGGGACCGGCGTGGCGGCAACGGCTCGACTCGGAGTCGCCGCGACTATCCCCGCCAGCCATAGCGCTGCGAGGAACCACCGAAACCGCGTACGAACAAGGTCTCCCACCTCAGTGGTAAGGCTTCCCCAGAAATACGAAAACCTATCCAAAACATCTCGCGGCTTCGGCCCACCCGATGTCGCCGGTGTGGCCCCCATCCACAGCCGGGGCGCAGGCGGCTCAGGCGTCGTCGGAGTCTGGGCGTTGACGGTTGCGCTTGCGGACCGCCTGCCGGCGCTTTGACTCCAGGCGCCGACGGACCGACGCGGCGTTGGGGCGGGTGGCGTGGCGCGGGCGCGGCGGGACGAGCGCCCCGCGCAGGCGCTCGCGCAGGCGCTCGAGTGCCAGCTCGCGATTGCGGGTCTGGCTGCGGGCATCCTGCGCCACCGCGGTGACCCGCGGACCGAGCCGGGCGATCACCCGCCGCTTCTGTGCGTCGTTCAGCGCGCTCGACGTCTCGACGTCGAAGATGGCTTCCACGCGCGAGTCGGTGACGTTTGCGTGCTGCCCGCCGGGGCCCGACGAGCGAGAGGTTCGCACAGTTATTTCGCGCAAAGGCAGCTTCACGTCCCCACTGATTGACATTGGATCCTCCATCTCCTGTACCTTCCCACCTCGTACGGCCGCCCGACGATCGGGCGGCGCCAAGCAGGTGCAGGCTCCGGGCGGCAACACCTCCGTAGCAGCACTTCGAGCCACGGAGGAACACTCCAGAATGCCGAACGGCACAGTCAAATGGTTCAGCGACGAGAAGGGCTTCGGCTTCATCACGCCCGATGACGGCGGTCGCGACCTGTTTGTCCATCACTCGAGCATCACCGCCGACGGTTATCGCTCCCTGTCCGAGGGCATCAAGGTCTCCTACGAGGAGGAGGCATCGCCCAAGGGCCCGAAGGCGATCAACGTAGTCAAGCTGTAACTGGGCCTCGCTTTCGCTCGGCATCCGTGGGGCCGGGGCGGGCCCGTCCCGTCGCGGATCGCTACCCGCGATCTCTGTCCGGACGGGGTCGAATGGCCCCATGGATGCCGCGAAGCGGCCCACCCAATCGGGGGGCATGCCCGGTGGCAGCGAAACTTCGTCCCGGGCGGCGCGTAGTATGGGTAGGCGGTTGATGTGGGCGCACAGCCATGACTAAGACGGTCGAAGAGCGCGAGCGAGTTGTAGTTCGCTTCGCGGGAGACTCCGGGGACGGGATGCAGCTGGCGGGAAGCCGGTTCACCGATGCGACCGCGATGCTGGGCAACGACCTGGCCACGCTGCCGAACTTCCCGGCCGAGATTCGCGCACCGGCCGGCACGCTGGCCGGGGTGTCGGCGTTCCAGATCCACTTCGCCTCGCGGGACATCCTCACCCCTGGCGACAAGCCGAACGTGCTGGTGGCGATGAACCCGGCGGCGCTGAAGGCGAACCTCGCAGAGATGGATCGGGGCACGACGCTGATCGTCAACGAGGACGCGTTTACCAAGCGCAACCTCGAGAAGGCGGGCTACGCCGAGAACCCGCTCGAGGACGGGTCGCTCAGCGCCTACCGCGTGCACCGCATCCCGATGACGTCCCTGACGGTGGCCGCGGTCGAGGACATCGAGGATGCCTCGACGCGCGACGCCGGCCGGGCAAAGAACCTGTTCGCGCTCGGGGTGATCTCGTGGCTGTACGGGCGGCCGACCGAGGGGACCAAGCGCTGGATCGAGCAGAAGTTCGCCAAGCGCCCAGCGGTGCTCCAGGCGAACCTGGCCGCGTTCAACGCCGGCTGGTCGTTCGGCGAGACGACCGAGCTGCTCGACGTGCAGTATCTGGTCAAGCCGGCCACCGACGTGCAGCCGGGCACGTACCGCAACGTCAACGGGATCAACGCGCTGTCGCTCGGGCTGATCGCGGCTTCGGTGAGGAGCGGGTTGCCGCTGCTGCTGGCCAGCTATCCGATCACGCCGGCCTCGGAGCTCCTGCATGAGCTATCGCGTCACGCCGAGCTGGGCGTGGCCACGATCCAGGCCGAGGACGAGATCGCCGCCGCCGGGATGGCGCTGGGCGCGGCGTTCGGTGGTCGGCTCGGTGTCACCGCGACGAGCGGACCCGGGATGGACCTGAAGGCCGAGACGATCGGCCTCGCGGTGGCGCTCGAGCTGCCGATGATCATCGTCGACGTGCAGCGCGCGGGTCCGTCGACCGGTATGCCGACCAAGACCGAGCAGTCCGATCTGTTGATGGCGATGTACGGGCGCCACGGCGAGTCACCGCTGCCGGTGATCGCGCCGAGCACCCCCGGCGGCTGCTTCGATGCGGCGTTCGAGGCGGTGCGGATCGCGGTCAGCTACCGCACCCCGGTCATCCTTCTGTCGGACACCTTCCTCGCCTCCTCCTCGGAGCCGTGGCGGATCCCGGTCGTCTCCGAGCTGCCGAGCATCGACCCCGGCTTTGCCACCGAGAGCGACGCCGAGGGCTTCCAGCCCTACGCGCGCGACGAGCGGCTGGCGCGTCCCTGGGCGATCCCGGGGACCCCGGGGCTCGCACACCGAATCGGCGGCCTGGAGAAGGCCGACCGCACGGGCAACATTTCCTATGACCCGGCCAATCACGAGCGCATGACCGAGTTGCGCGCGGCGAAGATCGACGGGATCGCGCGCGAGATACCGCCGCTGCACGTCGACGCCGAGCCCGGTGCACGGCTGCTTGTGCTCGGCTGGGGCTCGAGCCAGGGCACGATCCGGGCCGGTGTGCGCCGCGCCCGCGAGGCCGGTCACGTGGTGGCCTGCGCGCACCTGCAGCACCTGAACCCGTTCCCGGCCAACACGGGCGACGTGCTGCGCTCGTTTGACCGGGTGCTCGTGCCGGAGATGAACACCGGTCAGCTGGCCATGCTGCTGCGGGCCAAGTACCTGGTCGACGTCGAGTCGTTCTGCAAAGTGCAGGGGCAGCCGCTGTTCGCCTCGGAAATCGAAGAACAGATCGCGGAGCGGCAATGAGCGCAGTAGTCACAGGCAATGGGAACGGCGGCACGCCGCACGAGCTGACCAAGGCGGACTTCCAGTCCGATCAGGAGACGCGTTGGTGCCCGGGCTGCGGGGACTACGCCGTGCTCTCGGCCGTGCAGCAGTTCATGCCCGAACTGGGGA
>DATIEI010000152.1:0-3200 GCA_035455845.1 Solirubrobacteraceae bacterium
GCGTTCAACCTCGGCGTGCTGCTGCTGCGCGACCACGACCTCGCCGGGGCCGAGGCCGCGTTCCGGCGGGCCGACGAGCGCGGCCATGCCGGAGCTTCCGCGAACCTCGGGGTCCTGCTCGAGGAGCGTGGTGAGCTCGCCGGGGCCAGGGCCGCGTACGAGCGTGCCGACCAGCGGGGCGAGGCCGTAGGCGCGTTCAACCTCGGCCTGTTGCTCGAGCAGGAAGGGAGCTTCGAGCGTGCCAAGCGCGCGTACCGGCGAGCCGAGGAACGCGGCGAGCCCGCCGGTGCGTACAAGCTCGGCCTGTTGCTCAAGCAGGAGGGCGACAGCGAGGGGGCACTCCGCGCCCTGCAGCGAGCCGGGCAGGACGGCCCGCGGGAGGTCGCTGAATTCGCGCACGCCGCGATGCGTGAACTCCGCACCGAACACGAGGAACCCGATCGATGACTGGCACCTGACCCGATCGCACGCACTCAACAAGCCTGGTGGGGCAACCAGGGCCAAGGGGGCCGAGCCCGATGGGGGTGGCCGCGCACGCCACCCCCGTCGGCCATCAGTCCCGCGTGCCGGAGGCCCGGCGGTGGCGCGCGTCACTAGCCTGCTCTCCAGTGCGCTGGCTCGTCGACGGCATGAACGTGATCGGCACGCGCCCCGATGCGTGGTGGAAGGACCGCGACGCGGCCATGCTGCGGCTGGTCGACATGCTCGAGCGCTGGGCAGCCGACAGCGGCGAGGACGTCACGGTGGTGTTCGAGCGTCCGCCCCGCCCCCCGATCCGCTCGACCGTGATCGAGGTGGCGCACGCTCCGCGGCCCAAGCCGAACGCCGCCGACGACGAGATCGTCCGGCGCCTGCGGGCCGAGCCCGACCCGGCCGACGTCCGCGTCGTCACCTCGGACCGGTGGCTGGCCGACCGCGCCTGGGCGGCCGGCGCCAGCGTCGAGGGGGCCGACTCGTTCCGGAGCCGGATCGAATGAAGCTGATCCGCTACACCGAGCGGCCGGACCTGTGGGCGAACAGCCTCGAGATCAGCCAAGAGGTGTGGGCCACTCGGTAGGCAACTCTTAGCAAGAGTTCAGGCAAGGTTCATCGCAAACCCGCTGCTCTTGCCACAATCAACAGATGGCCGATCAAACCCGCCGGCGGGAAAGCAGCCCCCGACTGAGGCCGGGAGGTCAGCAGCAGCCACCGACGCAGCCGGGCTGGCGGGTGACGCCGGCGCCCGACGGGCGAGGCCGGCCGCCGGAGAAGCGACCCTCGGGCCCGAATCCACGCTGGCTGGCGCTGTTCCTGATCATCGCGCTGCTGGCGCTGAACTTCTGGGTCTCCTCGCAGGTGCTCGGCCCGAACCCGCGCGTGCGGATCCCGTACTCGCCGACGTTCCTGACCCAGGTCAACGAGAACAACGTCAGCTCGATCTCCTCGACCGGCAACTCGATCCAGGGGACATTCAAGAAGGCGATCAAGTACCCGGCGGACAGCAAGAGCGCGCCGACCACGGCCTACTTCTCGACCCAGATCCCGTCCTTCGCCAACGGCGCCGAGCTGTTCAACACGCTGACCAAGAAGGGCGTGACGATCAACGCCAATCCGACGAACACCGGTCCCTCGTTCCTGGCCAGCCTGCTGTTCGGCTTCGGCCCGACGCTGCTGTTCCTGCTCCTGCTGGTGTGGATCTTCCGGCGCGCCGCGCAGGGCGGAGGCGGCGCCGGCGGGCTGATGTCGTTCGGCCGCTCGCGCGCGCGTCGCGTCGAGGCGGCGGATCAGCGCGTCACGTTCAACGACGTGGCCGGCATCGAAGAGGCCAAGGAGGAACTCACGGAGATCGTCGACTTCCTCAAGAACCCCGACAAGTACCTCAAGCTCGGCGGGCGCATCCCGCGCGGCGTGCTCCTGAGCGGCCAGCCCGGCACCGGCAAGACGCTGCTGGCGCGGGCGGTGGCCGGTGAGGCCGGCGTGCCGTTCTTTCAGATGTCGGCCTCGGAGTTCGTCGAGATGATCGTCGGAGTCGGTGCCTCCCGGGTACGCGATCTCTTCCAGCAGGCGAAGACGGCGGCGCCGGCGATCATCTTCATCGATGAGCTCGACGCGATCGGGCGCTCGCGCTCGGCGGGCGGGCCCAACATCTCCGGCGGGCACGACGAGCGCGAGCAGACGCTCAACCAGATCCTCACCGAGATGGACGGCTTCGACCCGCGGATCGGGGTGATCGTGCTGGGCGCGACCAACCGTCCGGAGATCCTCGACCCGGCTCTGCTCAGACCCGGCCGGTTCGACCGGCGCGTGGTCGTCTCGCCCCCGGATCGGGGCGGTCGCGAGGCGATCCTCCAGGTCCACACCCGCAGCGTGCCGCTGGCCGACGAAGTCGACCTCGGGGCGATCGCGGCCTCCACCCCGGGCATGGTGGGCGCCGACCTCGAGAACCTGGTCAACGAGGCCGCGCTGCTGGCCGCCCGGCGCAACCACGAAAAGGTGGGCAACGAGGACCTGAGTGACGCGCTCGAGCGGATCGTGCTCGGTGCCGAGCGACAGGTGATGATGAGCGTCGAAGACCGCAGGCGCACGGCCTACCACGAGGGTGGGCACGCGATCGTCGGGATGCTCACGCCGGGGGCGGATCCGGTGCGCAAGGTCTCGATCATCCCGCGCGGCATGGCGCTGGGAGTGACGTTCTCCGCACCCGACGCCGACCGGTTCAACTACCTCGAGCCGGAGCTCCTCGCGAGGATCAAGGTCGCGCTCGGCGGGCGGGTCGCAGAGGAGCTCGTTTTCGCCGAGATCAGCACCGGAGCGGAGTCGGACCTCGAGCAGCTGACTGCGCTCGCCCGGCAGATGGTCGGACGCTGGGGGATGAGCGACGCAGTCGGGCCGGTCAGCGTGATCCCGCGCGACGGGTCGGGGCCGTTCCTGCCCGGCGTGCCGGAGATCTCGCCCGACACACAGAGGCTCGTCGACGCCGAGGTCCGGCGCATCGTCACGGAGGCCCACGGCGACGTGGTGACCCTGCTCACGGAGAACCGCGGCCGCCTCGATGCGCTCGCGACCGCGCTGCTCGAGCACGAGACGCTCGACGAGGACGACGCCTACGCGGCCGCGGGCGTCACCCGACCGCAGGCGACCATGGCCGGAGAGCTCGCCGCGGCGGCACGCTCGCGGACCTAGCGGGCTTCGATCCTCGCCCGACCATCGTGGTGACGGTG
>DATIEI010000153.1:0-8515 GCA_035455845.1 Solirubrobacteraceae bacterium
TCGAGCCCGAGGGCATGACGTCCAACCCGGAGATCCCGTTCGCGAAGTCGATGCCGGACTACATCATGCGCTGGCTGGCCTCGCGGTTCTGCGACGTCGATCTCCAGGAAGAGCTCGGGATCCTCACGCCGGCGGTGCGGGCTCGCCAAGCCGCGCAGGCGGCCGCGAGCTCACACCTGGGCGATGTCGCGAAGCCGGTAACCGCCCAGCCCGCCGAGGGCAAGCCAGGAGACGGCGGCAATGGCACCGGAGCCAACGGTGGCAACGGTAAGGGCAACGGCAACGCCGGCCCGACGGCGCGCCCGGCCCTGCCGGCCACGGCCGCGCTGACCGACGAGCCGCCGGTCGTGCCGGCGCTGCGCAAGGGACTCGACCTCGGTCCGGCATGCCAGCAGTGCGGCGGGATGATGCAGCGCACGGGCAGCTGCTACACGTGCTCGAGCTGCGGGTTCAACACCGGCTGCGGCTAGTAGCAGGCCTCGCCCGTACCGGTCGGCGAGCGCGCCACGCCCGTGGCCTGGCGCGCGGCGGACTCATCGCCTTCATCGCCTTCATCGCCTTCATCGCCCTGGTCGCGCTGTCCGGTTGCGGCCAGGGCGGTCCAGGCGGTAATGCGCAGGACTCGAGCGACCCGACGTCTCCGCCGGGGGCATCGTCGACCGAAACCCACACCAGCGCCGGGCGGGCCACAAGCGCCCGGCGCGGCACGAGCACCAACCGCACCGTGAGCGCCGCTCGGGCCGGGACGGGAGGCCACCAACAACATCCGGGTCGGCTTCCCTACTCGAGCGCCTCCGCCGAGGTCGTCCAGCCGCAGCCCACTCCCGGGTCCTGTCACGCGATCGGCTCGGCGCTCGATTCCCGACCCGATCCACATTGCACACCCGGGGCGCTCAACCCCATGGTGACCCAGGCCACGATCGGCCAGACCATCTGCCGCTCCGGCTGGACCAAGACGGTGCGCCCGCCGGTGCGCATCACCGACCGCGAGAAGGTCGACAGCATGGCTGCGTATAGCGACTCCGGATCGACGAGCGCTTACGAGTACGACCACCTCGTTTCGCTCGAACTCGGCGGTGCCGTGAACGACGCGCGCAACCTCTGGCCCGAGCCGGGCGCGTCACCCAACCCGAAGGACGCGATCGAGAATCAGCTACACCGCCAGGTTTGCGATGGCCAGATGACCCTCGCGCAGGCGCAGCACACGATCGCCACAAACTGGGTCGCGCTCGCGCAACGAACTCCGGTCCACGAGCAGAGCAGGAGCACGAGCACCACGCATCCCGTCGAGACCGCGAAGTGCACGGTCAGCGCGTCATTCAGCAGCCGCTACCACGACTACGACGTGTATGTGCACTCGAACCAGCCCGATCAGACGGTCGTCGTGACCGACGCCGCCGGTGACTCCGCACACTGGCACACCGACGCGTCGGGCTACGCCGACGTCTATCTCCGCGCGCCGGCGGACGAGGCCGGCCAGGCGGTGACCGCACACGTCGGCGGCGGCTCGTGCCGGGGAGCGCTCTAGCTCCGCTTGGAACCGTCCGAGCGGGGCGCCTCCCCGCGGATCGGCCGGTACCTCCGGCCGTCGTGGGTCCCGCGGCTACCTGATGCTCTGCGCCACCAGGCTGCCGTTCGGCGCGACCGTGTAGCCGACGTGCACAACGCTGCCGAGCATGAGGCCGTGGGTGATGGCGGCGTGGCCGCGGGTCTGGAACGTGAAGATCCGTTCCAGTGAAGTCTGCTCGCGCAGGACGCCGGGGAGCAGGTGGTACGGCTTGTACCTATGGCTGGAGGCATCGGGAGCGCCGTCGTCGAGCCAGCCGGCACCGCCGTTCGGGTTGCCCCCGCCGGCACCGTCCGAGGTGCCGAAGAACCGCCCGTCGATGTCCATGAAGATGTGGACGCCGGTGTCGTCGTAGAGCGTGACCTCGGTGGGGCCGTGTCCGCGACCGCGGGCGATCAGATGCGCGTGCAGAAGCTGGGAGATGACGCCCGCATCGCTGGGAACTCCCGTGGCCACCGGCCAGAGCCCAGCCGAGGCGAGCACCGCGGCGACCGAGCCCGAGCAGTCGAACCCGATCCGGCGGCCGTTGAAGCCCGGACCCTTGAGGCCAATGCTGGCGATGCCGGCCTCACCATGGCCGCCGCCGTAGACATACGGGAAGTCGCCTGCCGTGACACCGTCCGCGGCCGCAGCGAGCGCCGCGACCACCGACATCCGTCCCCCGTGCGCCTCGACGGCGAACGTATGGCCGGCCACGCCGATCACGGTTCCGGATGCACGCCCGTGCGACCCGGTCGCCAGGGCGCCAGGCGGCAGCACCAGCACGCCCAGCAGCACACACAACACAGCAGCAAATCGCTTCATCGATCCTTTGCATCGGCCCCCACGCCCCCAGACGTGATGTCAGGGCTCAGACAACCCGCGGCCTCAAGCCCGTGAGCCGAAGCGCCGAACCCGCCACGAAAGCACGATCGCGAGACAATTCGGCCGCCGTGCGAACGATCGCCCTCGAAGAGCACTGCCTGACCCCGGAGCTACGCGACCTCCTCGGCCCGCAGATCCATCCCTACTACGCCGTGCATCGCTGGCCGCCCCCGCTCGAGAAGCGCCTGCTCGACATCGGCGAGGGACGGATCGCGGAGATGGACGCGCAGGGCATCGACGTGCAGGTGCTCTCGATGGCCCAGCCCGGCCTCGAGCACAGCCCCGCCGCAAAAGCCATCCCGGTGGCGAGAGCGTTCAACGACCGCCTGGCCGAGGCGATGACAGCCCACCCCGACCGGTTCGCGGCCTTCGCCGCGCTACCGACGGCCGACCCAGAAGCCGCGGCAACCGAGTTGAACCGCGCAACAACCGAACTGGGCTTCAAGGGCGCGCTCGTCAACGGCCGCACGCAGGAGCGCTTCCTCGACGACCAGTTCTTCTGGCCGATGTTCGAGAGCGCGGAGGCGCTCGGGGTGCCGATCTACCTGCACCCGATGCCGCCGCCCAAGGCGGTGTACGACGCCTACTACGCCGGCTTCGGCGACGCGGTCAGCTTCATGCTCGCCGCGCCGGCCTGGGGCTGGCACATCGAGACCGGGCTGCACGCGCTTCGGCTGATCCTGGCCGGGGTGTTCGACCGGTTCCCGGGCCTGCAGATCATCATCGGGCACATGGGCGAGGCGATCCCGTTCATGCTGGCCCGGATCGATGAGGTGCTGCGCGGACGCACGCCGCTCGACCCGGCGACGCCAGGAACCGAGTTGTCGATCCCCGAGTACTTCCACCGCAACTTCCACATCACGATCAGCGGCATCTTCACCGACCCGCCGCTGCGCTGCGCGATCGACACCCTCGGAATAGACAAAATCCTCTTCGCGGTCGACCATCCGTTCAGCGATGGCGCCGTCGCGCGGCGATTCATCGAGCAGGCCGCGATCAGCGACGAGGAGCGCGAGCAGATCGCTCACAAAAACGCCGAACGCCTCCTAACTCTGTAACGACCGCCTACAGCCCGGGCGGGTGCCGGGCCACGAAGCCCGAGAGCTCGCCACCGCCCTGCGACCAGCGCGTCCCGCCCTCGGCCAGAGCCACCGTGTCGAAGCGCCACCCGGCCACCTCCATCCACACGTGGCCGGCGTTCGCGTACACGGTGATCCAACGCCCCGGACCGGGATCGCCCCAGCTCTCGAACGCGCCCGAGACCATCGGCGAACTCACCAGCCCGGCCGCCGCGAGCGCATACGAAACCGACCCCGAGCAGTCGTAGCCGTTGGCGTGGAACGACGCATGCCCGCCGCCGTACACATAAGGCAACGTGGCGATCGCGTTGCCCGCCGCGATCACCTCGCGCACCGCGGCCGGGGCCCCCGGCGGGGCCTGGACCATGCCGCCGGTGTTGATGGCGATTCCGCCGACGCCCGCATTGCCGGTTACAGCCGCCGCCCGGGCCTGCGCGGCCGCCTTGGCCTCGAGCCGACCGAGCCGCGCGTTCAGCGTGTGGAGCCTGGCGGCATCCCGTCCACGGGCGCCGAGCTCTGAGATCTGCTCGTGCAGCAGCGCCGCCTGCAGAGCGGCGACGCTGTTTCGCTGCCTCAGCACCTGGGCGGCCAGCGCACGGTCGCGGCGCTCGAGTGCGTCCAAGAGAGCAGCCTGGCGAGTCACTGCCGCCCGGGCCGCACGAGTGATGCCCACCACATGGGCGTCAAACTCCCCGATCCGGCGCAGGAAGCTGACCCGCTCGAGCAGGTCGGTGAAGCCGTGCGACTCGAGGATCACCGACATCAGATCGGGGCGGCCCTGCTCGTAGGCCGTGACCAGGTTCGCGGCCAGCGCATGGGTGGCGCTCTGCAGGCGGTTCTCGAGGTCGATCAGGTGATTGCGCGCCTGGATGAGAGCGCGCTGGGTACGCCCGAGCTGCGCCTCGCGCGCGGTCAGCGCCCGCTGCAGCACGGCCAGGCGCCGATTCGCGTCGGCAAGTCCGTGCCCAGTCGCTCGGATCCGGGCCGATTCGCTGGCGATCTGCGACCGCAGCGAGGCCGCGGCCGACTTACTGGCGCTGATCTGGCTCTGGAGATCGCCGGCGCTCGTTGCGGTCAGTCCGCTTCCGAGCGCCAGCGCGCACACGAGCACACAGACGGCAAGGCCGGCGGCTCGATGACGTGCGTGGGCTGAGGACATGCGGGCGCAAGCGGGCACCACGACACGGACCGGCGGCCGACAAATCGGGCGCCGCGGTCGCGGTGAAGCTCCCTGGATGGAAGCCGGCAGCACCCTAACAAGCGGCCACGCCACGCACCTCTCAGATCCTGCCCCTGCAACGAATTTTGCAGGGGTTTTCGGGGACCACAGCGGCCTCAGGCGTACGGCAGGTTCTTACGCAGCTCCGACGCTCCGCCGACGGTTCTCTTCCAGACGCCTCCGACCATTACTAGGGCAACCACTGAAACGGAGCCAGAAGAAATGTCCATCGCCCTCGTCCTCAACATTGTCCTAGCCCTCCTGGTGATCGTCGGCATCGTCGGCATGCTCACCTGGAGCATCGCCACCCAAGGCCTCGGCGCCCCGGCCGGCCGCGTCGGCAGCTCACGCCGGCGCCGGCGGGCGACCACACGTGCCCAGCTCCTCGGCCGGACGCTGGCGCACCGCGCATAGAGAACCTCGAGCCCCCACTCAGGTCTCTGAAGGGTCCGGCACTGTGGCGGCGCCGGGCCCTTCGCGCATTAAAGGGCCCCTACGAATCCATCCGCAGCACGGGCTTGATGACCTTGCCCTCCTCGGCGTCCCGAGCCGCGCGCTCGATCTCCGAGAACGCGTAGTGGGTCATGATCCGGTCGACCGGGAAGCGCCCCTGGCGCCAGAGCTCGATCAACCGGGGCAGGAACACGTCAGGCACGCTCTGGCCCTCGACGATCCCGCGCAGCGTGCGCCCCATTGCGAGGATCTGGTTCATGTCGAGCGACACCTCGGTGCCGAACGGCGGCGCGCCGATCAAGCCGCACACGCCGCCCGGCCCGGTGCAGTAGACCGCCTGGCGAAGCACCTCGGGTGAGCCGGTGGCGTCGATGGAAAAGTCGGCGCCGACCCCGCCGGTGGCCTCCCTAACGGCCTGGACCGGGTCGTCCCCCGAGCTGGCATCCACGACATGTGTGGCGCCCAGCGAAGACGCCAGCTCGAGCCGGACAGCACGAACGTCGACCCCGATGATCGTCGTGCAGCCGGCAATCCGAGCGGCCATCACCGCGGACAGCCCGACCGTGCCAACCCCGAACACGGCGATGCTCGCCCCCGCCTCCGGCCGGAACGTGCGCAGCACCGCGCCCGCTCCCGTCTGGATGCCGCACCCGAACGGCGCCACGATCTCGAGCGGCACGTCAGGATCGAGCTTGACGACATTTCTCTCGGTGGCGATCGCATGACTGGCAAAGCTCGACTGCCCGAAGAAATGTGAATGGATCTCCCGCCCCGACAGACGCAGCGCCGTCGAACCATCGGGACGCAAAGCACCGAAGTTACGCGCGAAGAAGTCGTGGCAGACCCAGGGCTCACCGCCCTGGCAGTTCGAGCAGCCACCGCACGAGCCGTAGCTCATTGCCACGTGATCGCCGACCCCCACCTTGGACACCGCGCTGCCCACGGCCTCGACGACCCCGGCACCCTCGTGCCCGAGGACGGCGGGCAGCGGGACGGGATACCACTGGTCGCGAATGATCAGGTCCGTGTGGCAGATGCCACACGCGACCACTCGAACCAGCACCTCGTCGGCCCGCGGATCGTCCAACTGAACGCTGCGGATCTCGAACGGCGCCCCCTTCGACTCGGTAACGGCTGCCTGGATCTCCATGCGCGGCAGCCTATCCGTCCGACCCGGGGAGGATCTTTCGCGGTCGTGGACCTTTCTGCCCTCGGGCGCCGTTTGTGGCCATAGATAGCCATGATGTGCGATCACTCGGGTACACATAGCGGGGCCTCGCGGTACGTCCGCGAAGCGGGCGAGTTGCGCCTGGTGCTGTTGTGCGACCAATGTGGGGCGGAACGCCAGGAGCTTGGGCGGATCGAGTACCGACCGGAGGTACTGCTTCCCGGGCCACAGCCGGCAGCGCTCGTGTCCGACACGTCGGCGCTCGCGGCACCCAAGGCCGCGTAGTCCACTGAAGTCGACGGCAGGACGTCGCGAAGGTCCTCCATGCGAGGATCTCGGAGGATGCTGCCCGAGGACGAGCGTCTGCGCGCCGGAGAACCCGTCCCGGACAGACCGACCAAGCGCAGCCCGCAAGCGCTCCACGAGGCCGACCGGGCCGCCGTCCGCGATATCTGCGAGTCGACCCTCCGCCAGAACTGGCGCGAGGGCACGCGTAACACCGATGGCGTGGCGTTCGCCTACACCTGCCCCAACCCAGGCCACTACCCGTGGCAGTGGTACTGGGACTCGTGCTTCACCGCGATCAGCTGGCGCCACCTCGATCCCCAGCGATCGCGGCGCGAGCTCGAGTCGCTGCTGGCGGCCCAGCGCGAGGACGGCTTCATCGGGCACACGATCTTCTGGAACACGCCGCTGACCGGCCGGCGACGCTTCACCTACAACGTGACCGAGCCAAACGCCGCGATGACCTCGAGCATCCAGCCGCCGGTGTTGGCCTGGGCCTGGCGGATCGCGGTCGGCGACCCGGCACGAGACCCGAGGATCGCCAGGCACTACGACTGGCTGGCCGCCAACCGCGACCTCGACGGCGACGGGCTGATCTGGATCGTCCAGCCCGACGAGTCCGGGCTCGACGCGTCCCCCCAGTTCGACCCGATCTGGCGCTGGAAGGCCCACGACCGCGCCGGGTTCATCCTGCTCGTGCGGCGCAACCGTCGGCTCGGGTACGACTTGGAACAGATCACGAGAGCCGGTGGCCCGGTGTGCTGCGAGGTCGCGACCAACGTCCTCCACGCGCTCTCGCTGCAGGCCCTGAACCGGCCCTCGCTCACCCCGACCATCGTCGAGCGCATGTACGACGAGGCGACCGGGCTGTTCGAGCCGCTGAGCAGACCAGAGCTGCCACCACAATCCGCTCCCGTCACCTGGGCCGCCCTCTCGCCGCTCGCCCTCCCCGACCTGCCCGAGCACATCGGCCGCCGGCTCATAGAGGAGCACCTCCTCGACCCGAACCGGTTCTGGCTGCCCGTGCCGCCGCCATCCGTCCCCCCAACCGAGCCCAGCTTCACCACGCGCGAAGACGGGTTCCTGTGGATCCGTCGCTACTGGCGCGGCCCCACCTGGATCAACTCGGCCTGGCTGATCTGGCTGGGGCTGGTCCGGCTGGGCTACCGCGAGCAGGCCGACGAGCTGTCGCGGCGACTCGCCACCGCGGTCTTGGCCAACCACCTGCGCGAGTACTACGACCCGTACACCGGTCGCGGCATGGGGGCGGTCGACTTCGCCTGGTCCTCGCTGATCCTCGAGCTCCTCAACACCGACCCGGCGCTGGCCGCCCGGAGCTACCTCCCGTAACTCTCCATCGCCCCGACGTACTCGTCGAAGCCGCGCTCTACCGTCTCGGCGCTCTCGGGCGGGAGCCAGAACACCACGCGGTCCACACCGGCCTCGCCCAGCCGCGAGATCCGCGCCGGATCGGGCGCCATCCCGACCACGGTCACCGGGATGCGGTCGCGTCCCGCCTCGCCCGCGCGCTCCTGAAGCTCGGCGATTCGAGCCGCCAGGTCCTCATCGGACATCCGGTTGGGCATCCACTCATCGCCGTAATCCAAGACCCGATCGAGCACGCGGGCCCCGTTGCCCCCGACCATCACCGGCGGGTGCGGCTTCTGCAGGGGCTTCGGCCAGCACCAGATCTTCTCGAAGCCGACGTACCGGCCCGAGTAGCTGGCCTCGTCCTGGGTCCAGATCGCCTTCATGGCCTCGATCCGCTCGCGCATCACCCCGAATCGCCTTGAGGCCTCGGTGCCGTGATTGCGCATCTCCTCGACGTTCCATCCCGCGCCGACTCCGAACAGGAAGCGCCCGCCGGACAGGACATCGAT
>DATIEI010000154.1:0-7788 GCA_035455845.1 Solirubrobacteraceae bacterium
GCTAAACGTGTTCCGGAGCGTGCTCGGCGAGCGCGCGCTCGCGGACGCCGGGCGCGTCGAGGAAGCGGCCCGGCGCGGCGATCCGCTGGGACCGCTGGCCGGCATCCCGGTAGCGCTCAAGGACAACATCGAGGTGGCCGGCGTGCCGATGACCGCGGGCACCGGGTTCTATGACGGCGGCGTGCCCGAGCGCGACGCCCCGGTGTGGGAGCGGATGCGCAGCGCCGGTGCGGTGCTGGTCGGCAAGCTTCACATGTCGGAGTGGGCGATCGGCGGCACCGGGCAGAACGTGCACTTCGGCCCGTGCCGCAACCCATGGGATCCCGACCGCGTGACCGGCGGGTCCTCGAGCGGCTCCGGCGCGGCGCTCGCCTCGGGCATGGTGATGGCCGCGCTCGGAACCGACACGGCCGGCTCGGTGCGGATCCCAGCCGCGCTGTGCGGCGTGTCGGCGCTCCGGCCCTCCGCGGGGCGGGTCAGCAATCGGGGCAGCGTCCCGGTGGCCTTGAGCTTCGACGCGATCGGACCGATGGCGCGCCGGGCCGAGGACGTGGCGGAGTTGCTGAGCGTGATCGCGGGCTACGACCGCGAGGATCCTTGTTCGGTCGACGTCGCGGGCGAGGACTACGTCGCGGCGCTGTCGCGCGGTTGCTCCGGACTGCGCATCGGCCTGCTGGGCGACGACTGGCTCGCGGACGCGAACGCGGCAGTCGTTTCTGCGGTGCGCGAAGCCGCCGCGACGCTCGCGCGCCTGGGCGCCGTGGTGGAGGAAGTGCAGCTGGGTGGTCGTGCGGAGGCGTTCGCTCTGACCGCTGAGATGGTGCTGGCCGAGGCAGCGTGGGTCCACCGGGACCGGCTGGCACATACACCGGAGGTGTTCGCTCCCGACGTGCTCGCGCGGTTGCAGCGTGGAGCGGCTGTCACCGGAGCGCAATACGCCTGGGGCCGGCAGCGGCAGCGCATGTGGCGCCGGCGAGTGGTCGAGGCACTCGAGGGGCGCGATCTGCTGCTGGCGCCGGCGGCCCCGATCCCGGCGCCCAAGATCGCTGACTCAGAGCCGCTCGAGATGACCGCGCGCCTCACGCCGACGATCTCGGCGTGGGTGCTGTCGGGAACGCCGGTGATGTCACTGCCGGCGGGGTTCTGCGACGGCCTACCGATCGGCGTGCAGCTGGTCGGCAAGCCGCTGGCAGACGCGAACGTGCTGGCGGCGGCGCATGCGTTTCAGCAGGCCACGGACTGGCACCTGCAGCGGCCGCCTCACCTGTCGGCCGCTGCCTGAGCCGGGATCGTGCCGAACGTGCCGGCCGCCCGAAGCTCGGCGATCTGCTCTTCCGCGTAGCCGCACACCTCGCGCAGGACCTCCTCGGTGTGCTCGCCGCGGAACGGTCCGCGCGTGAGCGGGTTGGGCTCGCCACTCAGGCGCAGCGGCGAGGCAATCTGGCGAACCGTGCCCAGGCTCGGATGCTCGAGCTCGACGACGTCGCCCCGGGCCTGCGCCTGGCGATCCTCGAGCGCCTCGGGTACTTCGTAGACCGGGCCGTGCGGGACGCCGGCCGGTGCGAGCACGTCCAGCCAGTGGCCGGTGGGGTGTCGGCGGAAGTCCTCGCGCAGGATCGGAAGCAGCTCGTCGCGGTTGCGATTGCGGGCGGCGAAGTCGGCAAAGCGCGGATCCTGCGCCAGTTCGGCTCGGCCCATTGCCTGGCAGAGGAGCTCCCAGAATTTCTGCTTGGCACAGGCGACGGTGATCCAGCCATCGGCGGTCTCGAAGGCCTGGAACGGCACGATCGAGGGGTGCGCGGACTCGGGCATGCGACGGGGCTCGTATCCGGCGCTGGCCGCCCACGTCCCGACATACATCAGCTCGTGTAGCGCGGTTTCGTACAGGGAGATGTCGCAGTCGCACCCCACTCCGTCGCGTCGCGCACGCCACAGGCCGCTGAGCAGCGCGATCGCCGACACGTATCCACCGGACAGGTCGACGATCGAAAGCCCGCTCTTGGTGGGAGGACCGTCGGGGTCACCGGTCAGGCTCATCCAGCCGGCCATCGCCTGCATGATGTAGTCGTAGCCGGCTTCGGCGGCCCGGGGTCCGGACATGCCGAAGCCTGACAGCGAGCAGCAAACGATCCGCGGGTTGACCTCGCGGAGGTCGTCGTAGGTGAGCCGCAGCTTCTTCGGCTGGTCGCCGCGCAGATTCGAGTAGACCGCGTCCGAAGAGGCGACCAGGTCTTCGAACACCTGCCGGCCGCCTGGCGAGCGCAGGTCGAGCGAGACGCTCTTCTTGTTGCGGTTGAACGTCTCGAAGAACAGCGAGTCCTCGCCCTCCTGGTAGGGCGGCACGTAGCGGCCCACATCTCCCCCGGACTGCGGGTCTTCGATCTTGATCACGTCGGCGCCGAGGTCGGCCAACTGGAGCGTGCCCCAGGGCCCGGCGCCGTACTGCTCGACCGCGATGATGCGGACATCGGCGAGCGGCAAAGGCATCGCCGGCAAGTCTAAGGTCCGACTTTCACGCGCGCCACCCCTGTTGTCCGTTTTCCGCCGACTTTCCGAGTGGCCCCGGATGTCTGACATATACTTCCGGCGTCTTCGCGCGGCAGAGAGGAGAGAGCGATGGCTGGCGACTTCATCGACGTGAACGGGGCGCGCCTGTGGTACGAGATCACCGGCGACGGCGAGCCGGTGATCCAGATCCACGGCGCCGGCTTCGGCCATTTCAACTTCGGGCCGGTAACGCCGCTGCTCAGCGGCGAGTTCCGCTGCATCGACTACGACATGCGTGGTTACGGGCAGTCCGAGAAGCCCGAGCAGCACTACGACCTCGAGGTATGGGCAGACGACGCGGTCGGGCTGCTCGATGCGCTCGGTGTCGGCAAGGCGCATGTGCACGGCACGTCGATGGGCGGCATGGTCGCCACCGTGATGGCCGGCAAGTATCCGGATCGCATCCAGTCGGTGGTGATCAACTGCGCCGCCGCCAAACTCGGGTTTTCCGGCCGGCTCGTGTTCAAGAACTGGATCGACCTGATCAAGCTCGAGGGCGTGGGCAGCCGGGTCCTGGCCGAGCTGATCTCATGGCAGTGCCTGTCGAAGGCGTACATGGAGACGCCCGAGGGGCAGGCGGGCGTCGACGTCATCCAGCAGATCCTGCGCGACGCCAACGAGCCCCATGTGATGATCGCCGCGTGCGAGGCGATGAACGCGATGGACAACCGCGAGTGGGTCAAGAAGATCACCGCGCCGGCCATGGTCGTGGGCGGCGACGAGGACCTCATGACGCCGTGGGATCAGGGGCCGAACGGCGCCGGCCAGCAGTGGATCGCCGACAACCTGCCGAACGGCGAGACCTCCGTGATCAAGGGCTCGAACCACTCGACGATCTTCGACAACTCCGCGGTGCACGCGCGCGTGGTCGGCGACTTCTTCCGTCGCCACGCCGGTGCCGGGTAGGGCGGTCGTGAGCCTAGCGTTCAATCACGGCTGCTTTTACACGGCACCTGGGCGAGCCGTCAGTCCACCCTGAGCTTCTGGCGCCACGTCGGCGTCCGGCGCGCCTCCACAAGTCGTGACCAGAGCGCAACGAGCACGATGCCGATCACAATGGCGATGATGAAGCCGAGGAAGCCGTGGATGAGCATTCCGGCGATCAGCACGGACGCGACCCCGATCACGAGTGTCATGAGAAGGCCCATCTTGTCGCGGCCAGGATGAAAGAGGCGACCGAGGGCGCCCACAAGCAGGCCGATAAGAATGAGGCCGATGATATGCAACACGAGTCACTCCTCCAAACGGTTAACTACGACGGTGCTGCCCGTTTATGCGCGGAGACAAACGCGCGGCGTTCTTGCGACCGGAGAGTGAGCGCCCGAGGTCACCCTCAGCGACCGACGCGCTGCTTGGCCCGCCCACGCTGAGTCTTCGCGGATCCTCGCGTCCGAGCCGCCTTGCCCTTCGCCTTCTTCTTCCCGCTTCCGCGCCCGACGAGTTCAAGTAGGCGGCCGGCCAGGCGCTCCAGTCGACCTTCTGCCTTGTCGGATTACATCATTTGATGTCACACTGACAGGTGACTCGCGAGCAGGCTTAGCTGGACGATTCCCGACTCCGCCGAGGCTCGAGCGATTGACCCAATCGCGGGCGTCGTGTGCGTCTCGCCGGCCGGCCCTAGGCGGACCGTCTGCGGCCCGCGACGTGCATGACGCCCGCACCGACCGCGACCCCGGCCAGAAAGGCAGGCGACCGCCGCCGGGGCTTGGGTCGCTCGACCCATCCGAGCGCATCCGCGGCCATCGGCCCATAGATGCGGACGGCCGACCACGCCGTGTGGGCGGCGTCGCGGTAACGGCGAGCGCGCTTCTTGGCCTTGCGTTTGGCGACCTTCTTGCCAACGAACAACGTGGCCTCAGCTCCGCCCTTTGCCGCTCGCCGCGCTGTGCGGCTGCGTACGACTTTCGCGGCGCCCTTGGCTCCGGCCTTGGCTGCAGTCGTCTTGCTCGGCATGCCCACGCTCATCGTCTCGACGAACCTACCCCGCTGCGCGCGCGCGAACCTTACGCTGCCTGGCGGCAGCTTACGCTGCCTGGCGGCAGCGCGAATGTGCAGGCCGGTGAGCGCAAAGATCCCGGCATGCCTGGATCAACTGACTCCGCGGCCAGCGTCGCGGCCGCCTACTTTGACGCTTGGAAGAGCAACGACATCGAGCGGGTACATCCGTTGCTGCATGACGATGTCGCTTTCGATGGTTCCCTGGGATCCACGCGGGGTGTCGACGACACGATCGCCGGGCTCGGCCGCATGTTCGCCATGACAAAGCACGTCGAGGTGCTCCACCGCTGGGTCGACGGTCCCGACGTCCTCACATGGTTTGAGCTCCGAACCGTGACTGCAGGGCCGCTCGCAATCGTGAACTGGAGTCACGTCGAAGCGGGCCGCATCACCTGGATCCGGGTCACCTTCGACCCCCGCCAGCTTCTGTCGTGAGACGGGCGGGCGGTGCGTTCACGACGAGTGCTCGATCAGGCAGCGTGGGTGCGGCGCTGTGCCCACTCCACGAGCCCGCCGGCGTCCTGAAGCTCGCGCACCAGATCGGGGACGGGCTCGGACTGGAACGTCTGGCCGTCGACCGCGATCGAACCGCTGTCGGTGTCGATCCGGATCGTTGCCTCCGAATGAACCGCCTCGACCGCGTCCGGACACGCCAGGGCCAGCAGGCCTAAATTCACACAGTTGCGGCGGAAGATCCGCGCGAAGCTCTTGCCCAGGACGCAGCGCACCCCCCAGGCCTTCATCGCCAGCGGCACGTGCTCCCGCGAGGAGCCGATCCCGAAATTCCAGCCGGTCACGATGATCGCGTCGTCCCCCAGCTGATCTCGCAAAGCGGGATCGAAGCCCTCGAACAGATACGGCTTCATCTTGTCCGGGTCCTCGATGTTGAGGAACTCGCCCGGGTACATCACGTCGGTGTCGACGTTGTCGCCGTCGATCACCACGGCGCGCCCCTCGATGATCACGCGCCCAACTCCGCGGGATCGATGATCTCGCCGGCGACCGCGGACGCCGCCGCCACGTACGCGTTCGCCAGGTGCACCTCGGCGTCCCGCGAGCCCATCCGGCCCCGGAAGTTGCGGTTGGTGGTGGCGATCGCGCGCTCGCCGGCGCCGAGCACCCCCATCCCGCCGCCGAAGCAGGCGCCGCACGTGGGCGTGGAGACCATCGCGCCGGCCTCGACGAACAGATCGAGCAGACCCTCGGCGAGCGCCTGCCGGTAGATCTGCTGAGTGGCGGGGACCACGATCATCCGGCAGTCGCGGTGGATCGTGCGTCCCCGCAGGATCGATGCGGTCTGGCGCAGATCGGTCATCGTGCCGTTGGCGCAATTGCCGATGTAGACCTGGTCGATCTTCGTGCCCGCGACATCCCCGACCGCCGCCACATTGCCCGGCAGGTGGGGTAGCGCGATCAGCGGCGGCAGCTCATCCAGGTCCACCCGGACCTCGCGGGCGAACGATGCGTCGGGATCCGAGCGCTCGGCAACCCACGAGCCCTCGACCCGGCCTTCCAGGTACGCCGCGGTCGACCCGTCGGCCGGGAACAGGCCGGTCTCGGCGCCCGCCTCGACGGCCATGTTGGCCACCGCAAGGCGCTCGTCGATCGAGAGCGCCTCCGCGCCGGGGCCGACGAACTCGAGCACCGCGTTCGTCCCGCCGCCGACGCCGATCTCGCCGATCACGGCGAGGATCAGATCCTTCCCGGTGACGAAGCGCCGCTTCTCGCCGGTGAACTCAACGCGGATTGTCGACGGAACCGCCTGCCAGAACTCTCCGAACGCGAGACACGCGGCGATGTCGGTGGATCCGAGGCCGGTTCCGAACGCGCCCACCGCCCCGTATGTGCATGTGTGGGAGTCGCCGCCCGCGATGATCGTCCCGGGCCGGATCCACCCCTCCTCGCACAGCAGTGTGTGCTCGATGCCGCCTCGGCCTTGCGCGTAGAAGGTGACGCCATGCGCGTCGGACCAGTCCTTCAACCGCTTCTGGAGCCCCGCCGAACGCGCGTCCTTGGCCGGCATGAAGTGGTCGGCGACCATCACGACCTTGGCCGGGTCGAACACCTCGGTCGCGCCCATCTTCTCGAGCGCCCGGAAGGCGACCGGCCCGGACACGTCGTTGGCCATCACCAGGTCACACCGGGCCATCACGACCTCGCCCGGCCGGACGTCGTCGGCGTCGCAGTGCGAGAGCAGGATCTTCTCGGCCAGCGTGTGAGACATCCCGGAGTTCGCACACTAACGCAGGTAGACTCGCGCCATGCGCGTCGCGGTCGCCCAGATCGATCCGAAGCTGGCCGAGGTCGACCGAAATCTCGAGACGTGCGTCCAGCGGCTCGAGGAGGCGGCGGGCGACGGGGCGCAGCTGCTGGTCCTGCCCGAGTGCGCGATCCCGGGCTACATGTTCGACAGCGCCGAGGAGGCGCTGCCGTTCGCGGAGGAGATTCCCGGCCCGTCGGCCGAGGTGCTCGAGCGCGAGTGCCGTCGACTCGGCGTACACGTGGTCTGCGGCATGCTCGAGCGAGACGGCGACGCGCTCCACAACAGCGCGGTCCTGATCGGGCCGGACGGCCTGATCGGCACCTACCGCAAGACCCACCTGCCGTTCCTGGGCGTCGACCGGTTCGTGTTCCCCGGCGACGAGTTCTCGGTGTATGAGACGCCGCTCGGGCGGATCGGCGTGGAGATCTGTTACGACCTGCGCTTCCCCGAGGTCACCCGCACGCTCGCGCTCAAGGGCGCCGACATTGTCGCGCACCCGACGAACTTCCCCCTCGCCGCCCGGCCGCAGACCGAGTTCATCACGCGGGCACGTGCGGCCGAGAACCGCGTCTACGTGCTGACCTCGAATCGCGTCGGCAAGGAACGCTCGGCCGAGTTCTGCGGCTGGAGCCAGATCGTCGAGCCGCACGGCGCCCGGCTGGCCGAGGCGGGCGCCGACGACGAGGTCCTGCTGGTCGCCGATGTCGACGTCGAACGCGCGCGCGACAAGGACTTCGTGATCCCCGGCGAGTACGAGCTCTATCTGTTCGGCCACCGCCGCCCGAATCTGTACGGCGCGCTGGTCGAGGAGACCGAATGGGCGAGATCCCCAACGAGCTCCGCGATCTGATCGAGTCGGGTCCGCTGGCCCACCTGACCACGATCAACCCGGACGGCAGCCCTCAGGTGACCGTGATCTGGATCGGGCTGGACGGCGACACGATCGTCAGCGGGCATATGCGCCACCACGTAAAGATCAA
>DATIEI010000155.1:0-4045 GCA_035455845.1 Solirubrobacteraceae bacterium
GCACATCATCCTCAGCCACCACGGATCGCTCGCCCACGGCAGCCCGGTCGTGCCTTGCACCCGCGAGGCGACGCTCGTCCACATGATCGACAACCTGGGCGGGCGCCTGGGCAGCTTCGACCGGCTCGAGAAGGAGCTGCCGGCCGGCCAGCAGTGGTCGGCGTACGACAAGGCGTTTGGAGGCGGAGCCTTTTTCGCCTCGCCGGCCGAGGCCGACCGCGAAGCGGCCTGATACGGCGCGCATAAGCGGCGCCACGAACTCCTCGCAAAAGACCGCAAATAGCGTTCCAGTACCGGTAGCCGGGGTCGTCCGCCGAGCCTCCCAACTACAGTTGGGGCGGGCATGGCCAAAGACACCGAGAAGCTGATCCGCCAGCTGTCGCTGATCTCATACCTGATGGCGGAACGGCGTCCGGTCACCGCCCAGGAGATCCGGCGCGACGTCGAGGGCTACAGCGCCATGAACGAGGACGCCTTCGCCCGGCGCTTCTACGCCGACCGCTCCGAGCTCGAGGCGCTGCGCATCTTCCTGTCGGTCGAGAAGCCGGTCGACGGCCTGGTCGAGCAGGAGACCTACTCGCTGGCCCCCGAGAACTTCCACCTGCCGCCGATCGAGTTCACCGACCAGGAGCTTGCCGCGCTGCACACCGCCCTCCATCTGCTCGACGGAGAATTCGCCTACGCCGAGCCCCTGCGCCTGGCTCTCCAGCAGATCTCCTGGGGCCGCCCGAGCCCGCTCAGCTCGCCCGAGCAGAACACGGTCGCGCTCGGGATCACCGGCTCGGCGGGCGGACACGAACTGAGTCAGCGTCTGGCCAAGATCGAGACCGCGATCTTCCGCCGCAAGACGATCGTGTTCGACTACTTCACGATGGAGCGCGGCGAGGTCGGCACTCGCCGGATCGACCCCTACCAGCTGCTCTTCCAGAGCGGCCAGTTCTACCTGGTCGGCCACTCGCACGAGCGCAAGGCGATCCGGGTCTTCCGCCTGTCGCGGATCCAGGGCAAGGTCGGCTACGCGACCAAGGCCGAGCACGACTTCCAGCGCCCCGCGGACTTCGACCCACGCTCCTACGCCAACCGGATCGACTGGCAGTTCGGCGATCCGCTGGGTACGGCCGAGGTCTGGATCGGGCGACGCATCGCCTGGCAGATCGAGCGCCACTTCGGCCGTTACGGTGAGGTGCGTCCCGGCGAGGAGGACGGCGATTTGATCTTCGCCACGCCCTACGCGAACGCCCGCCAGCTGATCGCCTGGGTGCTCGGGCTGGGCGAGCACGCTCGGATCATCGGCCCGCCCGAGCTGGCCGACGAGCTGCGCGAGCGGACCCAGCTGCTGGTGGAACGGCACACCGGCGAGGCCCAGACCGCGCCGGTGGCGTCCGGAGTGAGCGGAGTCGACTCGGACGGCAGCGGCGCGGTCGCGGAGTCCGGAAACGGCCATCATCCCGAGGGCGCCATCCGCCCCGAGCGGTTCGCCCGTCTGGTCACCCTGGCCAGCATCCTGATCGACGCCGGCCGCGCCGGAGACACCGTGGACGCCCGCGAGCTCGAGCAGCGGCTCAAGGTCTCAGAGCAGGAGCTCCGCGAGGACATCTCGGTGCTGAACCTGGTCAACTTCGGCGCCGGCACCTACGTGCTGTATGCCGAGCTCGGCCCCGACGGCACGATCGAGGTCGAGCCCGAGCCCTACGGCGACTCGTTCGCCCGGCCGGCGCGTCTGCTCCCGGTCGAGGCCAAGGCGCTCGTGGCCGCGATCGACCTGATCGGCGAGCACATCCCCGAGGGCTCGCTGACCTCGGTCCGCGAGAAGGTCGTCGCCGCGCTCGGTGAGGACCCGGTGCACGAGGGGCTCCAGATCGCCGCCCCCGGAGGAGACGACGCCGAGATCGCGGCGGTGGTCTCGAACGCGATCGCCCAGCGGCGGCTGCTCTCGTTCGAGTACTACAAGGAGAACGAGGACGAGTTCTCCACGCGGACGGTTGAGCCCTATGCGCTGATCAACGGTCGCGAGGGATGGTACGTGGCCACGTTCGACCCCGCGCGCGATGACGTCCGCCACTTCCGGCTCGATCGCTTCAAATCCGCCACGGTCACCGAGGACGCGTTCGAGCCGCGCTCCGACGTCGATCCCGCCGCCGACGTGGACGGCTGGCCCCGCACCGGCGAGGTGCCCGCCTCGCGCCGGGCGCGGGTGTGGATCTCACCCGAGCGGGCCCGCTGGGCGCGGGAGGAGCGCACGGTCACCGCCGAGCTCGAGGACGGTGCGGTGGTCGTCGAGCGGGGCTTCGCCTCGATGCGCTACCTGGTGCGCGACGTGCTCAAGGAAGCGGGCGACGCCGTCGTGCTCGAGCCCGAGGACGCACGGGCCGCGGTCCGCCAGGCGGCCGAGACGATCCGGGGCGCCGCCGCCACCGTCGGCGCCAGCTGAGCGCCTCGCCCGGTACGCTGCGCGCCGATGCAGCCCCTTAAGGGCCTGATCCTGTCCGGCGGCAAGGGCACTCGCCTGCGCCCGATCACGCACACCAGCGCCAAGCAGCTCGTGCCGGTGGCCAACAAGCCCGTGCTGTTCTACGCGATCGAGGCGATGGCGGCAGCCGGCATCGAACAGGTGGGGATCATCATCGCCCCCGAGACCGGCGAGGAGATACGCCGCGCCGCCGGCGACGGCTCGCGGTTCGGGGTCGAGCTGACCTACATCCTCCAGGACGAGCCGGCCGGGCTGGCCCACGCGGTGCTGACTGCCGAGCCATACCTGGGCGACTCACCGTTCGTCATGTACCTGGGCGACAACCTGCTCCAGGGCGGGATCGAGGACCTGGTCGCGTCGTTCCGCGAGCATCAGCCGGACGCGCTCATCCTGCTCACCCCGGTGCCCGATCCCGAGTCCTACGGCGTGGCTGAGCTGTCCGACGGCAAGGTGGTCCGGCTGGTCGAGAAGCCGCGCGAGCCGCGCACGAACCTGGCTCTGGTCGGCGTCTACATGTTCACCTCCTCGGTGCACACGGCGGCCAAGGCGATCGAGCCCTCGGCGCGCGGCGAGCTCGAGATCACCGACGCCATCCAGCACCTGGTCGACCAGGGCCAGCGGGTCGAGCCGCACATCGTCAAGGGCTGGTGGAAGGACACCGGCCGCCTGGACGACATGCTGGCCGCTAATCGGCTGGTGCTCGACACCATCCAGACTCGAGTCGAGGGAGAGCTGATCGACTCGCAGGTCGACGGCCGGGTGGTGATCGAAGCCGGCGCCCGGCTCGAGCGCTCCTCGGTCCGCGGCCCCGCGATCATCGGCGCCGGCGCGCGCCTCACCGATTGCTACATCGGCCCCTACACGGCAGTCGGCGAGGAGTGCGAGATCTCGGGCGCCGAGGTCGAGCACTCGATCCTGCTCGCCCAGTCGGCGGTCAGGGGCCTGGATGGCCGGATGGAGTCCTCGCTGCTCGGGCGCAACGTCAAGGTCGGCCGCGACGACCGCCAGCCCCGAGCGTTTCGCTTCATGGTCGGCGACAACTCCGAGATCGGCATTCCCTAGCGGCCGAGCTAGTGAATGGCCGTCAGCTCGTCGAGCTCCGGGAGCTTCTTGGCGCTCGCGGCGGTCGCTCGGATCCGGACGAAGCGCTCCGTGGCGCCGCCCCGCACGTGCACGCCCCGGCGCTGGGCGGGGGCGCCGCCTGCGCGGCCGGGACGAGCCAGAGCACAGCCCCTGCGGCCAGAACTGCGAGGACACGGCGCATCACAACCTCCTACCTTCCTCCGGGGAAACGAGACCCGCGTTCCCGCGCTGGCGGGCGCCGAAACCGGCTGTTCAGCTGATCTGCCGGAACAGGCTGGCCGTGTCGGAGCAGATCCACTCCTCCGCGATCAGGCCGTTCTCGATTCGGTAGAACTCGTGGCTGACGTAGCTGACCGTTCGTCCTGTGGCCGGAATGCCCAGGTAGTCACCTTCGTGGGTGCCGCGTATGCGCAACCGCACGGCCACGCGATCCCCTGACGCGAAGATGTCCTCGATCTCGGCTTGGAGGTCGGGAAAGGCACCTCGGATCAT
>DATIEI010000156.1:0-2505 GCA_035455845.1 Solirubrobacteraceae bacterium
CCGCCGGGCCTGGACGCCCGGCGGAACGGCCCCAGGGATGCTGCGCGGAGTGCAGCCCCAATAAAGTCAATGGGCAGCGATGTCCTTCTACATCACTACCGCGATCTCGTACGTCAACGGCGTGCCGCACCTGGGCCATGCCTACGAGGCGATCGCCACCGACGCGATCGCGCGCCACATGCGCCAGCGGGGCGAGGACGTGTTCTTCCTGACCGGGACCGACGAGCACGGCGAGCCCGTCGCCGACGCCGCGCACGCCCAAGGGCTCGAGCCGCGCGATCTGGCCAACCGCAACGCCGAGCGGTTCAAGGCGCTGATGCCGCGGCTCGAGGTTTCCAACGACTTCTTCATCCGCACCACGGACCCCGAGCACATGCGGCGCGTGCAGGACGTGCTGCAGCGCGTGTACGACAACGGCCATGTGTTCAAGGGCATCTACGAGGGTTGGTACTGCCCGCGGTGCGCGGACTTCAAGGTCGAGAACGAGATCCTCGACGGCAACCGCTGCCCGATTCACGAGATCGAGTTGACCCGCGAGCAGGAGGAGAACTACTTCTTCCGCCTGTCCACCTTCCAGGAGCCGCTCGAGCGCCTGTTCGCCGAGCAGCCGACGTTCGTGATGCCGCCACACCACTACAACGAGGCGCGCTCGTTCATCGCGTCCGGCCTGCAGGACGTGTCGCTGTCACGGGCGCGGTTGACGTGGGGGGTGACCGTGCCCTGGGATCCATCGCACGTGTTCTACGTGTGGTTCGACGCGCTGCTGAACTACTACACGGCTCTGGGTTACGCGCGCGACGGGGAGGATCTGACGGGGCGGTACTGGCCCGCGACGTACCACGTGATCGGCAAGGACATCCTCAAGTTCCACACGATCTTCTGGCCCGCGATGCTGATGGCCGCCGACTTGCCGGTGCCCGCGCATGTGTTCGTGCACGGCTTCCTGCTCGGCTCAGACGGGCGCAAGATGAGCAAGTCACTCGGCAACGTGCTGGACCCGTTCGAGGTGATGGAGCAGTACGGGACCGACGCGCTGCGGTTCTACCTGATGCGCGATGTGGCGTGGGGCAGCGACGGCGCGGTTGGGATCGACGCGGTCCGCACGCGGTACGAGTCAGAGCTCGCGAACGAGTACGGGAACCTGGCCAGCCGGACGATCGCGATGATCCTGCGCTACCGGGAGGGCGTCGTGCCTTCGGTGGCAACCGACGGCGCGCTGGCCGCCGACTTCGACGGGCTGTCCGAGGAGGTCGCCCGCCGGTTCGACCGCGCCGACATCACCCAGGCGCTCGATCTGATCTGGCAGCGCGTGCGCCGGTTGAACCGCTATGTCGAGGAGCGGGCGCCGTGGCAGCTCGCGCGGGACGCGTCGTCGGCGGGCGCGCTCGATGAGACGCTCGCTTCGCTGGCCGAGGGGCTGCGCGTGGTGAGCGTGCTGCTGCACCCGTACATGCCGGCAAGCGTCGAGCGGCTGCTCGATGCGCTGGCCGGCGACGGGCTCGGGTATGCCGGTACGTCGTTCGGTCCCCGCGGGTCCGGAGCGCAGATCACCGCGCTCGACCCGCTGTTCCCCAAGCGGGCTTGATCGACTCCCACACCCATCTCGAGATGTGCGATCCGCCGGATGCGGACCTGGTGGCGGCGGCGGTTGACGCTGGGGTCAACCGGATCGTGACGATCGGGATCGACGGCGCGTCTTGCCGCGCGGCGCTGGCCGCGGCCGAGGACTTCCCGCAGGTCTATGCCGCGATCGGCCGGCACCCGAACTCGGCCACCGGGTTCGACGACGCCGACCTGGCCGAGCTCGAGGCGCTGGCCGCCCACCCCAAGTGCGTGGCGATCGGCGAGACCGGCCTCGACTTCTACCGCGACGGGGCGCCGCGGGCCGACCAGGAGCGGGCGTTCCGGGCGCAGATTTCGCTGGCGCGCTCAGTCGGCAAGCCGCTGGTGATCCATACGCGCGCGGCCGACGACGACACGCTGTCCTTATTGGAGTCAGAGGCCGCGGGGGTCCGGGTGATCCTGCACTGCTTCTCGATGGCCGACCGGATCGAGGAGTGCCTTGCGCATCCGGACTGGTGGATCTCGTTCGCCGGCAATGTCACGTATCCGAAGTCGGAGGCGCTGCGAACGGCGGCGCTGCGGGTTCCCGCTGATCGTCTGCTCGTCGAGACCGACGCGCCGTTCCTCTCGCCACAGCCGGTGCGCGGGAAGATGAACCAGCCCGCGAACGTCGTGATGACCGCGCAGGCGCTGGCCGTCGAGCGCCGGGTCGCGTGGGAGGAGTTCGAGGCGGGGGTGGACGGTGCCGCCGCCGAGGTGTTCGGTTGGTGACTCGCCTGGGTCAGAACTTCCTGGTCGACCGCAACATCCTGGACGTGATCGAGCGGCTCGCCGCGGTCGGCGCGGAGGATGTGGTGCTCGAGATCGGCGGAGGGCAGGGCGTGCTGTCCGAGCGGCTGGCCGGCTCGGTGGCGTACCTGCACGTGGTCGAGATCGACCGTC
>DATIEI010000157.1:0-8824 GCA_035455845.1 Solirubrobacteraceae bacterium
CCGCTCATCCCATTCGGGTGATGACCGGTCCGGGTCGACTGGGGATGCTGATCGAGCTAGGCATCAACCGATTGACAGAAGGGAGCTCTTACGCGATGGCAACACTCGTCGCGATCGGCTATCCGGACCAGGGGACCGCTGAGCAGGCACGGCAGACGGTCCAGGAACTCGAGTCCGAGCTGATCATCCAAGCCGATCAGGTCGCTGCGATCTCACGCGACCTGGAAGGCAAGTATCACGTTCACACCACACACGGCGGAGCGTCCGCCGGGGCCGGCGCGGTGTGGGGCGGGTTCTGGGGCATGTTGTTCGGGCTGCTGTTCTTCATCCCGTTCGCCGGCCTGGCGCTCGGTGCGGGGATGGGAGCGCTGTTCGGCCACTTCGGTGAGAAGGGCATCGACAAGGCGTTCCAGCAGCAGGTCCGCGACTACCTCAAGCCGGGCACGTCAGCATTGTTCATGGTCATCGAGCAGGCAACGCCCGACAAGGCCATCGCCGCGCTCCAGCAGTACGGCGGGACCGTGATCAGGACCTCGCTGTCCGACGAGGACACCAAGAAGCTCCAGGAAGCCCTTCAGCCGACGACCCCGGTCGCGTGACCGGCGGCCCACAGGCAACAAAGGAGACATGATGGCTGTTGTTGGAGCAGCGACCCACCAGACGCTGACCGAGATCTCCCAGGGGAAGAGTGAATTCCTCGAGCGGGCCCTCGGCCTGCGTGAAGCGGATCGCGAGGCAAGCGGCCTGGACGCCCGGACGTTCGCGCTGGTCAAGATCGCCAGCCTGATCGCCCTCGATGCGCCACCGGCATCGTACGTGTGGCAGCTTGGCAACGCGTTGGCGGACGACGTGACGCCGGAGGACATCCTCGGGGTTTTGGTGGCGGTCGCCCCGCAAGTCGGAGGTCCCAAGGTGATCGCGGCGGCGCCGGAGATCATGCTGGCACTGGGCCTCGACGTCGGCGAGGAAGGGTAGGCATCCCGATGCCGATGTTCAGACGCCGTCGTCCACTACTGCGCGCCGCTGCCGTCGGCGGAGGGGCCTACGCGCTCGGCAAACACCGTCAGCGCAGCCAGGAGGAAGAGCAGGAACAGGCCTACTACGAAGGCCAGCAGTCGGCGATGGCCGCGGCACCCCCGGCGGCGGCGCCGGTGTCGCGCGGGATCAGCCCCGACGACACCGCCCGGCTCCAGGAGCTCGGCAAGCTGCACGAGCAGGGCATCCTCACCGACGAGGAGTTCGCACGACAGAAGGCGATCATCCTGGGGACTTAGCCCCTAATGCCGCCTGACGGGAGGATCGCCTTCCGGAACGCTCGATCGAGCGGGCTCCGGGAGGCGATTTCCGTTTGCGCCTTGCCCCTGGAGCAACCGCCGCCAGTCGATCAGGAGGTCGTGGACGGCGGCAGCGCCGACGAGCGGATCGGCGGGCGACGGTAGCTCGACTGGGTGAAGGATGAACGGCTGGGTCTGCGGTCCGCCGAGCCCGCCGTGGAAGGAGATCAGCTCCTCGAACGCACAACCCTGCTCGAGCTCGGGATCGTAGAAGCTGTTGACCATGATGTCGGCCACGTGCTCGAAGCGGTCGGTCCGCCGCAGATGGTCAGCCGCGCGCGGCGGGAACGGCGCGAGTGGATCCTCGCCCTCGACCACGTCGCCGTCCAGGTAGCGCGTCCCGCGCGGACCGAGCACGACCGGACCGTGCTGCCGAGAGTGCACGAGGAGAAAGCCGATGTGGCGATGCCTTCGCAACGTCTCCAGCAGCGCCGGATGGCGCTCCTTGATCTCTTCCAGGTACAGCCGGCGGGGTTCCTCCATCAGGTAGATGAGGCCCAGGTTGCCGGAGGCCAGCACGATCGCCTGACGATCGGCGACGGCGTCCCCGTCCCGATCGTGTGGCCGGCCGGTCGCCTCGGCGATCGCGTGCCCGACCGCGGCGTCGTTCTCGTCACCGGTGGACATCCGCGCCACCGCCACGCCCGAGAGCGACCGTTCGACCAGCTCGTTCAGGTCGTAGCCGTTTCGCTGCTTGAACGTCGCGCCCTGGGTCTGACCGTGATCCGAGAGCACGACGAGCACGTAGGGCCGCGGCGCAAAGCGACGCGCGCGCGAGATCCGGGCAAATTGCGTGTCGAGCTTGCGCAGCGCCTCGAGCGTGTCGGGGCGCTCGAGGCCGGAGTGGTGGGCGACCTCGTCATAGCTCGAGAACGTCGCGTACACGGCCGGGCGACCCCGCATCATGTCGGTCAGCACGCCGAACACGATCAGGTCGCGCACGCCCACGCAGAGCGCCGCCCGGAGCAGCGGATAGGTGCCGCCGCGGTGTCCCCGCGGCCAGATCCCACGCCGGCGCTGGCGAATCGCCGACGCCTTCTCGAGCACGGCCTCCCCGCAGAACAGGACGAGCAGGCGCGAGACGTTGAACCCGTTGGCCAGGAAGGCCCGGTATCCCGGGTTCGCCCGCTTTTCGGCGGCCATATGGCTGACGGTCAGGATCATCGCGTCCGCATCGCCGGAGAACAGGTTTCCCCGGCTGGCGCCGTCGCCGCTCAAGAGCCCGCGACCGTCGCTGAGCCGCCGTTCGATCTCGGCGCAATCCTCGGGTGAGGAGCACGACATGACCCGCCCGGTCTCCTTCTCGACCCAGCGGAAGGCCGGGATGTCCTCGTTTGAGCCGAGCAGGATCCCGGCCTGGCTGGCTCCAGTCTGCGAGCTCAGGTCGGGTTCCCATTCGTCGAGGCGGTATGCCCCCGATTCGAACCAGCTCGCCATCTGCGGGGTGTCGCCGTCCCGCATTGCTCGCCGCAGGATCGGCAACGCGAGCCCGTCGATTTCCAGGAAGACGACTCCTGGCGCATCGGTCTGCACAGTCTGGCCCTGCCGGCGGGCGATCCGCCGGATCACGCGCAGCGTATATATGTCGTCGTCGTCGACCCCGAGGATGACCTCGAGCGTGACCATCGCCGCCGCGATCACCAGCGCCGCGAACAGCGCGGCCCCGAACGAGTCGACCGTGATCGAGCGCGAGGCGATGTCCGCGACGATCAGCAGGATCGCTGCGTCGAGCGCGAGCACGAGGAGGAAGCCGAGGGCCAGGGTGAACGGCAAACGCAGCGCCGCCACGATCGGCGGCAGCACGGCGTTCAGCGCCGCGATTGCAACGGCCGCCGCGAGCGCGTCGCGAAAGTTTCCGACGTGGACGCCCGGCACGATCGCCGCGGCGATCAGCACCGAAACGGCGGCCACCAGCCACGAGAGCAGGACATGCAAGGGCCGGAAGCGGGGCACCTCGGGCGCCCAGGTAAGCCCTTCTCCATAGGGGTCCTCCGCGCTCATCGCCGCACTGTCGCGGCTGCGCGGCGATCTTTCTTCACCCCGAACGGAGGATGACGTCCGATCGCGGCCAGATTTAATCCCCATCGGATGATGGATCGTTCCAATCGCGTGGGAGGATCGGACGCATGACAGCCACCCGGGACGTGACCCCCCCACCCACCACGACCGCGCCTAAGGCCCGCGGCGCCGCCGTGGTCCACCTCACCGTGTCCGAACGAGTCATGCGTGGGAAGGTCGCGCGTGCGGCCGTCCCGCGATCCAGCCACGGCGCGTTCGATCCGGCGGCCGATCGCCCCGATCCCGTCGCGCTGCTCGAGCGACAGGCGCTGACGCGCGTCCCCGAGCTCGTGCCAATCCGCTACGGGCGGATGCTCGTCTCCCCGTTCACCTTCTACCGGGGCGCGGCCGCCATCATGGCCGCGGACCTCGCCGGGACCCCGAATTCGGGCCTAGGGGTGCAGTGCTGCGGCGATGCGCACCTCTCGAACTTCGGCGTGTTCGCCTCGCCCGAGCGCCGGCTGGTGTTCGACATCAACGACTTCGACGAGACCCTGCCGGGTCCGTGGGAATGGGACATCAAGCGGCTCGCCGCGAGCATGCTGATCGCGGCTCGAGACAACGGTTTCGCGGGCAAGGACCAGGACCGCATCGTGCTCGACACCGTGGCTGAGTACCGGGACGCGATGCGCGACTTCGCCGGGATGGCGAACCTGGCCGTGTGGTACGCCCATCTGGAGATCGACAGCCTCCTGCGTGATTACGCGTCCCAGTTCAAGGCCCGCATGGTCAAGCGGACCGAGCGAGCGCTGGCCAAGGCGCGCACGCGCGACAGCCTGTCGGCGTTCTCGAAGCTGACCGAGCGGGTCAACGGTCAGGTGGAGATCGTCGACCAGTCCCCGCTGATCGTCCCGTTGCGGGTCCTGGTGCCGGAGGAGCGCGAAGAGCTGCTGGAGTGGCTGCACAAGCTTCTGCGCGCTTACCGCCAATCGCTTCAGCACGACCGGCGAGCGCTGCTCGAGCAATTCGAGCTCACCGACTTCGCCCGGAAGGTCGTGGGCGTCGGCAGCGTCGGCACGCGGGCGTGGATCGCGCTTCTGTTCGGCCGCGACGGAGACGACCCGCTGTTCCTCCAGCTCAAGGAGGCCGAGGCATCGGTGCTGGAGGAATATCTCGGCCGGAGCCGGTTCGCCAACCACGGGCAACGCGTGGTCACCGGACAGCGGCTGATGCAGGCGACGAGCGACATCTTCCTCGGTTGGCTCCGGGTCCCCGCCGGACTCGACGGGGTGAGCCGCGACTTCTACGGGCGCCAACTCAAGGACTGGAAGGGGTCGGCCGAGATCGAGCAGATGGTGCCGGACGGCATGTCGGCGTACGGAAAGCTCTGCGGCTGGACGCTGGCGCGGGCTCATGCCCGGAGTGGCGACCGGATCGCGATCGCGAGCTACCTCGGTAGCGGCAACGCATTCGACCGGGCGATCCTCGAGTTCTCCCGGGCCTACGCGGACCAGAACGAACGCGACTATCGGGCCCTGGCCGACGCGGTCGACGAGGGCCGGATCACCGCCGAGACGGGCCTCTGACGTCGGCCGGCGGACCGCTGACCTCAGACGGCTGAACGCTCACCTCGGACGGCTGAACGCTGACCGGCTGCACGACGGTGCCGCCGGACGGGCCCGATCCGGCGGTGCCGTCCACCCCAACGGGGAACTCGCGAGCCGTCTGACGAATCAAGACATACATGCCGAGCAGCGCCAGAGCCGTGAACACGATGATCCCGGCCGGCTTGCCGGTGGCCGGAAGCGGATTCCAGGCGAACAACAGCACCATCGCGGCAAGCGTGATCGCGTAGGCCTCGACCTGGTGAGCACGCAGGAAGGGGGCGAGCCACCGACGAGCCGCGTAAGCGGGACGAGCCGGTCCGGCGAACCACCCGGCGATGATCAGAACCGCGCCCCCAAGAATGCAGGCCCCTGCGACGTTGGCCAGGATCGAGCTGGTGATCGCGTACACCGCCCGGATCGTCGTCTGCAGCGACGCCTCGCTGGTCAGCGCTCCGGTGATCTGGTTCTCGAGGATCGAGCGACCCAGGAGCACGACTGCGCCGGCGAGGATGCCCGAGAGGCCGACCGCCATCAGCGTGCGCCGCCGGTTGCCGCGCGCGAGGAAGACGGCCAGCGCGTAGAGCACCGGGACCAGAATGGTCAGCCACAGCGCCAGCCCCTTGATCGCTTTACCACCATTCTGCACGTACTTGAGCTGGTTCGCCTTCAGCACGGTCAGGTTCGCGACGTTGGGGGGCAGCTTGGAACTGAGGGTGGAGGACAGGCCCAGACGATCCGCCACGGTGTTGAGGATCGCGCCGAGGTTCAGGCTCACCTCGCCCTGGTTGACCCCGACCGGGCCCTTGCCACCCTCCACAATCGCGATGAAGGCCTGATCGGCTCGGCGATTCGCCTGCGCCCATAGGTCCTGGACGCGCGGACGGGTAAGCGCGAGTTCGACGGCCTGGACGGCGCCGTTGCGCAACGCTCCCGCCACCGGGGCGGCGAGTGGTTCCAGCCGAGGCGGTAGCGCCGACTCAATCGTGGCCGCGACATCGACGTTGGCGTACAGCTGATCGACCAGGTAGTTGGCCGTGGTAGACCGTACGGCAGGATGCTGGAGGAGCTCGGTGCTGGTCTTGGACCAGTTGTCCGGGCTGAACAGCAGGCGATTGGCCCATACGGCGAAGATCCCGACGATCAGCAGCACGGTAGTGACGCCGATCAGGACGTTGACCAGGATCCGGCGGCCCCGGGTCGGCACAGTCACCACGGGAGCCTCCGTCTCCGGGGCCGCCTCGCCTGGCGCGACGGGCCGGCCGGCGGGGCCTTCCCCAAGTCCATCCGCTCGTGCCATCGCGGGCCATGGTCGCGCTGCGGCGGCTGACTCGCATCGTCCCATTCGGGTGATGCCAGCGGGCGGGTCTCGGCCGATCATGCCCGCGTGTCCACTGCTGAGAGAAACGGGGTCAGCCGGCTGCTCTCCCCCCTGACCGACATCGGCGGCCGCGCCGCCGCCACCGCTCTTCGGCCTCTGACCGGCGTCGTCGGCGCGGCGGCGGATGTCGGGGTCAGCCTCCAGCGCCGGGCGGTCGACCGCGTACTCGAAAGCGCCGAGATCGAGCGCATCGTGAACGTCACGGTCAACAGCGTCCATGTCCAGTCGGCGCTGGTCCAGGCGACGCAAAGCGAGGCGGTCGACCGGCTGGTCGACAGCCTGTTCGAGAGCGGGGTGGTCGACCGGGTGATGGACCGCCTGATCGACAGCGGCGCGCTGGACCGCTTTTTCGTCCGCCTGATCTCCAGCGAGGGTCTGTGGCAGCTGATCGACGAGGTCGCGGCGAGTCCTGCTGTGACCGCGGCGATCTCGCAGCAGGGCCTGAGCTTCGCCGATCAGGTCGGTGAGGAGATGCGAGATCGCTCGCGAAGGGCGGATGACTGGGTCGAGCGGGCGGCTCGGCGCCTGGTCCACCGTCGGCCCGGCGTGGGCCCGCCCCAGCCTGAGTCAGGTACGTGATGAGCGCAGAGCCGGCGCTTGCCCACGACGGGCAGCCGGCCCCGCCGCCAGTCGAGCCGCGTTACGTGGGCCTGGCTACGCGGGCGATCTCGTTTGCGCTCGACGCCGCGGTGATCAACCTGGTGGCGATCGTGACCGCGCTTGGCGCGTCCCTGATCCTGTCGCTGTTACACCTGCCTTCGAGCCTCAATACGTTCCTGACCGCGCTCGCCGGCGCGACGTACATCCTGTGGTCGGTCGGCTACTTCGTCGTGTTCTGGTCGACGACTGGGCAGACGCCAGGCGCCCGGCTCATGCAGATCCGCGTGCTCACTTACGGCGGGACGGTGCCCAAGCCGCACACCGCACTGGTGCGCTGCGCCGGCACGCTACTTGCGGCCCTCCCCCTGTTCGCCGGCTTCGTGCCGATCCTGTTCGATTCCCGGCGCCGCGGCTTTCAGGATCATCTGGCCCGTACGGTGGTCGTCGAGGCCGAGCAGCTCTCGATCGCCGAAGCCCGCCGCGCGAAGATGCGGGCCAGATACGAGCAGGCCAAGATCGTGGCGTCAACCGCCGAACTCGGCGAGGCGCTCGGCCAGGACGATGCGACCCGCAGCCTCCACGAGCGCCAGGTGTGAGAACGCCTGGGGGAAGTTTCCCAGGTGACGGCCGGTGTCCGCGTCGAACTCCTCGGCGAACAGGCCGAGCGGCGAGGCGACCTTGGTCAGCCGCTCCATCATGTCGCGCGCGCGTTGCATCTCGCCGATGATCGCGAACGCGGAGACCAGCCAGAACGAGCAGATCACGAACGTTCCCTCCTTGCCGGACAGGCCGTCGTCGGTCTCGTCGGTCCGGTAGCGGAGCACGAAGCCGTGCTCGGTCAGCTCGTCGCTGATGGCCAGCACGGTCGCCCGCAGGCGCGGGTCCTCGCCGGGCAGGAACCCGAAGATCGCGGCCAGCAGGTTCGAGGCATCGAGGGCATCGGTCGCGTAGTGCTGTCGCAACACCCCGCGGCTGTCTACGCCGTGCTCGAGGACGTCCGCCTTGATCTCGGCCGCCGTCTGCGCCCATTGGCCCGCCAGACCGCTGTCGCCGCGGATCTGGGCGAGCCTGGACGCGCGGTCCATCGCGACCCAGCACATGAGCTTCGAGGACACGTAGTGCTGCGGCTTGCCGCGCGCCTCCCAGATTCCCTGATCGGGGTTGCGCCAGACCGCCTGGGCGCATTCGGCCTGGGATTGGACGAGCGGCCACAGCCGCCTGGGGAGCCGCTGGCTGCGCCGGGTGTGGAGCAGGATCGAGTCCAGAGCCGCACCGAACACGTCGTTTTGGCGCTGGTCGAACGCGCCGTTTCCGATCCGGACAGGTCGTGCTCCGGCGTAGCCGCTCAGCTCCTCGCGGATGCTCTCGGTGAGATCGCGACGTCCGTCGATCCCGTACATGATCTGCAGGTCCCCGCGGTCGCCCAATTCGAGGTCGGCGATGAACTGCATGAACTCATCGGCCTCCCAGTCCAGATCGAGGTAGTGCAGGGCCTGCAACGTGAACGTCGAGTCGCGGATCCAGGTGTAGCGGTAATCCCAGTTGCGCTCTCCCCCCGGCGTCTCGGGGAGCGACGTGGTGAGGGCGGCCACGGTGGCGCCGGTCGGCATATAGGTGAGCCCCTTGATCACCAGCGCCGAGCGCTGGATGAGCGGGCCGAGGTCGTGGTCGGGGATTCGCGCCCGGGCCAGCCAGGTGTGCCAGAAGCGGGTGGTCGCTTCGAGCTGTGCCTTGGCCTCGTCGACGGAGTCCGGCACGACCGCGTTATCCCCCCATGCCAGCGCGCAGTAGAGCATCTCACCGGCCTGCAGGACGTGCCGGGCGCGGGCCCGCCCGGCCTCGATCCCGATCAACATGTCGGTCCGCAGCCGGATCGCCTGGCCGGCGCCGGTCGCCTCGGCGGAGTG
>DATIEI010000158.1:0-5328 GCA_035455845.1 Solirubrobacteraceae bacterium
CGCCCGGCTGTGCCGCCTGGCGCGCGATCAGGTGTTCGGGATGCCGCCGGGACCGCCACACTCGAAGCTAAGCACGGTCCCGGTGCCGGGATGGCCGGGATCGCCGGCATAGCCCGAATCGACCTGGACCAGCGCGACCCCGGTGGCGTCACCGGAGATGACTGGCCCGTCCTGGCTGATCTGGCTCGAGACGATCACCGAGATCATCCCATCGACCGTGGCCGGGGGATGCGAGCTGTTGCCGGGATCGGTCGTCCAGTCGTTCCCGCAGGTGGGCGTCGCGTCGACCGCGAACCCCTTGAACGAAGCGGGCGCGAGCCCGGTGCTGAGCGGGTTGTCCTTCCACCACTGGGCGCCCCAGAAGGTGACCTGGCTGCCGACCTGGACGTTCTGATCGCCGATCACGAACGTGCCCGTATTCGAGGGCGCGTCGGCCAAAGCGCCGCCCGCGAGGGCAAGCGAAGCGGCAGCGACCACTGCATTGGCAGCTGCCAGACGGCGAATCCGTCCGCCGAACGAGAACTTCATCTTTGGTTACTCCTTGATTGGGGGGTACGGCTATCCCCTGTTAGCGGCCGGGCGGCGGCCGGCCGCAAGCGACGTACGCGTTCGCCGGACGGAAGGACTAACCGGGTACGCCGAGTTCGGCCTTCTTGGCCTCCACGTCGATGCCATGCAGGCGGGCGAGGTTCTCGCCGAGAATCTTGCGCTTGGCCTGCTCGGTCAGCTGTGGATAGCCGCGCTCCTCGACGATGTCACGGGGCAGCTCGAAGTTCCAGAACTCCTCGAGCGCCCACTGCGGATGCCAGATTGGCGTCTCGCCGCCGTAGATGATCTTGTCCTCGCCGCACCACCACATCATCTTGCCGAGCGTCTCGGCGAACACGCGCGGCTGGCGGGCGATGAAATTCACGGTGGCGGCGATCGAGGCGTACAGGTTCGGGTAGCGGACGATCTGCCACAGCACCTCGTCGAGCCAGGGCAGCCCGACGTGGAAGATGATGAAGTTGAGATCGGGGAAGTTCGCCGCCGCCCCGTCCATGTCGAAAGTGCGCGTGTGCTCGATCGGCTGGGGTCCGAGCGGCACCCCTTTGTGCACCCCGACGACGCTGATCCCGAGCTCCTGCGCAAGCTCGAACACCGGGTAGGCCACCCGCGGATCATCCATCCGCCACGGGAACGGCTGACCGTAGTCGTAGCGCACGTTGTAGAGCTTCAGGCCACGCGCCCCGTGATCCTCGACCTGTCGGCGGAGCAGGTCGAGCGCCTTCTTGCCCTCGAGCGGGTTGATCGACGCCCAGAACACGGCGCGGTCCGGATGCTTGGCCGCCATCTCGGCGCACTTCTCCCAGGCCGAAAGCCCATCGTGGAACAGATCGGTGAGCGGCAGCGGCTGGGCCACGATCATGTCGGTGTCGGAGCCCTCGATGATCATGTCGTAGATCTCGTCCACGCTCCATTCGCGCATGAACTGCTCGCGCGAGAGAATCTCCTCCCCCTCCCGCGTCAGCAGCTGGTGGAACGCGTAGAGGTGCTCGTCGAACAGCTGGCCCGGCGAGCCGAGCGCGTTGGCCGGATCGAAGTTGAAGATGTGGCAGACGCAGTCGAATACGAATGCCGACACCTTGCGTTCACTCGCGGTCCCGGCGGCTGTCTCGGTGGTGGCCATGAATCAGGCTCCTCTCTCCTGGGCGATCCGCTGTTCGCGGTAGGGAATTAGCTCTTCCAGCGGCAGAGTCAGCTTCTCGCGCGCCGACTCCGACAGCCGCTCCCGCGTCCACACCGGGTCCCACACGACCCGGACGTCGACGCTCTCGACCCCGTCGAGGCCATTCAGCCGATCCGGGATCGCGTTCGACATGCTCGCCACGAACGGGCACCAGCCGGTCGTGAGCACGAGGTCGACCTCGACGTGACCGCCGGCGACCCGCACGTCCTCGACCACGCCCATGTCCACGATGCTGATGCCGCGGTCGGCACAGCACGGGTCGTAAACGTCGCGTAACGCATCGCGGACGCTGTCGGGTGAGACGCTCATCGCTGTCCTCGCTCTTCGATCGCAATGCGGAACCCGGTCGTGGCGGTGGGGCGTTCCGGGTCGGCCGGCAGGGCCCGCGCGCAGCGCACGCCCCAAGAGGTGTCCAGGTACGACCCTCCGCGCACCGTCCGCCATCCGTGCTCATCCGCCGGATCGCCGACCCACTCCCACACGTTTCCGGCCAGCTGCTCGGCGCCGCCGGCCGCGGCGCCTTCCGGGTGGGCTCGGACCGGAACCGTCCAGCCCCAGCCGGACTCCACACTATTGCACCGCTCCGCGCCGAACACCTCGCCCCAGGGCCAGACGCGGCCCTCGGCACCCCGCGCGGCGGCCTCCCATTCGTCTCCGCTCGGGAGCCTGACCGGACGTCCCAACTCGGCGGCCGCCCACGCGCAGAACGCGTGCGCGTCAGCGAAGCTCACCTCGGCGATGGGGTGGTCGGCCAGCTGCTCGGCCTCGAGCCGCGGACGCAGCGCCCCCCCGACCTCGCGTGAGGTGGCCTCGACGAACTCCCGGAAATGCCGGGTCGTCACCGGCCAGCGCCCGATCAGCACCGCTTCGAGCTCGACAACCCGCTCCCGGTCGTCGCCCAGCCTGTAGACGCCGGCACCGACCAGCGCACACGCGTCGAGCGGCGGGACCCCCCGCGTGCGGTCCGGCGACGAGGACACGGTGGCTGCGAGCACGGTGGCGGACCAAACCTATACCGCCGCAGCGGGCGGGCACAAGCGGCACAGCGGCACAGCGGCACAGCTCCACACGGGCCTCACTCGTCCGTCGCCACTTCACGTGTAGAAATGACTTGACTAGTTATCTTATGACTAGTATGTTCCTCGCCATGGCAGATCGATCTGAGTCCAAGCAGCCCCAGGCATCCCCTCTCGGCCTCATCGTGCTCTGGCAGCTGTGGAGCGAGCCGATGCACGTGTACCGGCTCCAGAAGCTGCTCGAGGCGGAGGGCAAGAACCGGATCGTCAATGTCCGCTCGCGCGCGAGCCTCTACCAGGCGATCGAGCGCCTCGAGCGGCTGGGGCTGGTCGAGGTATCGGCGACGGTCCGCCAGGAGGGCTATCCCGACCGGGTCGTTTACGCGATCACCGAGGCCGGGCGGCTCGTCGCGCGCGAGTGGCTGCGCGGGATGCTGAGCGAGACCGGCGGGCAGTACCCCGAGTTCATCGTCGCGCTCTCGATCCTGTTCGCCCTGCCCGTAGAGGAGGCCCGCGAGCAGCTCGAGTTACGCGCCGAGCGGCTCGCGGCCCAGCTGGCCGAGACCGAGCGCGTCCTCGAGTCGGCTCCTCCCGGCCTACCGCGCCTGTTCCTGCTCGAGGAGGAGTACCGCAAGACTCTCCTGGAGGCCGAGATCGGGTGGCTGCGCGGGGTGACCGCGGATCTCACGGACGGGCGACTGACCTGGAGCGAGGAGTGGCTGCGCGAGATCGCGGAGGCCTTCCTCCCCACCCACGACGAACACAACGAGGAAAAAGGCGAATGACACCAACGATCGAGGCCCAGGGCCTCAAGAAGCGATACGGCAAGACCCATGCCCTGAACGGGCTCGACCTGGTCGCGGAGCGCGGCCAGGTGGTGGCGGTGCTCGGTCCCAACGGTGCCGGCAAGACCACGTTCGTGCGCGCGGTGGCGACGCTGCTGGCGCTCGATGAGGGCGTGCTCCGCGTGGCCGGCCACGACGTGGGCCGCGATCCGGGTGCGGTGCGCCGGGAGATCGGACTGGCCGGCCAGTTCGCCGCCGTCGAGCCGGCGATGACCGGCCGCGAGAACCTGCAGATGGTCGCCCGCCTGTTCGGACTTGACGGTCGGGCGGCCAGGCGCAGCGCGGATGCCGTTCTCGAACAGCTCGGGTTGCTCGACGCCGCGGACCGGCTGGCTCGAACCTACTCGGGCGGGATGCGCCGGCGGCTCGACCTGGGCGCAAGCCTGGTCGGGGCGCCGCGCCTGCTGCTGCTCGATGAGCCGACCACGGGGCTGGATCCGCGCAGCCGGATCGAGCTGTGGGACGCCATCCGGCGCCTCGTGCAGGACGGCACCGACGTGCTCCTGACCACGCAGTACCTCGACGAGGCCGACCATCTGGCCGACCAGGTCGTGATCGTCGACCACGGCCGGGCGGTGGCCACCGGAACGCCGGCGGAGCTCAAGGCGCGCATCGGCGGCAACGTGATCGAGCTGCACGTCCGGGACGGCCAGGATCTGGCCGTGGTGGCCGAGGTGCTCGGCGGTTCCGCGCAGATCGAGAAGCTGACCCGGAGGGTCAGCGTCCGCGTCGAGTCCGGTGGTGAGCGGCTGATGGAAGCGATGGCGCTCGTCACCGCGGCCGGCGTGGAGCTGGACGACATCGCGCTGCGCCGGCCGAACCTGGACGAGGTGTTTCTCGCCCTGACCGGCGATCGCAACGACGCCGCTGCGGAAGCGGCGGCCTAACTCGATTCGAAGGGAACCACTCCAATGTCAACCCTGGCTTTCTCCCCCGACGCCGGCGCCGGCTTGGTCCGGAGCACGGCGACCGTGACCCGTCGCGCGCTGCTGCGCTACGTGCGCACGCCCCAGCTGATCGTGATGGCCACGATCCAGATGTCGATGTTCTTCCTGATCTATCGCTACCTGTTCGGCGGCGCCATCAAGAGCGTCGGCTTGCCCTACGTCGACTTCCTGGTCCCGGGCTTCATCGCCACCGGTGTCCTGTTCAGCGGCATCGGCGCTGCCGTGGCGACCGCCGAGGACCTGCACCAGGGACTCATCGACCGGCTGCGCTCGCTACCGATTCCGCGCAGCAGCGTGCTCGCCGCCCGTGCGATCGCGGACACCGCGATCCTCACCCTGGCCAGCGCGGTCACGGTCGGGATCGCGTTCGCGGTCGGCTTCCGGCTGCACGGCTCGGCGGTCGAAGGCCTCGCCGCGTTCGGTCTGGTGATCGTGTTCGGCTTCGCCTTCGAGTGGCTGTTCGTGACCATGGGCCTGTTTGCCTCGGGCGCGCAGGCGGCGCAGGGAATGGGCATGATCGTGTTCCCGTTCGCGTTCATCTCGAGTGCCTACGTCCCGGTGGCCTCGATGCCCAGCTGGCTCCAGGTGTTCGCGTCACACCAACCGCTGACCTACATGGTCGACGCCGTACGCGCGCTGACCCTCGGACCGCATGCTCAGACCCTGCTCGGCCACCCAGCCGGCTACTTCGTGGCTCGAGCGCTGATCTGGTCGGCGGCGATCATCGCGGTCTCGCTGCCCCTCGCGGTGGCGAAGTACCGCCGCGGGTGAGGCTCCAGGCGCGCGCACGC
>DATIEI010000159.1:0-14251 GCA_035455845.1 Solirubrobacteraceae bacterium
TGCTTGCCTACCTGAGCCTGGCGATCCTGTTCTCGGTCGCCACCCGCAACGGCATCCTCGGCGTGCTCGGGCCGTTGCTGGTCGCGCTCATCACCCAGCTGCTCGACCTGATCGGCAAGGGCGTGATCGTCCACGAGCTCCTGATCGGCTCGGCCTTCGACGGCTGGCACGGACTGTTCTCGAGTCACGCCTATTTCGGGCAGGTGCTCGTCGGGAGCCTCGTCTCGGTGGCCTGGATCGCGGGCTGCCTGATCGTCAGCTGGCGGATCATGCGCCGCCGCGACTTCCTCGCCGGCGTCAGCGGGCGCGGACCGAGCTGGACCGCCCCGGCCAAGGTGGTGGCGGTGACGACGGTCGTCGTCGCCCTGCTCGCGCTCGGCTGCGGCCTCGGCCCGACCGGCGTGACCGCGCAGCGGCTCGACTCCGCGGTCGGGCAGGAGTTCAACAACGTCACGCTCCTGCAACAACAGCTGATCGGCCGTCGCGTGCCGGCGAACGCCCGGCTCTACATCCAGCCATCGTGCAACCGGCGCGCGACCAAGGCCATTGGCCCGGGAGACTGGAACTGCAACGTAAACATCTATCTCCCCCAGCCGAACGCCGTCCCGTACCAGCTGACCCAGGTCGAGTACGACGTGAGCGTCCAGTACAACGGCTGCTTCAAGGCGCAGTCGCCGCCGGCGTTCCTCGGTGGCGCTACGATGCTCGACGCCGCGGGACACAGCGTCACCAACCCGCTGTTCATCGTCTACGGCTGTTTCAACGTCCTCTGAGGAGGCGGCTCGGACGAGGTCGTCGTGACGGCGTCGAAATGGCGCTGGGACGCCGCCGCCAGGCCGGTGTACAGCGCCTCGAAGATGTTGGCGGCGCGGCTGCGCGGTTTTGACAGCGGCGCCAGCTCGTCGGGCAGCTCGGGATCGAGCTGGGCGAAGGCGCGGAACACGTGTGTCATTCGCGTGCGGATCTCGAACGCATGGCGGTCGGAGAGCGAAGAATCCGGGCTCAGATAGCGCGAGAACTCGGAGCCGAACGCCTCGTAGCGTTCCTCGAGGCCGCTGAGGTTCCAGGCGCGGCCAACGAGCGCCGCCCAACCCGGGCCCTCGCGCATCGTGGCGACAAACACTGCGGCAAACCCAGCCACCCCAAGGTCTTCAAGCAGCTCAGCGACCTCGGCGGAGTGATCGTGCGGCGAGACCCACACGCTGTCCTGGACCGAGCCGAAGCCGAGAAAGCGAAGCCGCCGCGCGAGACGCGAGCGCTCGAGCCGGCGATCCTCGGGGATCTGATGCCACAGCACGGTCCACGGCCCGGCGTCCGCGGGCAGCCGGCCGAGCGTGAAGATCCGCCCGTCGCCCTCGACCAGCAGCCGCTCGCACCGGGGCGTGAGGTGGTAGTGCACCAGACGACCGGACCGGACGCGGGCGATCAGGTCACGACGGACCAGGCGGGTCAGGGCAGCCCGGGCCGCGCCGTCGGAGAACCCGAACTCGCCCAGCAGCGCCACCATGCCTCCCGACCAGACCGTGCGCGCGAACGGACGCACGTACGCGCCGAGCATGGTGACGACGAGATCCTGGGGCTGGAGTGGGTCCTCACGGATCACGGACGAGCTCGACCTCCTCGAAGGTCCGCTCGAGCTCGGGCCGCACCCGGTCGCGTCCGACGGGCGGCTTGCGCGATCCGGCCCGGTACTGGGGCGCCCACTGCACCAGGTCGTACTCCTGTTCGGCGGCGGCGTGGAGCGTCCAATGGGGGTCGTACAGGTGGGGGCGGGCCAGCGCGCACAGATCGGCGCGCCCGGCCAGCACGATCGTGTTCACGTCGTCGTAGCTCGCGATCGCCCCGACCGCGATCACCGGCATGCCGGCCTCGTGGCGGATCCGGTCGGCGAACGGAGTCTGGTAGCTGCGGCCGTAGGCCGGCTTCTCGAGCGGCGACACCTGACCGGAGGACACGTCGACGACGTCGCAACCATGCGAAGCCAGCATTCGGGCGAATGCCACGGCCTGATCGGGATCGAACCCGCCGGCCACCCAGTCGGTGGCGGAGATCCGCACGCTGACCGGGTTGTCGTCGGGCCACACCGCGCGGCAGGCATCCAACACCTCGAGCGGGAACCGTGCCCGATTCTCCAGCGACCCGCCGTACTCGTCGTCGCGGAGGTTCGCCAATGGGGACAAGAAAGAAGACAGCAGGTAGCCGTGGGCCATGTGAATTTCCAGCAGATCGAACCCGGCGGCTAAAGCTCCGCGCGCAGCCCACACGAACTGGTCGCGAACCATGTCCATGTCAGCTCGGGTCATCGCGCGCGGGACCTGATTGCGCCGCGCGTACGCCACCGCTGAGGGACCGATCACCTCCCAGTTCCCAGACGGCAACGGCTCGTCGATCCCCTCCCACATGAGACGAGTCGATCCCTTGCGCCCGGAGTGCCCGATCTGGGCACCCACCGCGCAGCCGCTGTGCTGATGGGCGAACGACACGATCCGCTTCCAGGCCGCCACATGCTCGTCGCGATACGTGCCGGCGCACCCCGGGGTGATCCGGCCGATGTCCGAGACGCAGATCATCTCGGTCATGAGCAGCCCGGCGCCTCCCAGCGCCCGCGCGCCCAGGTGCACGAGATGGAAGTCGCCGGGCGTGCCATCGACCGCCGAGTACATGTCCATCGGTGAGACGACCACTCGGTTCGAAAGCTCCAACCCACGCAACCGCAACGGTGTGAACATCGGTGGGCGCGGATCCGGATGGACGGCGCGCACGAACTCGGGGTCGCGCAGCCTGAGGTTGTCGTAGGTCACCCGGCGACTGCGGGTGAGCAGGTTGAACGCGAACTGGAGTCGCTCCTGTCCGACGTAACGGCCGATCCCCTCGAACCACTCGAGCGAGGCCTGAGCGGCGCGCTGGGTCGACTCGACGATCGGCCGGCGCTCTGATTCGTAGGCGCGCGTGGCCGCGAACACGTCCTCGCCAAACGACCGGAACGCCCACGCCAGCGCCACCGCGTCCTCCATCGCGAGCTTGGTCCCGGACCCGATCGAGAAGTGCGCGGTGTGCGCCGCGTCGCCCAGCAGCACCACGTTGTCCACGCACCAGCGCCGGTTGCGCACCGTGACGAAGTTGATCCAGCGCGAGTTGTTCGAGTACAGCCGGTGGCCGTCGAGCGCCTCGGCGAACAGCTCCGAGCACCAGGCGACCGCGTCGTCGATTGAGCGCTCGCCCAGGCCGAGCCGCTTCCAGGTCCGCTCGTGCATCTCGACGATGAACGTGCTCATCCCCTCGTCGTACGGGTACGCATGCGCCTGAACCACGCCCTCGGCGGGCTCGGCGATGAAGAACTTGAACGCCTCGAACACGAGATCGGTGCCGAGCCAGATGTAGCGGCAGTGCCGGCGATCCAGGGCGGGGACTAAGTCGCGGGCCATCGCGGTGCGAACCGCGCTCGAGGCGCCGTCGGCGCCGACGATCAGATCGGCCCAGCCCAGCTCGCCCACCGGCGGGGCCTCGGTCTCGAAGCGTAGGTCGGCGCCCAGCGCGAGCGCCCGCTCCTGGAGGATCCGCAGGAGCTCGCGGCGCCCGATGGCCGAGAAGCCGTGACCGCCGGACGTGGTCGCCGTACCGCGAACATGGATGTCGATGTCGGTCCACCGGGTGAAGCGCTCGGCGATCTGCGAGTACGTCTCGGGATCGGCGTGCTCAAACACGGTCAGGGTCTCGTCCGAGAACACCACGCCGAACCCGAACGTGTCGGAGGGCGCGCGCCGGTCATACACCGTGACCTCGCAGTCCGGCCGGATCTTGCGCATCAGGATCGAGAAATAGAGCCCGCCCGGCCCGCCGCCGACGACCGCGATCCGCATCACGGCGCCCTCACGCCCCGTGGTCGGTCAGATGCTCGTACTCGAGCGCGAGTCCGGCCACCACGTTGTGCATGAGAGCCAGCGAGGCGCGCACGCCCGCATGGGCGTTCGGCGGGAGGTCCGCCTCGCACAGCGCCTTGAGCTCGTCGTACACCGCGAGCAGGCGCTGCTCGTCCGGGCTGAGCTCTGAACCGAGCAAGTCGACACGGCTGTAGTTCGCCGCACGGCCGTCGTTTGCCGCGTTCACTTGACCACCGCCACCGGCGTGTCCCGCATGTCGATCATCCGCTTGGCCTTGAGCTCGAAGCGCGGCAGCTCACCGGCGCGGACGCGCTCGATCCGGAAGTTCAGCCCCTCGTGAGCGTGCCCCAGCCGACGGTGCACCGAATCGCGCAACGCGTCCCAGGCGCCCGGGGACCAGTCGGGCTTCATCTCCAGCCGCAGCGTGATCTCGTCGCGGATGCCCTCGTGCGAGATCACCGTCTGGAACTCCTCAACCTCGGGGAACTCGCGCACGATCGCCTCGATCGCCCGCGGATACACGTTGGTCCCGCGGATCACCTTCATGTCGTCGACGCGGCCGAGGATGCCGCCCTCGTAGATGTCGAACCCGCGCCCGCAGGAGCAGCGATCCGCGGGAACCCGACACACGAGGTCTCCGGTCCGGTAGCGCAGCAGCGGAACCGCTCCGCGCCCGAACGAGGTCACCACCCGCTCTCCACGCTCGCCGTATCCGACCGGTTCGAGCGTGTCCGGATCAAGCACCTCCTCGAGCACGTGGTCCTCGATGATGTGGGTGCCGCCCGGCTGCTGCGCGCACTCGAACACCATGATCGTCCCGATCTCGGTCATCCCGGCCGTGTCGAACGCCCTGGCGCCCCACAGTTCCTCGATCAGCGCCTTGGTCTGCGGGATCGAGCCGGCCGGCTCGCCGGACAGGATCAGCCGCTCGACGCTCGAGTCGCCTAGGTCGATGCCCAGGCGCTCAGCCTCCTGGGCCAGCCGAATCGCGTAGGTGGGGGTGGCCGCGAGCACGGTGGCGCCGAAGTCGACGATCTGGAGCACGCGCGCCTCGGTCGACTGGGCGCCGCCGGGCACGTTCAACACCCCGATCTTCTCCATCGCGTAGTGAAGGCCCCAGAAGCCGATGAACGAGCCGTAGCCGAACGCGATGTAGGCGGTGTCGGCGGGCCGGATCCCGCAGCCCCAGATCGCGTAGCACCACATCTCGGCGATCCAGGCCCAGTCCTTGCGCGAGTCGAGCGCGCGGAGCGGCCCGCGCCCGGTGGTGCCCGAGGTCGTGTGGATCCGGATCGCACCCTCGCCGGCGATGACCGGGATCTCGCCGTACGGCGGCTTGGCCTCCTGCGAGGCCATCCAGTCGTCCCGAGTGAGCAAGGGAATCCGGCGCAGGTCGGCCAGGGAGCTCAGCTGTCCGGGGTCGAACCCGTCGGAGGCGAACCGCCGCCGGTACCAGGGGCTGCGCGCGGCCGCCCACTCGCAGTGGCGGCGCAGCTTCGCCAGTTGCAGTGCCTCGATCCGCTCCCGATCAAGGGTCTCGGTCTTCGGGTTCCAGTAGGGGCTGTCCGTCGCCACCGTGACTCTCGCCGAGCATACCCGACATTGCTCCGGACTCGGATGTCGAGTATCGTCGTCGGCGCGGCGCGGCGGGGACCGGGTTTCGTCGCGCCGCCAAGCCATGAGCCGGAATCGGATCGTCAATCCCCCGGAGCTTGGGGCACCGCGCGGGTTCTCACACGCGGTGGTGTCTTCCGGAAGCATCGTGCACCTGGCCGGCCAGATCGGCGCGGGCGCCACGCTCCCCGAGCAGTTCGACGACGCCGCCCGACGGCTTCTCGTCGCGCTCAGAGCCGCCGGCGGCGAGCCGGACCACCTCGTCTCGCTGCAGGTGTTCGTGACCGACGTGGGTGCGTACAAGGCGGCGCTGCCGGCGATCGGGCAGGTATGGCGGGCGCATTTCGGCCGCCACTATCCGGCGATGGGGCTGTTCGGGGTCCGGGAGCTGTTCGAGCCGGACGCGCAGGTCGAGCTGATGGGTGTTGCGGTGCTGGGCGGGTGAACCGTCGCAGCTCAGCGATCCTCGCGATCCTTGCCGCCGGCCTCGCGGCGGTCATCGGGGCGCTGGGCGCGTCGCATCGGTCGAGCGCCCACGAGCGACATCCCGCCGCGGCGCCGACGCCGATCCTGAGCGTCGGCAGGCCCACCGGGCGGACGATCGCGCCCGGCTTCCTCGGGCTGTCGTTCGAGTACCCGGCGGTCGCGGCATACGCCGGGACCAATCCGGAGGCGGTCAACCCGGTGCTCCTCCAGCTGATCCGCAACCTGTCGCCGGGCCAGGCGCCGAACCTGCGCATCGGGGGCGACACGACCGACTGGACGTGGTGGCCGGTGCGGGGCATGACCAAGCCGCTCGGCATCCGGTATACGCTCACGCCGCGGTGGGTGAGGGTCACCAGGGCGCTCGCGCGCGACCTGGGCGCCCGCCTGATCCTCGGGATCAACCTTGAGCTCGACAGCGCACGCGACGCTTCCGCCGAGGCGCGGGCCCTCGTGCATGGGATCGGTCGCAACTCGATCGTGGGGCTCGAGCCGGGCAACGAGCCGGAGCTGTACGGCAGTTTCAGCTTCTACCGCCTCCCGAACGGCAGGCACGTCACCGGCCGCCCTTCGACCTACGACTTCTCCTCCTACCTCCGCGACTTCTCGCAGATCAGCCGATCGCTCCCGAAGATCCCGCTCGTCGGGCCGGCCACCGGGGGGCCGCGCTGGATCCCCGACCTCCCCACGTTTCTGGCCGCGCAGCCCCGGGTTCGCCTGGCCACCCTCCACAAGTATCCGCTCCAGACCTGCTTCCTCGCGCCCTCTGACCCCCGGTACCCGACTATTGCGCACATCCTGTCCCCGCTCGCCGCGCGAGGACTCGCCGACAGCATCGCGCCGTCCGTCGTCGCGGCACACGCGGAGCACGTCGCGCTGCGGATCGATGAGATGAACAGCGACTCGTGCGGCCATGCGCCCGGGATCAGCGACGGGTTCGCGTCCGCGCTCTGGGCACTCGACGCGGTGTTCGAGATGGCCCGGGTGGGCGTCGACGGGGTCAACATCCACACGTATCCGGGCGCGACGTACGAGCTGTTCAAGTTCACCCACCGCGACGGCGGGTGGCGGGCGGTCGTGGCCCCCGAGTACTACGGACTCGAGATGTTCGCCCAGGCCGCGCCACCCGGGGCCCGCCTACTCGACGTTTCCGGTTCCCCCGGCAGCGTTCGCGCCTGGGCGACCCGTGCGCCGAACGGCACCGTGCACGTCGTGCTGATCAACGAGGACACTGCGCGCCGGCGAACGCTCGCGGTCCGCATTCCCGGGGCGCACCGGCGGGCGACGCTCGAGCGCCTGCGCGGCAAGGGCATCACCGCGACCACCGGCGTGACGCTCGGCGGCGCGTCCGCCGTGCGCGCCTCGAGTCGCGGTTACGTCCTGACGCTGCCGCGGGCCAGCGCGGCGATGCTCACGATCGCTCCTGCAGCGCCCGGCTGAGCGCCTCGACGCCGTCCCACACGTCGACGAACCGGGTGGTCAGCGGCGAGAGCCCGAAGCGGATCACGTCCGGCCGGCGGAAGTCCGGGATCACGCCGACGTCGATCAGCCGCGCGCACAGCTCGCGAGCGCGCGGGTGCGCCAGCGCGACATGGGCTCCTCGTTTGGCCGGATCCCGCGGCGACGCCACCGACACACCCGGAATCGTGTCCGCGAGTGAGATGGCCAGCTCGGTCAGCGCGATGCCCTTGGTCCGGATCGCCTCGATCCCGGCCTCGGCCACGACCCGGACGCCCTCGTCGACGGCTGAGAGGGCGAGGACCGGCGGCGTGCCCGACAGGAACCCGCGCATGCCGTCGGCGACCTCGTAGCCGGGGGCCATCTCGAACGGGTCCCGGCGGCCGAGCCAGCCCCAGATCGGCTGGCGCAGCTCGGACTGCAGGTCGCGGCTCACATACATGTACGCGGGCGCGCCGGGACCGCCATTTAGATATTTATATGTACAGCCCACGGCGAGCGGGGCGCGGTCGCCATCGAGCGAAATGGGGACGGAGCCGGCGCTGTGGCTGAGATCCCACAGCATCAGCGCCCCGGCGTCGCCTGCGACGTTGTTGATCTGAGCCATGTCGGCGATGTGGGCCGAGCGGTAGGACACGTGCGAGAAGGTGACCAGCGCTGTGTCCGGACCGAGCCGCGCCGCCACGTCGTCCGGATGGGGGTCGCCTTCGAGCCAGACGATCTCGAGGCCGCGCGTTCGGGCCAGGCCCTCGAGCACGTAGCGATCGGTCGGGAAGTTGCCGAGATCGGTGACGATCTGGGTGCGGCGGGAACGCGCGTCGAGCGCCGCCGACGCGAGCTTGTAGAAGCAGACAGTGGTCGAGTCGCCGACCACGGTCTGGCCCGGTGCGGCGCCGAGCACGGCGGCCCCCAACCGGTCCCCGACCTCGAGCGGAAGCTCGAGCCAGCCCTCGTCCCAGGCACGGACGCCTCGCTCCCCCCATTGCGCGACGGTCGCGCCCAGACGCTCCACCGTCGTCTTGGGCAGGCAGCCGAGCGAGTTGCCGTCGAGGTACACGACGTCGGGATCGATCACGAAGCGATCGCGGAAGTCGCGCAACGGGTCGCGTGCGTCGAGCTCGGCGGCTGCGTCGCGGCTTTCGATGCCGGCCGTGGTCACCGGCCCAGGTACGCGCGCTTCAGGTCCTCGCTCTTGAGGAGCTCCGAGGCCGGGCCTTCGAGCACGATCTGGCCGGTGGACAGGACGTAGCCGCGGTCGGCGATCGACAGCGCCATCGTTGCGTTCTGCTCGACCATGAGCACCGACACGCCCGACTCGTGCACTTCCTTGATGATGCGGAAGTTCTGCTGCACGAGCGCGGGCGAGAGCCCCATCGACGGCTCGTCCATCAGCAGCAGCCGTGGGCGCGACATCAGCGCACGGCCCATCGCGACCATCTGCTGCTCGCCGCCCGACAGCGTCCCCGCCAGCTGGTCTTTGCGCTCGTGCAGGCGTGGAAACAGCGTGTGCACGCGCTCGAGGTCCGCGTCGAAGTTGCTCGCGTCGCACAGCGTCGCCCCGAGCTCGAGGTTCTCGCGCACGGTCATGTCTCCGAACAGCCGGCGGTTCTCGGGCACGATCGCGATCCCGTTGGCGATCCGCTGGGGCACCGGCCAGCCCGTCACGTCCTCGCCGGCCAGCATCACCTTCCCGGCCCGCGGGCGGACCAGCCCGAGGATGGTCTTGAGCGTGGTCGACTTGCCCGACGCGTTGCCGCCCAGCAGGCAGACCAGCTCGCCGGCGCCGACCTCGATCGAGATCCCCTCGAGGATCCGCATCTGGCCGTAGTAGGTCGTGATGCCGTCGAGTTTGAGCAGTCCGTTCATGCCTCGGCCAGAGCCTCCGGGTCGCGACCCAGATACGCCTCGACGACCGACGGGTGGCTGGCTACCTCGTTGAACGTGCCTTCGGCGATCTTCACGCCGTGGTCGAGCGCGACCACGCGATCGGACACGCCGCCCACCACGTGCATGTCGTGCTCGATGACCACGATCCCGACCCCCAGCTCGTCGCGCAGACGCCCGATCAGCTCGGTCACCTCGTGCGTCTCGTTGGGGTTCATCCCGGCCGCGGGCTCGTCGAGCAGCAGCATCTGCGGATGGGTCGCGAGCGCGCGGGCGATCTCGAGCCGGCGGCGGTTGGCGTAGGACAGGCTGTAGGCGGGCTGGTTCCAGCGGTAGCCGGCCAGACGCTGGCCGAAGAACGACAGGATCCGCTCGGCGTCCTCGCGGATCTCGCGCTCCTCGCGCCGGGCGCGCGGCAGTCGGAAGATCTGCTCGATCGGCGTGGCCCTGGTGCGGCCGTAGGTGGCCGTGATCACGTTCTCGATGACCGTCGTGTTCAGGAACAGGCGCAGGCTCTGGAACGTCCGCGCCACCCCGAGCTGAGTGACCTGGTGGGGCTTCAGACCGGCCAGCGACTGCCCGGCGAACCGGACCTCTCCCCCGGTCGGCTCGTACAGCCCGGTGATCACGTTGAACACCGTCGACTTGCCGGCGCCATTGGGGCCGATCACGCTGACGATCTCGCCCTTGTCGACCGCCAGGTCGAGTTCGGACAGCGCCCGCAGGCCGCCGAAGTCGAGGGTCAGCTGGTTGAGCTCGAGCAGTGCCACTAGTGGTTCCCCTCGTGGGTGCGGTCGCACCGAGAGCGTCCACTGGTTGATGCTGGGCAAGGACGCAGGAGCCGATGCGTAGCAGAGCTACGTGAGGCGACGAGGACGCAGTCCAGCGCCGCCAGGGGGCGCTCGAATGCGATCGTACTCGCGAGCGGAACCACTTAAACGATCTCCACGCGCCGGGCGCCCAGGAGCCCAGCCGGCCGCCACGCCATCACCACGATCAGGATCGCGCCCAGCAGCAGCAGCCGGGTGATCGCGGGGACCTGGGACAGCCGCGCCTCCCAGGCGCACGCGGCCAGATAGAGCGTCGGGATGAGCAGGATCGTCCGCCATCGATGGTGCACCTGAGCCAGCACGACGACCATGCACAGAAGGGCGACGAAGCAGATGTTGCCGAACGTGACCGGGTTGGCCGGAACGATCGCCCAGTGCAGGTCGGTCCAGGTGTTGTTGGCGCCGGTGATCCCCGCGGTGGCACTCGGCCAGATCGCGCCCACGATCGCGTGCACGATGAACCCGAACACGATCGTTCCGACGATCACGAAGGCAACCCGGCTCCACGGGCGGAGCTTGAGCAGTAGCGTGACCAGGATCACGCCGTAGAAGATGTAGCCCGACTGGTTGGGGCTGCGCAGGAATCCGTCCAGGACGATCGACACGACCAGCCCGCCCACCACGGCTCCGGACAGGCTGCCGGCGCCTCCGAGGATCAGGCCGGCGTAGATCAGGATCAGGTAGGGCGTGTCGAAGTCGGTCGGGAAGACGCTGGTCTGCTGCGCGGCGAACACCGCGCCGGCCATCGCAGCGATCATCGCGCCGATCGCGAACGCCATCAGCTTGACCCGGTTGACCGGGATGGTCATCGCCGAGGCGGCCAGCGGATCCTCGCGGACCGCGCGCCACGCCCGACCCATCCGCGAGGTGTCGAGCATGTGCAGCACGGCCATCGATGCCACGAGCAGGGCCAGCAGCACGTAGAAGTAGCCGGTCGGAGTGAGGATCTGAACGTGGAAGCCGTGGAGCGGGTCGAGCGCGAAGATGCCGTTCGGTCCGCCGAGCTTGCTCGGCGCGACGTTGTTGGTGAACTCAACGAACGCCTCGCCGAAGAACAGCGTGACGATCGCCAGGTAGTCGCCGATCAGCCGGCGGGACGGCCAACCCACGCACAGCCCGAGGACCGCGGCGCCGATCATCACGAGCGGGATCGAGAAGTAGGCCGGCCAGTGGATCCCGTTCGGGGGGTTCAGCTGGTTTGAGGACAGCAGCGCAAACCCGTACGCCCCGAAGCCGTAGAACGCGATGTAGCCGAGGTCGAGCAGTCCCGCCCAACCCACCGACACGTTCAGCCCGAGCGCGAGGATGGCCAGCAGCAGCGCGTCGATGCCGACCTGCGTCTGGAACGAGTTCAAGCCGATGACCAGCGGGATGAACACCCCGACCGCGGCGGCGAGGCCAAGGCGCGGCCACCAGCCGACCCGCTCGAGCGCGCGCTGGGCGTCGCCGCGCCAGCCGGGCATGTATTCCTTGCGCTCGACCGAGCGAGCCACCCACTCGTCGACGCCGACGCCTGGTGAATCCTTGGGCTCGACGGCCATCAGACCTTCTGCAGCTGCACGCGGCCGAGCAATCCGGTCGGGCGCACGATCATGAACACGATCAGGATCCCGAACACGATCAGGTTGGTGAAGGTCGAGGAGACGTATCCGGTGATGAACGCCTCGGCGAGTCCGATCAGGAACCCGCCGAGCATCGCGCCGGGAATCGATCCGATCCCGCCGACCACCGCCGCGGTGAACGCCTTGAGCCCGAGGATGAATCCCATCAGCGTGTAGATCTCGTTGAACGCGAGCCCTGCCATCACCCCGGCGATCCCGGCGAGCGCCGAGCCCAGGAAGAACGTGGCCGAGATCGTGTAGTCGACGTTGATCCCGAGCATCTCGGCCGCCTCACGATCGGTGGCGACGGCGCGCATCTGCCGGCCCAGCTGCGTGCGCGTGACGAGCACCTGCAGCCCATACATCAGCGCGACGCTGAGCACGATCACCATGATCTGCACGATCCAGATGTGGACCCCGCCGATGCGGATCTCGGTCGAGTACGGGATGAAGGCCGAGGTGTTGTAGTCGCGGAACGACGCGCCGAACAGGAGCAGCATCGTGTTCTCGAGCAGGAACGACACGCCGAGCGCGGTGATCAGCGGCGCGATCCGTGGCGCGTCGCGCAGCGGTCGGTAGGCGAAGCGCTCGATCGCCACCCCCAGCGCGCCCATCCCGCCGCCGGCGACGAGGAACATGGCCAGGATCACGAACGGCACCGGCACCGCGAGCGCGGTCGGCCCCCCGAACCACTGCAGCACGAAGTAGCCGACGAACGCCCCCACCATGTAAATGTCGCCGTGGGCGAAGTTCAACAGCTTGAGCACCCCGTAGACCATCGAATAACCCAGCGCTACCAGGGCGTACAGGCCGCCCTGGGTGAGTCCGTTCACCAGTTCCTGGATGAATTTGGTCATGCGATGCCCTCTCCTGCGGCAACCCTACCGGCAGACCGCGGCGCGCGCCGGTCGGACGCGCGCCGCGGGGGGCCTACTGACTCAGCCGATCACGAACCCGTGACCAGGTTGTACTTGCCCGACTTGTCGATCTTGAACAGGAACCACTTGGCGTTCTCCATATCGCCCTTGGAGTCGAACTTGATCGGCTGACCGAGGATCGAGCTCGACTCGTCGGTCGCCTTGACCGCCGAGAGCACGTTGTCGCGGCTCGGCGAGCCGGACTTGCAGGCGGTGGCGATCGCCTCGTCGAGCACGTGCGTGGCCGCGTAGACCGGCGGGCCGAACGTCCCGAACTTCGGGAACGCCTGCTTGGCCGCCGCCACGATCGACGCATCGGCCGGGATCGCGGTGATGTCCGGCCCGAACGACGAGACGTACGAGCCCGCGGTCGTGAACGAGCTCGGCGAGAACGTGCCGTCCGTTCCCACGATCGTCGCGTTCTTGTGCTGCTGGGCGAGGTTCTTGCCGAACTGCTGGGCGTTGGCCGCGACCTGCCACGGCAGCACCACCACGGTGGTCTGCGGAGTGACCTTCGCGACCAGCGAGGAGAAGTCGGTCACCTTCTGGCTGACCGACTCGTGGTCGACCTTGATCCCGGCCTTCTGGAACACCGGGAGCATCGCGGAAACCAGACCGGTCGAGTAGACCTCCTGGTCGTCGATGATCATCAGCGCCTTCGGATGCAGCGTCTTCACGATGAAGTTCGCGTCCTCCGGGCCCTGAACGTCGTCGCGCGACACGGTCCGGAAGAACGTCGCGTTCTTGCCGGACGTGGTGAGCGTCGGGTTCGTCGCCGACCCCGAGATGAACGCCAGCCCGGCGCGCCCGAACAGCGGCCCGACCGCCTCGACCTCCTGGCTACCGGCCGGCCCGACCACCCCGACGATCTTCGAGTTCGAGATGAACTGCTGCGTGACGGTCGTCGCCTGCGCCGGCATCAGCTGTGTGTCACCCTGGACCAGCGTGATGTTGGTGCCGTTGGCCTTGTTGTCGTCCTGAATCGCGAGCTTGGCGAACGCCAGCTGCTCCTGACCGAGCACCGCGACCTGACCGGTGAGCGGGGCTTCGATGCCGATCGACGCCGCGCAGCTCTTGGAGGCGCTGCTGCCGCCACTGGCTGCCTGTGTCGAACTGGCACTACTCGCACTGCTACTGCTGTTGCTGCTCCCACAGCCGGCGGCGACCAGCGCGGTGAGCGCCAGGGCCGCAAGGCTCATGCGTACCTTCATTGGTGCGGAACCTCCTCCTCTGGTGGATCCTTAGTTAGTTCGTCAAGGCCGGCGTCCCCGGATAAGCCGGGGTGCCGTCCGGGTAGTACGCGGCCGCCGGCGAGCCGGGCGGCCGGAACACGGCCACAAGGCGCATGACGTCGGGGCCGATGTTCTCCAGACAATGAACGGTGCGCGCCGGCAGCTCGATGCACGAGCCGGCGCCGATCGGGCGGCTCGTGCCGCCGGCGTGAAACGCTCCCTCGCCCTCGAGGACGTAGATGACCTCGTCGTAGGTGTGAAAGTGGTCGGGGGCGCGGCCGCTGGGCACGTAGCCGACGAAGTGCGTCGCCGAGCGCAGCCCCGTACTCGGGTCGGCCACGATCCGGAACT
>DATIEI010000160.1:0-2672 GCA_035455845.1 Solirubrobacteraceae bacterium
CGAGTTCTCGATCACCAGTTGCCCGCCCGCATTGGTGCCCGAGTAGCCGAGCGCGTTGTACTCCGACCAGGCGTGGTTCATCGTCTGGTCACACACCTGCTGGCAGGCGCCGATGTAGTAGCCGGAGTCGTTGAAGTTCGAGGCGTAGGTCTGATCCCACGTGCCGCCGCTCCAGTTGCTCGAAAAGATCCCGTAGCCCGCCGCGGTCGACTCGTCGGCGAAGTAGGTGCTGGTAGCGGTCAGGTAGTCGCCGTCGAACCCCCAGCCGCCGATCTGACCGCCGCCGTCTCCCCCGTTCCACCAGATCTCGTTGCCGGCGTTCCCCGAGCCGGCCAGGAAGTTGCAGGCGGTCAGGTTCTGGACCGCGACGTTGTTGGCCTTCCAGACCATGATCCCGTTGAGCCCCGAGCCGCCCGGGCCGAGGTTCTGGTCGCCGGCGCTCGAGCTGCACTGGGGGCCGGCGTCGGTCCCGTCGACCACCACGCCGCCTCGGTTCATCCCGCGCAGCGTGAGGTTCGGCGTGGTGATGAGAACCGCGGCCGGTGTGTCCGCCGCGTCGCTTGGGGCACTTGACCCGGTCGTCTTGTAATCGCCCGGTCCGACCAGGACCGTGTCGCCCGGCTGGGCGGCGTTCACAGCCGCCTGGATCGAGCTGTACTGGCCAGGGATGCCGTTGTAGCTCCCCACCCGCAGCACCTGCGCGCTCGCCGGCGGCGCGATCAGCGCGGCAGCAAAGATCGCGAACACTCCACACACCCCACGACGCATGACGCCTCCCTCTCGGCAGCAGGACGCGCGCGATCGTACGCTGCCGCGCGAGGAGGTGCGCCGGTTACTCCGGATCGAGGTCGAACGCGATCCCGGCGATCTCCACCTCGTCGCCCGGCTCGAACCCTTCCTCCTGGAGGGCCCGGATCACGCCGATCCCCCGCAGCCGCCGCTCGAGGTAGGCCAGCGCGTCCGCATTGTCGAGGTCGTAGCGCGCGACCAGGCGCTCGATCCCCTGACCGGTCACCCGGTAGACCCGATCGCGCACCTTGGCCACCCGATACGCGCGCGGCGCCGCCGGGCGGAACACGCGGTGCTCGGCCAGCTCCTCCTCCGGAAGCGCCACCTCGATCGGGCCCTCCGAGGGCGCCTCGACTACTGGGACGCGGCGGGCCAGCTCGGCGGTGAGCTCGTCCAGCCCGAGCCGGGTGGCCGAGGAGGTCACGATCACTGGCGTGTCCCGCCCGACTCGCCTCTCCCACTCGGCGCGGGCCGTCTCGCGTGCAGCCGGGTCGACCAGGTCGGCCTTCGAAAGGGCCAGCACTCGCGGGAGCACGGCCAGGCGCGGGTTGTGCAGCTCGAGCTCGCGCTCGACGGTGGCGTGGTTCTCGGCCGGATCGCTGCCGTCGAGCGGCGCCAGGTCGAGTACGTGGACGAGCAGCCGCGTGCGCTCGATGTGGGCCAGGAAGTCGTGCCCGAGCCCCGCGCCGGCGCTCGCCCCCTCGATCAGCCCCGGGATGTCGGCGATGACCAGCTGCCGATCCTCGGTCTCGAGCGTTCCCAGCGCAGGCTCGAGGGTCGTGAATGGGTAATCCGCCACCTTCGGCCTGGCCCGGGTCAGGCGCGCGAGCAGCGATGACTTGCCGGCGTTCGGAAGACCGACCAGACCCACGTCGGCCAGCAGCTTCAGCTGCAGCGCGATCCACGTCTCCTCGCCGGGCAGCCCGCGTTCGGCGAATCGTGGTGTCTGATGCGTGGGGCCGGCGAAGCGCTTGTTCCCCCGCCCGCCCGGGCCACCCCGCGCCACCACCGCACGCTGACCGGGGCGCACCAGGTCGTGGACGGTGCCGTCCGCCTCCACGCGCGCCTCGGTGCCGGGTGGCACGCCAATCGTCAGGGTCTCGCCATCCTTGCCGTGGCGCAGCGATCCCTGGCCGTGACCACCCCGGCCGGCCTTGAAGTGCGCCTGGCGCCGGAAGCGCTCGAGGTCGCGCAGCGAGTCGTCGCACACGAGCACGACGTCGCCCCCGCGGCCCCCGTCGCCGCCGTTGGGTCCGCCCTTGGGCACGTGCGCCTCCCGCCGGAAGCTCAGGCAGCCGTCACCGCCACCACCGGCCATGACGTGGATTCGAGCGCGGTCCTGCATGGGTAGTCATCGTGGCATGTCCGATCCCGTATTCCTGATCACCGGCGCGTCGAGCGGCATCGGCGCGGCCACGGCCCGCGCCGCGGTCGGCGCCGGTTACCGCGTCGTGCTGGCCGCCCGGTCGGTCGATCGCCTCACCGATCTGGCCCGCGAGCTCGGCGGCGAGGATCGCGCCCTCGTCGTCGCGTGCGACGTGACCGAATGGGAACAGCAGCAGGCGGCGGTGCAGACCGCCCTCAGCCACTTCGGTCGTCTCGACGTGGCCTTCGCCAATGCCGGCTTCGGCGCCGCTCGGAGCTTCCTGGGCGACACGCCCGAGCACTGGCGCGAGATGGTGCTGACCAACGTCTACGGGGTCGCGCTCACGATCCGGGCCACCCTCGAGGCTCTGAAGGATTCAAAAGGCCACCTGATCCTGACCGGCTCGGTGGCCGGGCGGCGCGCGCTGCCCGGCTCGCTCTACTCGGCCACCAAGTGGTCGGTCACCGCGATGGGCGAGGCCGCGCGCCAGGAGCTGAATGACACCGGCGTCCGGGTG
>DATIEI010000161.1:0-11197 GCA_035455845.1 Solirubrobacteraceae bacterium
GCTTGTTCGGCAACCCGCTGGCCACGTGCGTTCACTACGACCCGGGGACGCTGCCCTGCGCGGTGCCCGGCGGGGCGTAGAGTCTGCGCCATGTGCCGAAACATCAGAACGCTGCACAACTTCGAGCCGCCGACGACGCCCGACGAGATCCGCGCGGCCGCGCTGCAGTACGTGCGCAAGATCAGCGGCTTCAACAAGCCCTCGCGGGCCAACGAGGAGGCATTCGCACGTGCGGTGGACGCCGTGGCCCACGCCTCCTTCCATCTGCTGAGCGATCTGCAGACGGCTGCCCCGTCCAAGAACCGCGAGGACGAGGCGGCCAAGGCGCGCGCCCGGGCCGCTCAGCGGTACGCGGCCTGAGCCCCGGCCGCGGCGGCGAACATGGCGCGCGTCGCGCCGCCGATCTCGACCAGCGCATCCCGGGCGTTGCGGCTTACCCCGGCGCCGGCGATGAACGCGTGGATGAAGCCGGGGAAGCGGCGCAATGTGACGGGCGTCCCGGCCGCCCGCAGAGCCTCGGCGTACTCCTCGCCCTCGTCGCGCAGCGGATCGAACGCGGCGGTCACGACGTAGGCGGGGGCGAGGCCCGACAGGTCCTCCGCGAGCAGCGGCGAGGCGCGCGGATCGCGTGAGTGCGCCCGTTCTGCTCCCAGGTAGTTGGTCTCGAACCAATCCATCTCGGAGTTGGTGAGCAAAAAGCCCTCGCCGAACAGCTCGCGTGACCGGCGCCGGCGGCTGAAGTCGGTGGCGGGATAGATCAGGAGCTGGAGCGTCGGGGCGGGACCACCGTCGTGTGCGGCGAGCTGCGACACCACGGCGGCCAGGTTGCCGCCGGCGCTGTCGCCTCCCACGCCCACGCGCTGCGGATCGGCACCAAGGGTTTGCGCGTTCGCGAACGCCCAGCGGAGCGCGGCCCGCGCGTCCGTGACCGCGGCGGGGAACCGATGCTCCGGGGCCAGGCGGTAGTCGATGGCGAGCACGTGCGCGCCGGCGTGGCGGCACAGGATCCGGCATACGCCATCGTGCGTCTCGAGGTCGCCGTAGGTGAATCCGCCGCCGTGGTAATAGACGAGCAGCGGATGGGAATCGCCCGGCTCGGCCGGCGCGTAGTGCCGGGCGCGGAGTCCGGCGTCGAGATCTAGGTCCGCGACCGCGCCGACCGGCGTGGGCTTGCCGGCATACACCGCGGCCAGCCGTCGCCGTCGCCGCCGCGCCTCGTCAGGCGACAGCGTTTCCGGCGGGGGCTCGCGCCGGCGCTCGAGCATGGCCAGGGCGAGCTGCACCTCCGGCGCGAGCGTCTCGCCGTCGACCTGCACGGGCGCGCGTCCGGACATGCGCACCTGCACCGACGGAGGCAGCCCGTCGAGCGCGCGTGCCGCCCACTGCTGGGCGCGGAGGCTCAACGTGGAGAGCGGGTGCTCGCGCGGCACGCCGCGATGCTACCCGCCGACCGGCTGGTCAGGCGGCGGCGGGTGCCGGGATGAGGCGGGCGAGCGCGGCTCGCACGCAGCCGGGCTGCTCGAACCACGGAAAATGCCCGGCCGCCGGCACCACCTTGAGGAACGCCCGCGGCGAAAGCTCGGCTGTGGCGCGGCCGGCCTGACCCCAGGGCATCGGGCTCGCCGCGTCGGCGAGAACACCGAACGGCACGGGGCTCGCCGCGCCGGCGAGAACACCGAACGGCACCGGGCTCGCCGCCACTGCCTCGGCCAGCCTGTCGGTATCCGCGGTCACGTCGCCGATCACCCCCGCATACGCCTCGACCGAAAGGCGCATCGACGGCATCGGCGGGATCTTCTCGGGTCTCCGAAGTACGACGGCCACATGATCCGCAGCGACTCGAGCGCCTCCTCGGGTGTGCCCTGGCCGGCCATGGCCCGATCGTCGAGCTCGCGCGCTCGCCGGCGATCAGCCTGGGGCGTTCGGGCGTTCATCTCGGCCTCGAAGCCGGCCATGCCGCCATCGCCGACCAGTCCGACCGTGATCGGGCAGGCGATCGAGCGTCTGCACGCCGACCCACGCCGCATCGCGATCGGCGGTATATCGACGGGTGGCTTCGGCGCGCTCGACCTGGCCCGCCGTGATCCGCACCGGTTCTGCGGCGTCGGCGGGCACTCTGCCGCGCTGTGGGTGAGTGGCGGCGAGAGTGCGGCGGGCGCGTTCGACGATGCCGAGGACTACGCTCGCAACGACGTGATCGGCGCGGCGCGGACCCGCGATCCTTATCGCGGTACCGCGGTGTGGATCGACGTGGGGACCGAGGATCCATTCCGGGCCGCGGACACCAGGCTGGCCGAAGAGCTTCGGCGAGACGGTCAGCCGGTGCGGGTCCACGTCTGGCCAGGCGGGCACGACGGGTCGTACTGGAGCGGCCACCGGGGTGGCTACCTGCGCTTCTACGCCGGTGCTCTGGCGCACTGCCGGCCTGGGTGAGCGACATGAGGCTCTCCGGCCCGGCGGTATCGTTGCCCGGGTGGGCAGCCGCATCAACCACGTCAGCATCAACGCGCGCGACCTGCAGGAGTCGGTTGACTTCTGGGTCGAGTTGCTCGGCGCCGAGCCGATCCCGACGCCCAACTTCGGGCTGCCGGTCCAGTGGCTGGCCCTGGGTCGGACGCAGCTACACCTGTTCGAGCGAGACCTCGAGCCGACCAGCCATCACCACCTGGGCATAACCGTGGATGACCTCGAGCCGGTGTACCGGGTGGCCGAGCGTCGCGGCGTGTTCGACGGGCGCTCGTTCAACAACCATCTCGTCGAACTGCCCGGCGACGTGGTCCAGCTGTACCTGCGCGATCCGGCCGGCAACCTGGTCGAGATCGACCATCACGGGATCGATCGCCTGCCCGAGGACATCCGGGCGCAGGTGAAGCCGCTCTGGGAATTCAACCCGCAGAGTGACGAGCAGATGCAGGGCCGGCTGTTCGTGCCCGACTGAGCCGGTCGCTCAGCTCCCCGGGTCCGCCTTGAGCGCCTCGAGCGTGAGCGCGATGTAGTCGCCATCGCTTCCCGGCGGAAACGCCCAGCCGTCGGCGGGGCCCTTGAGCGCAAGCACGGTCCCGGTATCGAGGTGCATGTGATACGGAGCCGCCTGGCCCCCCGGATCGAGCTCATACAGCGTGCAGCCCAGCTCCCGAGCGCCGGCGGCCGCACCGACCCGAGTCCCGCGGGCGCCGCCGATGTCGCGTTCCCACTCGGTGCTCTCGAACAGGTTGAGATCGTTCGGCATGAGGCAAAGGATTGCATTGGCGCGCACTTCCGCTGGCGAGCACCCATCCGGTTGCTGTAGAACCTCGCTGCGGGAGCGCAGAGAGACCCGAGATTGGAGAGAGATGGCAGACCGAATCTTGACCACGCACGCCGGCAGCTTGCCCCGCCCCGACGAGCTGGCGGACATGATCTGGGCACGGATGGACGGCGAGACCGTCGACGAGGGCGAGCTGTCGGCGAAGATCGACGCGGCCGTGGAGGAGGTGGTCGCCAAGCAGCGCGAGGCCGGCATCGACGTGATCAGCGACGGCGAGATGAGCAAGACGGGGTTCAGCACGTACATCAACGACCGCTTCGCGGGGTTCGGGGGCCGGTCGGAGTTCCAGGCCGACGACGTGGCCCCGTTCCCGAATCTGGCCATGCGGCTGTTCGCCACTCCGTCCATGGCCCACCTGATCTTCGCCAACTGCGTGGGGCCGGTCGAGGTGGCGGATAAGGATGCGGTCCATCGCGACATCGCGCGCTTCAAGCATGCGTTGGGGGATGCCGACCCGTCCGACGCGTTCATGGGGACGATCAGCCCGGGGCAGATCGCGTTCAACTATCCCGACCAGCACTACGGCTCGCACGAGAAGTACCTCGCGGCGTGCGGCGAGGCGCTGCGCTACGAATACCAGGCGATCATCGACGCCGGGTTCAACCTGCAGATCGACTCGCCCGACATGGCGATGGCGGCCCACTCGCGCTCGGTCGGATCGAGTGTCGGAGACTGGCACCGCCACCTCCCGCTGGCCGTCGACGCGCTCAACGCCGCACTCGACGGGATCTCGCCGGAGCGCGTGCGCCTGCACGTGTGCTGGGGCAACATCGCCAGCCCTCACCATTGCGACGTGCCGCTCGCCGACATCATCGACCAGGTGCTCAAGGTCAACGCCGGCACGGTCTACGTGGAGGGCGCCAACCCCCGCCATGCCCACGAATGGCGCGTGTTCCGGGACGTGAAGCTCCCGGACGACAAGAAGGTCATCCTGGGAGTGATCGACGTCAAGACCAACTACATCGAGCATCCACGCGTGGTTGCGGATCGCCTGGTGCAGCTCGGCCAGATCGTCGGGAAGGAGCGGCTGCTCGCCGGGACCGACTGCGGGTTCGACACGTTCATCCGCTGGTCGCAGGTCGACCCCGACGTGGCCTGGCTGAAACTGAAGTCGATGAGCGAGGGCGCTGAGATCGCCTCAGCTGAGCTTTGAGCGCCGACGGTTGTGTCCGGGGCCGCTGTCCCGGAATACTGTAGGGGTGGGCCAGCAGGTCGCCGCCAGGACCTTCAGCCGCGAGGATCGCCAGCGCTACCGACGTAAGGTCCGGGCCTGTCTGGATGTGTTCGCCCGGATGCTCTCCGAGGCGCGCTTCCACCGCGAGCGGCGCTCGTTCGGGCTGGAGATAGAGCTCAACCTGACCGACGACGCCGGCGATCCGGCGCTGGTCAACGCGGCCGCGCTCGAGGCGATCGCCGACCCGGCCTTCCAGACCGAGCTAGGGCAGTTCAACGTCGAGATCAACGTGCCGCCGCGGCTGCTCGAGGGTGAGGTGTTCTCCGCTCTCGAGCGCGATGCCCGGGCCAGCCTGAACGACGCCGAGGAGCGAGCCCGGACCACGGGCGCGCACATGATGGTCATCGGGATCCTGCCCACGATCGGTGCTCAGCATCTGCGGGCCGAGACGTTCAGCGCGAACCCCCGCTACGCGCTGCTCAACGAGCAGGTGTTCGCCGCCCGAGGGGAGGACCTCGAGATTTCGATCGGTGGCGTGGAACGGCTGTTCATCCACGCCGACACGATCGCGCCGGAGGCCGCATGCACGAGCGTCCAGCTCCACCAGCAGGTCGAGCCCGAGGCGTTCGCTCGGTACTGGAACGCCGCCCAGGCGATCGCCGGGGTTCAGGTCGCCGTGGCCGCGAACTCGCCGTTCTTCTGCGGCAAGGAGCTATGGCGCGAGACACGGATCGCGCTGTTCGAGCAGGCGACCGACACCCGTCCGGAGGAGCTCAAGATCCAGGGCGTGCGCCCGCGGGTGTGGTTCGGCGAGCGCTGGATCACCTCGATCTTCGACCTGTTCGAAGAAAACGTCCGCTACTTCCCGGCCCTGTTGCCGGTGGTCGAGGACGAGGATCCACTCGAGATGCTCGAGCGCGGCGACGTTCCCCGGCTGGGCGAGCTGCGCCTGCACAACGGCACGATCTACCGCTGGAACCGCCCGATCTACGACGTCGTGCGAGATCAGCCGCACCTGCGGGTGGAGAACCGGGTCCTGCCGGCCGGACCGACCGTGGTCGACATCATGGCCAACGCCGCCTTCTACTACGGGCTGCTGCGGATGCTGGCCGAGGATGATCGGCCCGTGTGGTCGCAGATGTCGTTCTCGGCCGCCGAGGAGAACTTCCACGCCGGTGCCCGCGAGGGAATCGACGCCCGCGTGTACTGGCCGGGCCTGGGCGAGGTGCCGGCGGCCGAGCTCGTGGTCAGGCGCCTGCTCCCGCTCGCCCATGAGGGCCTCGGGCGCTGGGGAGTCGCCTCGGAGGATGCCGACCGCCTGCTCGGCATAATCGAGCGCCGGTGCGTGCTGCTGCGAAACGGAGCCTCCTGGCAGAGCCAGGTGTTCCACCGCCTGTACGAGGGCGGGCGCCTCGATCGAGGCGAAGCGTTGCGGGAGATGACCCGGCGCTACCGCGAGCACATGCACTCCAACCGGCCCGTCCACGACTGGCCGATGGACTGACGCCGGCGTGAGCGACGCGTACCGGTCGGCGGGCGTCGACTACCACACCCTCGATGCCGGCAAGCGCAGTGCGCTCAGCGAGGCGCTCGCCACCTCGGGCCTGCTGAGCGCCGCCGGCGGCCGGGCCCTGGACGAGTCGCGCGGCGAGCCGGCGTTCGTGTTCGAGGCCGGCGGGCGGTTGATGGCGTTCGTCGTGGAAGGGCTTGGGACGAAGTCGATCATTGCCCGTCAGGTGGAGGAGCAGCTTGGCGTACGGGGGTTCGGGAACGTGGCCTACGACACGGTGGCGGCGATCGTCAACGACCTGTGCTGCGTCGGCGCGCTGCCACTGGTGGTCAACGCGTATTTCGCGACCGGCGCCTCGGAGTGGTACTCGCACCACGAGCGCCACGAGGACCTACTGGCCGGGTGGCGCGAAGCGTGTGTGGACGCCGGCGCGACTTGGGGCGGCGGCGAGTCGCCTTCACTGCCCGGGCTGGTCGACGCTCGGGACATCGAGCTGGCCGGCAGTGCGGTGGGTCTCGTACCCGAGGGGAGGCAGGCGATCCTCGGCGCTGAGCTGGGTGTTGGCGACGAGATCGTGCTGGTCGCCTCGAGCGGCCTGCACGCCAACGGCTCCTCGCTCGCGCGGGCGATCGCCGATGGGCTGCCCGAGGCCTACGCCACAGCGCTGCCGAGCGGGCGGCGGTTCGGCGAGGCGCTGCTCGATCGCAGCGTGCTGTATGCGGGGCTGGTCCGCGCGCTCGTGGCGAGCCCCATCGAGGTCCATTACCTCAGCCACATCACGGGTCACGGTCTGTTGAAGCTGATGCGACCGCGCCGTGAGCTGACCTATCGACTGACGTGGCTCCCCGAGGTGCCCGAGGTGCTGTCGTTTTTGGCCGAGCAGGCCGACATGGCTCCAGCGGCCGCCTACACGACGTTCAACATGGGGTGCGGATTCGCCGTGTACTGCGCGGCCGGCGCGGGGGACGAGGTGGTTCGTCTCGCCACCGAGGTCGGGTTGTCGGCCGGCGTGGCGGGCGTGGTCGAGGAAGGACCGCGGCGGGTGGTGCTCGAGCCGGTCGACGTGGTCTACGAGTCCGACGAGATGGATCTGGCGCCCGGCGGGTAAAGACCCAGGATGGCCAGAACGGAGCGAATTTCAATCCGCATGCGCGCCCAAGGGGTCCGCAAGCGCACCGGTGACCTGTTGTCGCAGGCCGAGGAGCTGCTGACAGGCCGGCCCGCGAAGCGCCAGTCTGCGGCGAAGAAGGCCGCGAGCGAGCGCCAGCGAGACGCGCGGCGCCGCCAGACCGAGGCGAAGCGGGCCGCCGCCGCCCGAAGGCGCGCCAAGTCCCGCTGACGCCCTTCGCATGCCGCAGCGTGCGGGGGGTGCAAAACGCCCGAAAGCCGCCGTCCCGCCCGGCCCCTTCGGGACATAAGCGCCTCCCAGGCGCTTATCTTCCGGAAGCGCCTGGCCAGAGGGGGACTTTGGGGCGTTTTGCACCGCGGGTGAGGGGGGCGGGTCGGCGCTGGTGCGGGGCGGTCGGCGCTACACGGGCAGCGCCGGGTGCGGCGCGGCGGCCGCGCACGCGACCGCGCCGAGGAGCTCGGCCCGGCCCTGGAGGCTGGTCGGGATGACCTCGGTGTGGAGCGCTGGGCCCGGCTGGGCGAGGTGGCGGACCGAGTCGCGCACGCCGCCCGTGAAGTGGGCCCCGGTCGAGGCGAGGTCGCCGCCGAGGATCACCGCTTCCGGGTTCAGCGTGTTGCACAGGTTGGCAATCACCACGCCGACGGTCCGGCCCGACTCGGCCAGGACCTTGGTGGCGACTGGGTGCTCCATGTCCTCGGGCGCGAGGGGATCGAGCCCGAGCGGCTCGAGCTGTCGACGGACCACGTCGATCGACACGGTGGCCTCGAGGCAGCCGCGGTTGCCGCACCGGCACCAGGCGCCGGTGGGGTCGATCTGGGTGTGGCCGATCTCGCCGGCCATGCCCTGGGATCCCCTGTACAGACGGCCGTTCAGGACCAGGGCGGCACCGATGCCGTTGGAGGCCTTGACGTAGATGAAGTCGCTCAGCTCGCGGGCCGCGCCGTAGGTCATCTCGCCGAGCGCGCCGAAGGCGGCGTCGTTGCCCAGGGTGCAGGGCAGGCCGGTCCGCCGGCGCAGCTCCTCGCACGGATCGAGGTCGACCCAGCTGGCCAGGATGGTCGGCGACCCGACCCGGCCCGTCCGGCTGCTGAGCGGCGCTGGAATGCCGGCGGCCGCGGCGCGAATGTCGTCGCGCGCGACGCCGGCGCGCTCGAGGACGACCTCGAGCAGCTCGCCGACGCGCTCGAGGGCAACGTCGGCCCGGCGGTCCACGTCGAGCTGAATGCTCTCCTCAGCCAGGATCTGTCCCTCACCGGTGGCCACCGCGACGCGAAGGTGGCGATGGCCGAAGTCGAAGCCGGCCACGAGTCCGTCGGGCTTGCGCAACGACAACAGGGTGGCGGGCCGCCCGCTGCCCGAGCCGGCGCCACCGCTGCGGGCGGGCGCCTCGGCGATCAGGCCCTCGCGCAGAAGCTCGGCGACCAGCGCAGTCGTCGTGCTGCGGGGCAAACCGATGGCGCGCGAGAGCTCCGAGCGGCTGACCGGCCCGTCGTCGCGGATCATCGCGACCAGATGTGCACGCAGCAGGTTGTGGGCGGTGGCCGGGCTGATGGCTCGGCTCGGCGGGTCGGCTTGCTCCGGGGTACGGCGCACGGGCGCAGAGTAACCGACCGAGCTCCGTTTTTGGCCGGTTACGGGCCAAATGCACTCGCAACCAAGCCTTCTTGACACGGACTATCCGCGACTATTACCTTGCGGCGCCTCGACCCGGGTCACCCTTTTACCACCACATGGTCAAATGCGGTGGTTACGACGGCTGAGGACCGGGCGGGGTCAGCGCAACGGCAGCTCGGCCCAGACGGTCTTGCCGTCCGGCCCGTACTCCACGCCCCAGGACCGCGAGACCATCGCGATCAGGCGCAGCCCACGCCCGGCCAGCGCGTCGGGATTGTCCTCGCGCATCACCGGCTGCATTGAGCTCCAGTCCTGCACCGAGATGCGCACGGCCGAGCCATCGGAGCGGACCGCCACCGAGAACGGCGTGCCGGCGTGAATCACCGCGTTGGTGGCCAGCTCGCTGACCACGAGCTGCGCGTCGGCGGGATCGACTCGATCGCCGTAAGGCCGGCGGCCGAGCAGCCCGGCGACGAACCGGCGGGCGGCGAACGGGGCGTCCGGCCCGGCCCGGAAGCGGGCCTTGGCGTCGTCGACGACCGCGGTGTGGAGCCGGCAGACCTCGTGCAGCGCATCGGCGTGCTCCTCGCCGGCCACCGAGTGAATGTGGTAGGCGCAGAACAAGGAGAAGCTCAGCTCGACGGCGAGGCCGTTCCAGAGCTTCTCGAGCTCGATCGCTCCGAGCACGTGGCCGGCGTCCCACAGCAGGGCCACCATCTCGCCGTAGGCCTTGATCTCGCGCCCCGTCCTGGTGGCCTCGCGCATGACCGACGCCACCGCGTTCCTGAAGCCGGCGGGATCGACCTCTCCATCGCGCACGAACTCGCTGAGCGTTTCGGCTGCGTCAAGCCAGACCACCGAGCCCTCGCGCCGGGCGTGGGCGGTGTCCACCCCGGCCCGGGACAGCTCGGCCTCGAAGGCCTGCCGGTGGGCGTCGGTGGCGATCACGATCGCGACCTCGCCGGCCCTCACGGCAGCGCTTAGGTAGTCCCCGACGGCGCGGGCCAACTCGTCGTCCTGATCGTAGAACTGGACGACGTGCTCACCCCCTCCAACCATCTTTTCGCGCATCTGGACTGCCATCGTTACGCCTGCCTCCTGGCACCCATTGGCAGGAATCTCACTGCTCCCATTGACTCCGGCGTCAATGGTTATACCCAGCTCCCGCCGAAGCTACGCTCCGGAAGCGATGATCCTGGCGGGAAGCGCTTGAGACGGCTCGGACCCGCGCTCGAGCAGCGCGACTTTCGCCTCTGGTGGCTGGCCATGCTCGGGATGGGCATCGGTCTGCAGATGCTCGAGGTGGCGATCGGATGGGAGGTCTACGGCCTTCATCGCAGCGCGCTCGACCTCGGCTGGATCGGGCTGGCGGAGTTCGTGCCCCTGTTCGTGCTGGCCCTCCCGGCGGGGCACCTGTCAGACCGAGCGCCCCGTCGGCTGGTCTTTGCCGGCGCCTTGTGTCTCAGCGCGGCCGTCGGGGTGGGGCTGGCGCTCGTGAGCGCTGCGGGGACAACAGCGGTGTGGCCGTATCTGGCACTGGCGGTGGCGGCTGGCGCGGCGATGGCCTTAGGCTGGCCGGCCGCGCGAGCGATGCCGCCGACGCTGGTCAGCGTCGATGCGCTGCAGAACGCGATGGCGCTGCGCTCGATCGCCAGCCAGGCCGGGATGGTCATCGGCCCGGCGGTGGGCGGGCTGCTGTACGGCGTGTCGCCGGAGGTCGTGTACCTCGTCTCGGCTGGTTGCTGCGGGCTCGCCTCGCTCACCGTGCTGGCCATGCGTCCGGCGCCCGCGGCCGACGCCGCACTGCGCGCAGGCCCCACGGGGCAGGCGGCCACGGTCAACAGCGTGCTCGAGGGCCTTCGCTTCGTGGGCCGGACCCAGGTCCTGCTCGGCGCGATCCTGCTCGATCTGCTGGCCGTCCTGTTCGGCGGCGCGGTGGCCCTGCTCCCGGTGTTCGCGCGCTCGATCCTGCACGTCGGGCCGACCGGCCTTGGCGTGCTGCGGGCGGCCCCGGCCGTCGGCGCCCTGGTCGGGGCGGCGTTCATCACCCGCCGTCCGATCCGCGGGCGGGCGGGTCGCACGCTGCTGCTGGTTGTCGGCCTGTACGGCGCGTGCATCGTCGTATTCGGCCTCTCGCGCACGTTCTGGCTTTCGCTGCTCGCGCTCGGGGTCAGCGGGTTCGTGGATCTCTACAGCATGAACATCCGCTCGACTACGGTCGCGCTGGCCAGCCCCGACCGCCTGCGGGGCCGCGTCAATGCGGTCGAGATGGTGTTCATCAGCGCCTCCAACCAGCTCGGTGCGTTCGAATCCGGCCTGGCCGCGTACCTGGTCGGAACCGTTCCGGCCGTGGTCGGTGGCGGGGTGATGACGATCCTGATCGCGATCAGCTGGGGCCGGATCTTCCCGGCCCTGGCCGAGGTCGACCGGCTCGAGGATGTGCAGCCCGAGGAGCCCTCGCCG
>DATIEI010000162.1:0-5240 GCA_035455845.1 Solirubrobacteraceae bacterium
GCCGCCGTCGCTCGTGGCGCTCGTGGCGCTCGTGGCGCACGTGCGAGTTTCCGGAAAGCGTGCCCCGGCCGCGCGGGCCGCCGCGCCCACGGCCCAGGGATCGCGCACGTCGGTCAGCTGCTCGGGCGCCATCCCGAGCAGCTCGCGCCCGAACGCCAGCCGCCGCACGAGATCGGGCCGGTTCTCGAACCCCGCGCCGTACACGACCGCGTCGGCCTCGACGTCGGCGGCGAGCGCCGCCAGCGCATCATTGCTGCGCGCCGTCGAGCCCGGCGCGACCGCGCGCAGGTCGACGTCGCCGAAGTGGTCGAACGCGATCACGTCATAGCCATCGGCGACGGCCAGCTCGGCGAGCATGCGCGCGCTCACCGCGACGACCAGGATCCTCACGGGAGCCTGACTCCCGACAGCAGCGCGGCCAGCAGCGTCGCCGCGACCAGGTCGGCGGTCGTCCCCGGATTCAACCGATTACCGTCTGCGCGCAGCGAGGCGTCGAAGTCGGCAACGGAGCGGCTACCGTCGAGCACCGAACGTGCCGCCGCGCTCACGGCCTGCGCCGCTGCGTCGCCGGCCTTGCGCGCGATCAGCGTGTCCGGATGGGAGGCCAGCAGGCCGACGTGAAGTGACACGATCGCATCGAGGGTGGACGGGGCGGTGCGCAGCGCATCTTCGAGCAACGGCATCCCGCTGTCGAACACGATCGCGTAACCGTTCACGTACTCGGAGGCAATGCTGTCGCGATGCGCAGCGACAGCCATCGCCTCGCGCAGCGAGACCCGCGCGGGCGCCCGGACGTCGTGCTCGGGTGCTTCGCCGAGCCCGCCCGGCTGCGCCGAGGCGATCGCGGCAAAGGCCGCGGCGGCATCGTCGACGCCGAGCGCGGTCAGGATTCGTTCGACGCCGGAGCGAAGTGGTTCGTCCGTGCGACGCGTCACCGCCGACCGCACCAAGGGCGCGAACAGGAGCACGATTCCGAGGTTGGTGTTGGCTCCGGCGACCCGCGCGGTCGCCTTCACGCCGTCCGCGATCAGCTCACCGACGCTCCGCTGCGCCGCCCTGCCGCGCCCGAACACCGGACCGAGCGCCAGTGCCGAGCGAACCATATCCGCGTACGTCGTGTCGGAGAAATCATGCTCCGGAGTGATGTTGCCGGGCTTGGCCGCTGACACTTCGAGCAGGCACGCGAGCTGCACCTGATGCTCAAGTTGGTCCCCGCTCAGTCTCGGTTGAGCTAGGGTTGCGTTCACCCCGTCACCATACGATAGGAGAGAGGAGACTCACGTCATGGCCATCACTCTGGCAACTGGCGAGGCTCTGGTAGGTGAAGGTAACGAGGTCGCGCACATCGACTTGCTGCTCGGGTCAAAGAGCGGTCCGGTCGGCGCGGCGTTCGCCCACGCCTTCGTCAATGAGTCAAGGGGACACACCAACCTGCTGGCTGTGGTCACCCCCAACCTGCCGGCCAAGCCGGACACAGTGCTCAGCAACAAGGTGACGATCGGGGGCGCGCGGCAGGCCGTGCAGCTGTTCGGTCCGGCTCAGGCCGCGGTCGCCCGAGCCGTGGTGGACTCGGTCGCCGAGGGCGTCATCCCCAAGGACCAGGTCGACGATCTGTGCATCGTCGTCAGCGTGTTCATCCACTGGGAGGCCGAGGACGACAAGAAGATCTACGACTGGAACTACGAGGCCGTGAAGACCTCGATCGCGCGCGCGCTGGGCGGCGAGCCGAGCACCGACAAGGTGCTTGCCGACACGCCGGCCGCCCGGCACCCGTTCGCGGGCGGCGCCGAGGGTTAGTGTAGAGCCGTTGACCGCGCAGGCCGGAGAGCCTTCGCTCGCCGGTCTGCGCACGGTCGTCACCGGAGCGAGCTCCGGGATCGGGAGAGCCATCGCCGCCGCCTTTGCCTCCTCCGGCGCGCGGGTCGGGATCGGCTTCAACCGCTCAGCCGACGCCGCCCAGGCGCTGGTCGAGGAGCTTGGAGGAGGCGGTCATCCGCTCCTTCAGGCGGACCTCAGCACGGTCGAGGGCTGTGCGGCGATCGTGCAGGCGGCGTTCGCCGCGCTGGAAGACGTTGACGTCTGGGTCAACAACGCCGGAGCCGACGTGCTCACCGGTGAGGCAAGAGAATGGCCGGCCGAGCGCAAGCTCGACGCGCTGATCGACCTCGACCTCAAGGGCACGATTCGCTGCTCGCGGTTCATCGCCGCCCGGATGCAACCCGGGGGCTCGATCATCAACATCGGCTGGGATCACGCCACGATCGACGGGATGGCGGGAGACAACCCGGAGCTGTTCGCCGCCGTCAAGGCGGGGGTCCTCGGCTTCTCCAAGGCGCTCGCCCGCTCGGTGGCGCCAGACATTCGGGTCAACGTGCTGTGTCCGGGTTGGATCGAGACCGCTTACGGGGAGGGGGTGGACCGCGCGTTCTACGACAAGGTGGCGGCGGCCACGCCGCTACAGCGTTGGGGCCGGCCGCAGGACATTGCCGATGCCGCGGTGTGGCTGGCCTCGCCGGCCGCCGCATTCGTCACCGGCCAGGCGATCAACATCAACGGCGGCACAGTTGGCTGACACGCTGTTCGTCACCGGCCGCCTGGCGGAGCCCGCGCTGCGAAACATCGTGTCCGAGCTGGAGATCGATCACCAGGTCGTCGTCCTGAACATCAGCGTGGCGGCGCTGATGACCACGCGCTGGATCGCCCGGCGCCTGAAGGTCCCGCCCGGGGTCGACAACATCGTGATTCCCGGGCTGTGCGAGGGCGACGTCGACGCGCTGCAAGAGGCCACCGGCCTGCCCGTCCGCAAGGGACCGGCCGACGTCCGCGCGCTGCCCGAGTGGTACGGACGCGAGGCGATCCGCCACGAGCTGGGCCCCCGCGACGTACTCGTGTTCGCCGAGATCAACGACGTGCAGTCGCTGACCCGCGAGGAGGTGATCGAACGGGCCGAGGCATACCGGGCCGAGGGAGCTGACGTCATCGACCTCGGGCTCTCACTGGACCGCGAATGGCTGACCGAAGGCCCACACACGATCGCCGCGTTGCGCGAGCGAGGCTTGTCGGTCAGCATCGACACGCTCGACCCCGAGCACATCCGCATGGCCGACGCCGCTGGCGTGGACTACGTGCTGAGCCTGACCCCGAACACGATCGACCTGGCCGAGAGCCTGAAAGCCACGCCGGTTCTGATCACCGACGATCCGGACGACCTCGACGCCCTGGCCCGGATGGCGGACCGGATGGATCAACAGAACCGCTCGTATCTCCTCGACTCGATCCTGGCTCCGATCAACTCGGGTTTCGCGGCGTCGCTGGCCCGCTACGTCGAGGTCCGCCGCCGTCACCCCGGCGCCGAGATGCTGATGGGGATCGGGAATCTCACCGAGCTCACCGAGGCCGACTCGACCGGGGTCACCGCCCTGCTGATCGGCTTCTGCCAGGAGGTCGGGATTCGCGCGGTGCTCACCACCGAGGTCATCGGATGGGCCCACGGGGTGGTCAGGGAAACCGTGCTGGCGGCGCAGATCATGCACCTGGCGCAGCGTCAGGCGCGGCCGCCCAAGCACATCGACTCGGGGCTGGTCACGAGCAAGGACGAGTCGATGCGCGCGCCGAGCGAGGAGGAGCTGCGCGCGATGCACGCCCAGGTCTCGGACCCCAACTACCGCCTGTTCGCCGACGCCGACTGGCTGTACGCGTTCAACGGTCAGCGTTTCGTTCGCGAGGCCAACATGTACGCGGTGTTCAACCAACTCGACGTCGATGACGCCTCACACGCGTTCTATCTGGGCAAGGAGCTGATGAAGGCCACGATCGCCCGCGGCCTGCGCAAGAGCTATCGCCAGGAAGGCCCGCTGGATTGGGGCCTCTTGAGCTTTCCCGAACCTCGACGGGAGGACCTCACCTAAATGAAGAAGATCCTGATCCAGCTCGACACCGATCAGCACCCGAGTGCCTTCGATGCGATCGCCGCCTACGACGCCGATGCGGACGTCGTGATGTCGTATGGCGCGATCACCCCTGAGAACCTGGGCGACGTCGTCCAGGGCGCGATCTTCCCGCGCGGTCCGGATGGCCTCGCCAACACCGTGTTCTGGGTGGGCGGATCAAAGGTGCGCGACGGCGAGGCGGTGTTCGAGGCCGCCCAGAAGCTGTTCTTCAAGCCGTTCAACCCCTCGATCATGCTCGACTCGGACGGTTCGAACACGACGGCCGCGGCCGCCGTGGCCCGCGTGCGCGGCGCGGTGGACCTGAAGGGCGCCAAGGCGGCGGTGATCGGGGTCGGACCGGTCGGGCTGCGCACGGCCGAGCTGCTGCGGCACGAGGACTCCGAGGTGACGATGTTCACCTTCCCGCCCGACGTGATGGAGGGCGGCCACCGCAGGGCAAAGGGCATCCCGGTGGCGCAGGAGGCCGGCTTCGAGGTCATCGAGCCGGGGTCGAGTGACGAGCTTGATTCGGCGCTCGCGGGACACACGGTCATCTTCGCCGCGGGCCCCGCGGGCACCCAGATCCTGCGGCGAAGCGGCTGGGCGCAGGAGGGAGTGCGCGTGGTCGTCGACTACTCGGCAGCGGAGCCGGTGGGGATCGAGGGCGTCGACCGGGGCGACAGCCTTAAGGAGGAAGACGGCGTCCTCAAGCTCGGCGCGCTGGCGGTCGGCGGCCCCAAGATGAAGCTGCAAAAGGCCTGCATCCGAGCCATGTTCGAGACCAAGGGAACGGTGCTCGACCTCGACGGCGTCTACGACGTCGCCCGGGAGGCCCTCTAAAGCGTGCGGAATCCGGCGTCGACCGCGGTGGTCATTCGATCCTGTGTGAGCCGGATTCCGTTAAGGGATTTCGGCTCGGAGGCCGATGCCGGCCGCGGCGCGTGGACGCCGAAATCCCCTACTTCGAGAACACGAACTTGCCCATCGGCCCATCGAGGGGGCCGTCGGCCTCGGGCCGCCACAAGATCGTGTCTTCGATCTTCCGCGCCAGCGTGAAGTCCTTGTCGGTGATCCCGCCCGCGGAGTGCGTGGCCAGCTTGACCCAGAGCTTTCCCCAGGTCACGTTCAGGTCGGCGTGATGGCCGGCCGCCTCGCACAGGTAGCCCACGGCGTTGACGGCCATCAGCGTGGTCGGCCAGCCGTCGGTGTTGAACTTGCGCCTGATCCACTTGTCCTCGTAGTACCACTCGTCGAGGCCGTACTCGGAGAACTTGGCGGGGATCTCATCCTCGCTGTAGGTACGCGGCTTGT
>DATIEI010000163.1:0-8001 GCA_035455845.1 Solirubrobacteraceae bacterium
GCCGCCGTACAGCCCGGCGAGGACGCCGCGGATGAACGCGATGGACTCGTTCGCATCGTGGGCAGTGGCGGCGCGGCCCGTCCCGATCGCCCAGATCGGCTCGTAGGCGATCACCACGTCGCCCAGCCGCTCGGTGTCCACCCGGGCGAGATCCTCCTGAACCTGGTGGCGGAGCTTGCGCTCGGTGTCGCCGGCCTCGCGTTCCTCCTCGGTCTCACCCACGCACAGGATCGGAACCAGGCCGGCCGCCAACGCCGCCGGGACCTTGAGCTGGAGCGCACGATCGCTCTCGCCGAACAGCTCGCGGCGCTCGGAGTGACCGAGGACCACCCCGTGCACGCCGACCTCGAGCAGCATCTGCGCCGACACCTCGCCGGTGAACGCCCCCTCGGCTGCGTGGTGCATGTTCTGCGCGAACACCTGCACCCGCGAGCCACGCGTCGAGTCGACCATCGCCTGCAGATCTAGATAAGGGGGGCACACCGCCACGTCGATCCCCTGGACGCTCGACACTCGGGGCAGCAGCGCGGCGATGAACTCCTCCGCCTCGCTCACGGTCTTGTGCATCTTCCAGTTGCCCGCGATGAAGGGCGTTCTCCCGGTCCCGGTCGCACTCATGCCAGCGCCTCCACTCCGGGAAGCTGCTTGCCCTCGATCAGCTCAAGCGTCGCGCCACCTCCTGTAGAGAGGTGGGTGACCTGGTCTTCGAGCCCGAACTGTCGCAGCGCTGCGGCCGAATCGCCGCCGCCCACCACGGTCGTCCCCGGAGCCGCTGCCACCGCCTCCGCGACGGCACGAGTGCCAGCGGCGAACGGCTCGAGTTCGAACGCGCCCATCGGCCCGTTCCAGAATACGGTGCCGGCCTGCGCGATCACCTCCGAGTACTCGCGAGCGGTCTTCGGGCCAATGTCGAGGCCCATCCAGCCATCGGGCACGTCAACGCCGTCGATGGTGCGCGTCGCGGCGTCCGCGGCGAACCGGTCGCCCACAACCAGGTCGACCGGAAGCCGGGGCTCGGCCCCGGCGAGGATCTGCTTGGCCAGCTCGACGTCCTCCTCGGCGCACAGCGAGTCGCCGACCGAGTGGCCCTGAGCGGCCAGGAATGGGAAACACATCGCGCCGCCGATGATGATCGTGTCGGCCGTCTGGAGGAAGCGTTCGATGACCGCGATCTTGTCGGAAACCTTTGCGCCACCGAGAACCGAGATCAGCGGCCGCGCCGGATCCTCGAGCACGCCCATCAGCGTGCTCACCTCGCGCTCGAGCAGCAAGCCGGCCGCGCGCTCATCGAGCAACCGCGCCACGCCCTCGGTCGAGGCGTGGGCGCGGTGGGCGGCGCCGAAGGCGTCGTCGACGTACACATCGGCGAGTGACGCCAGCGAGCGGGCGAAGTCAGGGTCGTTCTTGGTCTCGCCCGGCTCGTAGCGGACGTTCTCGAGCAGCAGCACATCGCCGTCGCCCAGCTCGCCCACGGCGGCGCGCACCTCGTCACCCACCACCCCCGGCGCCAGCCTGACGGGGGCGCCGATCAACTCGCCCAGACGCTCCGCCACAGGCGCCAGCGACAGCGACGCCTCGCGGTCTTTGGGCCGGCCGAGGTGAGACGCCAGCACGAGCCGGGCTCCGCGCCGGCGGAGCTCCTCGATCGTGGGCACCGCGGCGCGGATCCGCATGTCATCGGTCACGGCGCCGTCGGCGAGCGGCACGTTGAAGTCGACTCTGACCAGCACGCGCTTACCGCGCAGCTCCCCCAGGTCCCGAAGCGTCCTCACAGCAGCTTCTGCGCCACGTCAACCACGCGGTTGGAGTAGCCCCACTCGTTGTCGTACCAGGAGACCAGCTTGACCATCGTGCCGTCCATGACCGCGGTGAGCTGGGCGTCGAAGATCGAGGAATGCGGGTTCTTGACGATGTCCGTGGAGACGATTGGATCCTCGGTGTACTGGAGGATCCCGGCCAGCGGACCGTCCGCGGCCGCCTTCATCGCCTGGTTGATCTCCTCGATGCTGGTCTCCCGAGTCGCCTCGACGGTCAGGTCGACCACGCTACCGGTGGGGACCGGCGCGCGCACGGCAAAGCCATGCAGCTTGCCGTTCAGGTCCGGGATGACCAGCCCGATCGCCTTGGCCGCGCCGGTCGAGGCGGGGATCAGGTTGATCGCGGCCGCTCGCGCGCGGCGCAGGTCGCGGTGGGGCATGTCCTGCAGACGCTGGTCGGCGGTGTAGGCGTGGATCGTGGTCATCAGGCCGTGCTTGATCCCGACTGTGTCATGCAGCACCTTGGCGACCGGCGCCAGACAGTTGGTCGTGCACGAGGCGTTCGAGATCACGGTGTGCTTGTCGCGGTCGTAGACGTCGGCGAAGTTAACCCCCAGCGCCACCGTGACGTCGGGCTCGGTGGCCGGGGCGGAGATAAGCACCTTCTTGGCGCCGGCCTCGAGGTGCTTGGAGGCGTTCTCGCGGTCGGTGAACAGGCCGGTGGACTCGATCACCACCTCGGCGCCCAGGTCTCCCCAGGGCAACGCCGCCGGATCGCGCTCCGCGAACAGCCGGATCTCCTTACCGTCAACCCGGATCCCGTTGCTCGTCGCCTCGACCTGGCCCGGAAACGGCCCATAGTTGGAGTCGTACTTGAGCAGATGAGCGGTGGTCTCAGGGTCGGTGATGTCGTTGGCGGCGACCCACTCGATGTCGGCGCCCTGCTCGTAGGCCGCGCGGAAGACGTTCCGCCCAATGCGCCCGAAGCCGTTGATCCCGACGCGTACCGCCATCCACGCACCTCCTACTTGGACTCCTAAAGAAACGGCCGACTCCCGCCGGCGCGCCGAACGTTAGCGGGTCACCTTCGTGACACGACCTCTACCCGCAGCCCGTCAGGATCGCGCAGGTACGCCGCGTAATACCGCTCCCCGTACTGCGGACGCATCCCCGGCGGGCCGTCGTCGGTGCCGCCGTTGTCCAAGCCGCCGGCGTAGGCGGCATCCACCGCGGCCTTGCCGTTCGCGCTCAGAGCCAGGTGGCCGTAGCCCGGCCCGGGCTCACGGCCCCTGACCACGATCCAGACCTGGGGTCCGTTCACCCCATATGCCACCGCGTGCTCGGACTGGAACAGCCGCCGAGCCCCGAGCGCGTACAGCACCGCGTCATAGAACCGGCCGGACCGACCGAGCTCGGTCACCTCGTAGCCGACGTGGTCGATCACGCGGGCCGGCTCACGTCGCGATGCGCCACGTGGACGAGGTAATCGGGGTCGGAGCTGTAGCGGGACGCTAGATGAGACGCGATCGCCACCGAGCGGTGCCGTCCGCCGGTGCAGCCGATCGCTACCACCAGGTGTGCCTTGCCCTCGGCCAGGTACTGCGGGAGCAGGTAGTCGAACAGGGGATGCAACCGCTCGTAGAAGGCGTCGAGCTCGCCCTCGCGGTTGATGAACTCGACGATCCGCGGATCGTCACCGGTCAGCGGCCGCAGCTCGGGCTCGTAGTGGGGGTTCGGGAGGAAGCGGACGTCGAGCAGCAGATCGGGGTCGCGCGTCGGGCCGTACTTGAAGCCGAAGCTCCGAAAGGTGACCGCCAGGCGACCCGGCGTGCGGGTGGGAAGCAGCTCGTCGGCCAGTTTGCGGCGAAGCATCGCCGCGGTCAGTCCGCTCGTGTTCATCACCACATCGGCCCTCCCACGGAGCGGCAGCAGCAGCTCGCGCTCGCGCGCGATGCCCTCGCTCACGCTGCTGGTGGGGGCCAGTGGATGGCGCCGACGAGTCTCCTTGTAGCGAGTGAGCAGCGTCTGCTCGTCGGCGTCGAGGAACAGCACGCGGTGCTTGACCCCGGCGGCACGAAGCTCGTCGAGGATCGTCGCGAATCCCTCGAAGTATGTTCCCCCGCGCACGTCCGACACGACGGCCGCACGCTGCACCTTCGAGCCGGTGTGCATGAACAGGTCGACGAGCGAGCGGATCATCTCCGAGGGCAGGTTGTCCACGCAGAAGTAGCCCTCGTCTTCGAACACGGCCATCGCGGTCGACTTTCCCGCACCGGAGAACCCGGTGATGATCACCAGGTCGATCAGGGCCGACGCCTCGCCGTCCACGGCCACGGCTTGCTCGCTGCGCTCGTCCATACCCGTTTCTTCCATGCTAGGAAGCTTGGCGGGTCAAGCGGACGCGCGCGTGACCAGCTTGAAGGTGTGGCAGGATGAGATCGTGCGGTGGCGCAGGGCGCAGACCAGGATCATCGCCGCGCTGACGTTCTGCCTGCTGGGGGCGGGCATCTGGCACGCCGCGGTCACGGACTCCGACAGCGACTCGGCCAGGGCGGCAGCGGCCCCATCCACGGACCCCGATCCGTCGAATCTGTACGCCTCGGTCGACAGCGGCCCCACCGGGCCGGCACGCCCGGCCGGGTTCCTCGGGCTGTCGTTCGAATACAGCGCGCTCGAGGCGTACACCGGCGCGGATCCCACCGCGCCCGACCCGGTCTTCGTCCAGCTGCTGCGCAACCTGGCCCCGGGCCCCGGTCAGCCGGTCATTCTCCGCATCGGCGGCAACAGCACCGACACGACCTGGTGGCCGGTGAAGGGCATCTCCCGCCCGCGGGGCGTCCGATATGCGCTGACGCCGACGTGGCTGGCCTCCGTTCGCGCGCTGAGCACCGCCGTACCTGCCCGGCTGATCATGGGGGTCAACCTGGCGGCCGGGCGTCCGCGCGTGGCCGCAGCCGAGGCGGACGCGTTCCTGAGCGGGATCGGGCCGAGTTACGTGACCGCCTACGAGGTCGGCAACGAGCCCGACGTGTACGGCGTGTTCCCCTGGTACACCAGCCACCGCATTCATGTCTTCGCCCGCTCTCCCGGGTACAACCTCCCCGCGTTCATCGGCGAGCTCACCCGCTGGCAGGCGACTCTCCCCGATCTGCCCCTGGCCGGTCCTGCCCTCGCCGAGCTGCCGTGGTTGTCGGGGATCCCGACGCTGCTCGCGGCCGACCCCCGCCTGCGCGTGGTCACGATCCACCGCTATGCGCTCCAGGGCTGCCTGAACAATCCGGGGTCGCCGTCGTACCCCTCGATCGCGAACCTGCTGAGCGATCGCTCCAGCACGGGCCTGACCGATGCGATCGCGCCGTTCGTGGCGGCCGCTCACGCCGCAGGCGCGCAGTTCAGGGTCGACGAGCTGAACTCCGCCGCCCTGGCCGGGTGCCTGGGCCGGGCCGGAGTCAGCAACACTTTCGCCTCAGCTCTTTGGATGCTCGACACGCTGTTCAACCTGGCCAGCATCGGCGTCGACGGCGTCAACGTCCATTCGCTTCCGGGCGCCGGCTACGAGCTGTTCACGTTCCGGCAAAGCGCCACGGGCTGGCAGGCGTTCGTCCATCCCGACTACTACGGGATGCTCATGTTCGCTCAAGCTTTTCCGGCCGGCGCGCGGCTGCTGCCAGTGCGCGAGCCCGCCGGCCCGGTCAAGGTGTGGGCCACGCTCGGGCCCGACGGCCACACCCGGGTAACGCTGATCAACAAGGACTCCCGGCCCCACCGGATCGAGCTTCAGCTGCCTCCCTCAAGCGCCGCGGCCAAGCTCGTATGGCTGCGCGCACCGAGCGCGGACGCGACCGGCGGCGTCACGCTGGGCGGCCAGAGCTTCGGCGCCGAGACGAGCACAGGAGCGCTCGGCGCCCCGCAGGCCCAGCCGGTGGACCAACTGTTCGGGTCGTACGCGATCGAGCTGCCGCCGGCCAGCGCTGCGGTCCTGACGCGCTAGGCCGCGGCCTCAGACCCCGGACTTGTGCAGCTCGCGATACACCTCGCGGGCCAGCTTGCCGGGGATCCCGGGCACCGCCGCGAGCTCCTCGCGGGATGCGGCCAGGATCGCGTCGGGCGAGCCGAAGTGGTTGAGCAGCGCCCGCTTGCGGGCCGGCCCTACGCCGGGAAGCTCGTCGAGAATCGAGGCGGTCATCGCGCGGTCGCGCCGGATCCGGTGATGGGTGATCGCGAATCGATGGGCCTCGTCGCGGATCCGCTGCAACAGCTGGAGCTCGACCGTGTCGTGGGCCATGCGCAGCGGCTCGGGTGATCCCGGCGTGAACACCTCCTCGATCCGCTTGGCCAGCGAGATCACGTACACGCCGCGATCACGGAAGCCCTCGAGCGCACGCAACCCGGCCGATAGCTGGCCCTTGCCGCCATCGATCACGATCACGTTGGGGAGGGCGGCGAAGCTCGGGTCGTAGTCCTTGTCGTGGGGCGAGAGGTCGTGCTGGCGCTCCCATTGGGCCAGCCGCCGCGACAGGACCTCCTCCATCGCCGCGAAGTCGTCGGGCTGGCCAATCGTGAACGCACCGTCCCCGTCGCGGTTCCCATCGCCGTTGCGGCCACCGTTTCCGGTCGCGTCGGCGAAGTCGCCCGGGGATTTGGCCCCCGCGAAATCCCGAGGAGATCTCGCGTCAGCGAAGTCTCCCCGGATCTTGAACCGGCGGTAGTCGGACTTCTTCGGCGCGCCCCCCTCGAACACCACCATCGAGGCCACTGTGTTGGTCCCCATCAGCGTCGAGATGTCGAAGCACTCGATCCTCAGCGGGATCGTGTCCAGCCCGAGCGCGTGCTGGAGCCCGTCGAGGGCCTCCACCCGCTGCTGGCGACGGCGCTCGGAGCGCAGCCGCTCCTGGTCGAGGGCCAACCTGGCGTTGCGCTCGGCCAACTCGAGGATTCGCCGCTTGTCGCCGCGCTCGGGGGCGCGGATCTCAACCGCACTGCCGCGTCGGGTCGACAGGGCGTCTCTGAGCGCGTCGGTGATCGGCAGATCGTGCTGGACGATCAGCAGCGGCGGCACCATCATCGCGCTCGTGTAGTACTGGAGGATGAACGCCTCGGCCACGTCGCCGATCCCGCCGTGGGCCTCGTTGTCGAGGTAGAAGCTCTGGCGGTCGGACAGCACGCCGTCGCGGACCTGGAAGACCTGGGCGTTGGCGTCGCCCTCGTGCACGCACACGGCGATCGCGTCGAGCGTCCCGGTCGACTCGTTGGCCACCCTCTGGCGTTCGAGCAGCGAGTGCACCGCCCGCAGCCGGTTGCGCTCCCGCGCGGCGTCCTCGAAGCGCTGCTCGGCCGCCGCGTCGCGCATGGATCTCTCCAGCGAGCGCTCGATCTCCCGGTATCGACCGGACAGGAAGTCGATCACGCCCTGGATGCCGTCCCGGTACGCCTCGCGGGTGACGTAGCCCACGCACGGGGCCTCGCAGCGCTTGATGTAGTAGTCCAGGCAAGGAGAGCCACTGCGCCGGCCCGGCTCGGGGCCCTCGCAGGAGCGGAACATGAACACCTTGCCCAGCACCTCGAGCGTCGAGCGCACCCGCTTGGCGTTGCTGTACGGTCCGAAGTAGGCCCGGTCGCGGCGATGGCGCTCGCGGGTGAAGTACACCCGCGGGAAGTCCTCGTCGAGCGAGATCGCGATGTACGGATAGGACTTGTCGTCGCGCAGCCGGATGTTGAACCGCGGGCGGTAGCGCTTGATGAAGCTCTGCTCCGCGAGCAGGGCCTCCGCCTCGGTCTGGGTCACGAGGGTCTCGATCGACTCGATGCGGTCGATCAGATCGGCGGTGCCGCCGAGGCCCGAGCCCCGCCCGCCGCCCCTGCCGGCGAAGTGCGACGCGACCCGCTTCCGGATCGAGTTCGCCTTGCCCACGTACAGCGCATTCCCCGCGCGGTCGCGGAAGACGTAGACGCCGGGCGCGTCGGGGAGCTCCCGCCGTCGCTCGGCCAATTTCTCGCTGCTCTTCGGCACAACCAGAAGGGTAGGCTCCGCCCTCCCGCGCCCTAGGAGGTATCGGATGCCAGAGACCGCAGAGACCGAGGTTCCGCTGCTCACCGCCGACCCGCCCGAGCTCGAGACGCTTCAGATCGCGGTTGACGGGCGAATCGGGACGCTGACGCTCAACCGACCCGCCGCCCTCAACGCGATGAGCCCGGACCTGATCGGCGAGCTCACCGTCGCCGCCGCCTGGTTCGCCGACCGTGC
>DATIEI010000164.1:0-10558 GCA_035455845.1 Solirubrobacteraceae bacterium
GAGGTCGGCGACAACCTCGACATGCGCGAGTGGGCGATGTTCATGATCCTGGTCGCTCGCTGCCTGGAGCGAATCGGCGACAACACGGTGGACATCGCCGAGCAGACCGTGTTCGTGGTCACCGGACTGTTCCGCGAGTTCACCGACGCCTCGCAGCCCGGGTAGCAGCCCGGGTAGCAGCCCGGGTAGAAATCCCGTGTCGGCGGCGAACCGCCCGCCCGCGGGGTCGAAGTCAACTCGCTCAGCTGACCCGCGAGTTGGTAGCTGGAGCTCGAGGTCGCTTGGCGTGCTGAGCGCGATGTCGCACCAGCCGCCGGAATGGCGGGTGTCGATCGTGATCACCTTCGTGCCCTGCACATTGACGTCCGGTCGGGGCCATAGGCATCGGCGATGTCGAGGGGGATCTGCCGCCGGTTGCGGTCGCGGTCGCCGGAGCCCCGACCGCCGGAGAGTCCCAGCCCGGCTCACGCCGGACCGGTTGTCCGTCTCCGCCTCGATTCGCGTCACGGTGACGGGAGAGCCTGCGAAGTGGCGGACGAATCCGTTCGGACCATGGACGCTCAGGTCGCAGGTCCCGGGGTTCGGGAGCGAAGCCGGGCCCGGCAAGTTCCGGGGCGACCAGGACCGACTGGTGCGACGTCCCCCTGGGACGTCAGCGCGGGTGCGCCATCCTTGCAGGCAGAACGCGTTTGAGCACCGCGTCGACGATCCGATCCCACCACCCGCCGATGAAGTCAGACAGCGCGTCAATTCGTCTGCGCAGCGGCGGTGCCCACAGCAGGAGCGCCGCCAGAGCGCCGATCGCGGCGCCGGCGAGCACGTCGGTCGGGTAGTGGAATCCGGCCGCAACCCGGCCGAAGTCCAGAATCGCGGCAAAGACGATCGTCAGCACCCCCCAAAAGAACCGCCTGCGCATGAGGAACGCCACCGCGATGGCCATTGAGGCGGTCGCGTGATCGCTGGGGAAGCTGGCGTCGGCTGCGTGTCGGGCGAACAGGTGGACCGCGCCGGGATGGGCGACGAAGGGGCGGGCGCGATCGTAGAACTCGGTGATGATCTTGACCGTGAGCAGTCCGAGTCCGGCGCTCAGCCCGGCGGCGACCGCGGCGCGGCGCACGGGAGCGAAGCGCTCGTGGCGGGCAAAGAGGAACAGGGCCACGAGGAGGAGGAGGTACAGCGCCTCCGCCGCGTTCACGTAGGCCAGTAGCGGATCTTCGATCGGATCGTTGCGGTACAGGAATCCGTTGAGCGAATGAACGATCGACCAGTCCACCGCAGCGTATTTTCACAACTCGTTCACATTTGTGCGTCGCCGCGCCACACTTCAGCCACGGTCTCAGCCTGAAGAGAGGAAGACGCCCATGGCACCGGTGAGCTATCAGACGATCGCGCTCAGCAAGGGAAAGCACGCGTCACCAGAGGACGGTGCGTGCGTGATGGAGCTCGCCTCGATGTTGGCGGGCGAGCCGTTCAACGATCACCCACAGTCGGTGTGCCCGGTGATCGGCTCGCTCCTCAGGGCCTACAACGATCGGATCGACGACCGCCGCCGCCAGGACCTGTACGCCTACGCCGCCAAGGTGATCGGCAGCCGTGGCTCGCAGGACGTGGAGGATGCCCGCGCCGAGCGCCTGAGCGCGTACGCGCGCGAGCTCCATCGGAGCCGCTGGCTACAGCGCCTGCTCCCGGCCCGGCTCGTGGCATTGGTCCAAACTCCGCCAGCCGATCTCGTCGGGAGCCACGCTGTTTGCGCGATCCCGCAGCACGACGACAAGACGCACGCGGAAGTGCTGGCGTTGATCGACGAGTTGCTGACGATTGGCGCGGGTCAACGGCCGGCCGCCGGGCTGCTCGACAGAGATCAGGCTAAGCCCGGCTTCCGCAGTCCCCTCAAGCGACGGCGACCGGCGCTCTGCCCGCCCGGGGTCGATGAGCAACACGCCGGCGCGGCCGTGCACGACAACGGCGTTGGTCTGGATGAAGTCGCTCTGGTGGATGAGTACACCCTCCGCGACCTGTCTCAGCACGGGGCTCCGTCCGCTTGTGACCGAGCCTCATCCTCGATTGCGACAACCCTCGGCGCGGCGGCCGTGGGCACCGCGACGCGATAGCCCACATACACCACGCCGCCATGGAAGCATCGCTCGCCGATCACCTGGAGATCAGCCCGGAGGTGATCGGGTAGGGCGGGCTTGCCGCCGCGGCTCAGAGCTCGCCGGCCAGGCGCTGGCCGCGGGCCTGGTCGACGAACTCCACCTGCTGCTCTGCCCGATCATCGTCGGCGCCGATGCTGATGTCCGCTACGGCCGCCCGCTTGAGGACGCGGATCGCGTCGGGATCGAACTCGCGCTCGATCCGCGTCCGGGCGCTCGACCCTCCCTCCAGCGTGTGCGAGTAGACGATCTTGTCCGCAGAACGCCAGAGCACGGCGTAGTCGCGAGCCGGTGCGTCCTGAGCCGGACCGTGATCCGGCTTGTTCCGGCGCGTCTCGTGGCGGTGGCGAGCGTCTGACCCAACCGCGCCGCAAGAAGCCCGTACGAGAAACCGTTCTCTGGTGCAAGAGCAACCGTAGGACCGGTTGCGGGGCCGCCGGTCGGGGCGATCCGAGACAGGCAGGCAAACCCACGCAAAGCGCGTGGAGGAACGCTACGGCGTGAACTCTGGCCGACCTCGCCCCGACAGCGGACTCGCGTCCCGCGGGGGCGCGTCACATCAAGGCTCCAGGTCGTATGGGAAGTCGGTCAAGACCTCCGCCCCGTCCCCGGTCACCAGGACCAGATCCTCCAGGCGGCACCCGCCGAAGCCCGGTCGATAGCAGCCCGGCTCGAGCGTGATCACGTCGCCGGCGACCAGCTGATCCGGCCCGCGCCCCAGGGCCGGCGCCTCGTGCACCTCGAGCCCCACACCGTGCCCGAGCGCATGGAAGAAGCCCTCCTCGAGCACCTGTCCCGGCTGCTTGGTGAGCTGGGTCGGCAGCCCGGCCTCTTCGTAGGGCGCGCACGAGATGCGGTGCACCTCGCGTCCCGCGGCGCCGGGCCGGACGGCCGCGAGCGCGCGAGCCAGCGACTCACGCGTGAGCTCGTGATATCGGCGCAGCTCCGCCGGCGCATCGCCGACCACGAACGTCCGGGTCATATCGGCAAAGCAGGCCGACTCGGGATCGCGCGGCCACAGATCGATGACCACGGGCTCGCCCGGCTGGATCGGGCCGGACCCCGCCTCGTGTCCGGAGGCGGTTTGCGCCCCATGGGAGACGATCAAGGTTTCGCCGGGACTGGCGCCGGCGCGGTCCACGGCTTGCCGGATCACGGCCTTGAGCCGCTCGCAGGTCAACGGCTCGCCGCCGGCCAGCAAGCCGTCACCGTTCGGCGAGGCCTGACGGAGCAGCTCCGCAGCGGCGCGCATGCCTGCCTCGGCGGCCGCCTGGGCCCGGCGGATGCCGGCCAGCTCGGCTTGGCTCTTGATCCGGCGCCGCGCCTCGAACAGCCCGCGGTCGACCGCCAGTTCGATCCCGTCGCCACGCAGGCGGTCGGCCAGCTCGATCGGGAACTCGGCCGGGACGCTGCCATGCGCTAGCCCGAGCGACCGGCACGCCCGCGACATCACCTCGAGCGCTGCCTGCGACCGGTCGACTCCTGCGTTCATCAGCTCGTCATGGCCGTACTCCTCGAACGGGTGGACCTCGACGCCCCCGTCCAGCGCGGCGATTCGAGCGCATTCGAGCGAGGACACGACAGCGTGGCGTCCGCCGCCAACCTCGAGGTACAGGAACGGATCGGGGACGTCGAGCGGGATCTCGTGCCGAAGCTCAGCGTGGCGGATGGTGTCGCCCCAGATGAGGATGTCGGACATCGCGGCGGCCATCTTGTCAGCTGAGCGCGCGGAGCACGAGCAACGCCGCGGGGGTGATCCCTCCGCCGCGGAAGGAATACGATCGCGACCCCTTCTACCAAGGAGCGCTCAGCTTGGACCTTTGCCTGATGATCGAAGGCCAGGAGGGCGTCACGTGGCCTCAGTGGCGCGCCCTGGCCGAGGCCTGTGAGCAACACGGAATCCGTTCCCTGTTTCGCTCGGACCACTACCAGAACCTCGACGGCCAGCACCCGCAGCGAGGCTCGCTCGACGCCTGGGGCACTGTCATCGCCCTGTCGGGGTTGACCACCAGCCTTCGGCTCGGGACGCTCGTGAGCCCCACGAGCTTCCGCCACCCCTCGATCCTGGCCAAGCTCGTGGTCACCGCCGACCACGTCTCGGGCGGACGGATCGACCTCGGGATCGGCGCCGGCTGGCACGAGCGCGAGCACGAAGCCCATGGGTTCCCGTTCCTGGCGACCAGCACCCGTTTGGACGTGCTCGAGGAGCAACTCGAGATCCTGATGGGAACCTGGGGCGAGGATGAGTTCTCGTTCAGCGGCAAGCACTACACGCTGTCGGGGCTGAACGCCCAGCCAAAGCCCGTGCAGCGACCTCATCCGCCGCTGATCATGGGCGGCAACGCCGGCCCACGCAGCGCTGCCCTGGCCACCCGATTCGCCGATGAGTACAACACCGCGTTTGCCTCGCTCGAGCAGATCCGGCAGCGTAAGGCCAGCATCGACGCGGCGTGTGAGCGCGCCGGCCGTGAGCCGATCCCGTTCTCGGTCATGCTCGGAGTCGCGCTCGGCGCCGACCGCGCCGAGGTCGAGGCGCGGGCCCGGCGCGTGGCCGACGCGACCGGTCGCGACGCAAGTGACTTCCTCGGCGACCCGCCTCAGGGCTGGATCGTGGGAACGCTCGAGCAAGCTGCCGAGCAGCTCGGGCAGATCCGGGAGGCCGGTGTCAGCCGGGTGATGTGCAACCAGTTCGTGGAGCCCGAGGTCGATCAGGTCGCGCGCCTGGGCGAGCTCGCCTCCCTGATCGGCTGACCGCGGTTTAAAGAGAGACGCGCCCCGGGTTCAGCGGAACAGACTTGCTGGAACCGGCGGGACGCGCTCTGAGGGAGGAGAGGGTGTGCCGTCATGATGGCGGCGCGGCTTTGATATGTCAAAGACGAAGATTCGAAGCTACCTATAGGCTTCGCTTATGGAACTTCGGCAGCTCCGTTACCTCGTGGCCCTAGCCGACGAGCAGCATTTCACGCGCGCCGCCGCCCGGGAGCACATCGCCCAGCCCGCCCTCTCGCAGCAGATCCGCCGCCTCGAGCACGAGGTCGGCCTCGCCCTGGTGGAGCGCACGACGCGACGGGTGACCGTGACCGAGGCCGGGCAGACCCTGGTGGCTCGCGCCCGGCGGATCCTGTCCGAGCTCGACGCGGCCAACGCGGAGATGCAGGCACTTGCCGGAGTGCGCACCGGCCACGTGATGGTCGGGACCATGCACACGATGGGTCCGGTTGATGTATCGCTCGCGCTGGCCGTGTTCCACGAGCGCCATCCAGGCGTGGAGCTGACCGTCCGCGAGCAGTCGAGCGAGGAGCTGGCCGAGATGCTCCGCGACGACGTGCTCGACCTGGCTTTCCTGTCGGTGACCGACCGGATGGAGAGCCATGGGCTCGGCCTGCAGCAGCTCGTGTCCGAGGAGCTGGTGGTCGTCCTGCCGGTCACTCACCGGCTGGCCGGGCAGGGCATGCTGCGCATGGCCGAGCTGGCCGGAGAGCACTTCATCAGCTATCGCGAGGGAGCCCGGCTGCGCGAGCTCCTGATCTTCGCGGCGAACCATGCCGGCTTCGAGCCCCAGATCAAGCTCGAGTCCAACGAGAGCGAGCGGATCAAGCGCCTGGTCGCCCGCGACATGGGGGTCGCGATCCTCCCCCGCTCCGATGCCGAGCGTCCCGGGACCGAGGTGGCTGTAGCAATCCTCACCGACCCGCCGCTGCGACGCGACATCACGCTGGCCTGCCGGGAGGGTCGCCGGCTCGCCCCGGCCGCCGCCGAATTCCTTGAGCTCTCCAAGGAGCTGTTCAGCTCGCCTGACGGCTAGCGGCCGCGCGCTCGGGCGCCGGCCTGTGCTGCGCCCAGGGCCGGGCCGCCTCGATCTGCCCGGCCAGCGAATACAGGAGGTCCTCGGATCCCGGCCGGCCGGCCAGCTGCACGCTCAACGGCAGCCCGTCAGCACCGAACCCGGCCGGCAGCGCGATCGACGGCTGCCCGGTCAGATTGAACAGGGGGTTGAACGGCATGAACCGCGCCGCGCGATCCATGGCCAGCGGGGCGGGCTTGCCGTAGCCCCCCTCGGCCCGGATTGCGGTCGTGGCGAGCACCGGCATGAGCAGCACGTCGACTTCCTGCCAGAGCTCGAGCACGCGCGCGGTCCGAGTTGCCCGCGCCGCCAGCAGCCGCTCGCGTCGGCGATCGGGTACCAGCCGCCTTCCCGCGGCGATCAGCTGGCGGGTCGAGCCCTCGATCTGGGAGTGGTCCGGAACCTGGCGCGACTCCTCGTAGATCCCCCGCATCCACATCTGAGTGAACTCGATGCCGGCCAGACCGTAGGAAGGATCCCGTTCGACCACCTCGTGGCCGAGCTCGGCGAGCAACGCCGCCGTCCGCTCCCAGGCGCCGCGCTGATCGGCCGACAGCCGAGCCAGGAAGCCCGGCGGGAGCTTGCGAGAGGTTGCGATGCGCAGCCGCCCCGGTGGGGTGGCGGAGGCCTGGACGTAGTTGCCGGCAAACGGGGGCGCCTGGTAGATGTCCTCGGGAAGGGCGCCGTGCAGCACGTCCAGGAGCAGGGCGCTGTCGGCCACCGTCCGCGCCAGCCCGCTGTAGACGCTCAAGCCCAGCCATCCCTCCCTCGCGGGTTGAGAGGACACCCGCCCACGGGTCGGCTTCATCCCGACCAGGCCGCAGCAGGCGGCGGGGATCCGGATCGAGCCGCCGCCGTCCGAGCCGGTGGCGCACGGAACCATTCCGGACGCCACTGCCGCAGCCGAGCCGCCCGAGGACCCGCCGGGCGTTCGCTCCGGGTTCCACGGGTTGCGGGTCACGCCGTTGGCCGCGGTGGCCGTCCACGGGAAGATCATCAGCTCCGGGACGTTGGTGATCCCGATCGGGATCGCGCCGGCGGCGCGCAGGCGGCGGACGACCTCACCGTCCGCTGGTTCCGCAGGTCCGTAGGAGCGCGAGCCACGGGTCACCGACTGCCCGCGGACAGGCATGTCGTCCTTGATCGCGATCGGGACCCCGGCCAGTGGTCCGTCAGATTGGTCCGACCCGACCGCCTCGGCTTGCGCCAGGGCCTCCTCGGCGAGTGTCACGCGGAATGCGTTCAACTTCGGATCGATTGCCTCGATGCGGCTCAGGCAGAGCTCGACCAGCTCCCGGGGCTTCACCTCTCGCTCGCGCACGAGCTTGGCCAACGCGGCCGGCCCGGCGAAGGCGAGGTCCTGATCGGCGGTCGCGGTCATGCCTGGAGCGCGGTCACCAGCTCGCGGATCGCGCCTGGGTACCGATACGTGATTCCGCCGTGCTTGCCGTCGAACAGCTCGAGCGTGTGAGCGGCACCGATCTTCGAGAGCTCGCGCGCGAACGCCTGCGCGCCGAGATCGAGGTAATACTCGTCGCCCTTGCCGGCGTCGAGGTAGATCCGGTGCATGCTACGCAGGGCGTCGGCATGGTGGTGGGCCATGCGCACCGGGTCGTGCTCGAGCCACAGCGCCCATATGTCGTCGTTCAGGCGGCCCGTCGATGTATCGAACGGCAGCAGGGCGGCACCAGGCCGGTTCAGGTCCGGCGAGTACGCGCACGCGTAGCCGTAGGTCTCGAACAGCACACCATGTCGCGAGTACTCGAAGTGGTCGGCGGCAGCGAGCCGTTCGAAGAACACCTCGTAGGACCCTTCGAAGTCGTCGCGCAGCGACCGCGCCGCGTTGCGGAACTCGGGCTGGTAGCAGCATTCAAACAGCGCGTCGCCGGCGTGCGAGGCGAGCGCCCCAAACACGTCGGGCCGGAGCATCGGCACGACCATCGCGCCGTAACCGCCCGAGGACTTCCCGGCCAGACCCCGGTGGTCGCGGCCCGAGATCGTCGGGTAACGCCCGTCAACGAACGCCACCACCTCGTCGCACAGATAGTCGAGGTAGCGCCCGATCGAGGCCGAGTTGATGAACTGCGAGCCGCCCCGGGAGGTCCACGCGTCCACGAACACAAGGATCGCGTCGGGACAGGCGCGCGCGGCGAACATCGCGTCGACGCGCTCGATCATCGTGGGCTCGAACGCCGAGCGCGAGAGCCACATGTCGAGCTGGCCGGTGAACCCCTGGATGATGTAGACGGTCGGGAGCGGCCGCGGATGGTCGACGTCCACCCCGGGGGGCCGATACACGTACAGCGGCCGGCGTGCCGGGTCGCCGAGCGGGTTGTCGGCAAGCACGTCGGACTCAACCACGATCTGATCGAGCGCCCCGGCGAGCGGCCGCGCCCAAGGCGCGCCGACCACCCCATCGAGTTCTCTCAGCGGCACCCCCCAACCGTAGGGGAAATCGTCCCGCCCGTGCGAACTGAGTGAGATGCCCCGGGGTATATTGAAATTTGGGGTTGCGTGCCCCAGTCACACTTGTTCGCATGACCGACTCGCTCCAGACCGCAAGCTCAAACGGCGCCGGCGCCGACATCGACGCCACCGAGACCACCGAGTGGCTCGAGGCGGTCGACGCGGTCGTCGAGCACGACGGGCCAGATCGCGCCCGGCAGATTCTCGCGCGCGCGGTGCAGCGCGCTCAGCTGGCCGGCAGCGGTCCGATCGCCAGCATCACGACGCCTTATGTGAACACGATTCCCGCGTCACGTGAGGCGAAGCTGCCGGGCGATCCATTGCTGGAGCGACGCCTGCGTTCGATCGTTCGCTGGAACGCGATGGCGATGGTCGTTCGTGCCAACAAGCTGTCGTCCGAGCTCGGCGGACACATTGCGAGCTTCCAGTCGTTGGCCACGCTGTACGAGGTGGGGTTCAACCACTTCTGGCACGCCCCGTCGGGCGACCACGGCGGCGATCTCGTGTACTTCCAGGGACACTCCTCGCCGGGCAACTACGCCCGGGCGTACATGGAGGGGCGGCTTTCCGAGGAGCAGCTCGACGGCTTCCGCCAGGAGGTCTCGCGGCCCGGCGGCCTGAGCTCATATCCGCACCCGTGGCTGATGCCGGAGTTCTGGCAGTTCCCCACGGTGTCGCTCGGGATCGGCGCGATCACCTCGATCTACCAGGCGCGCTTCATGAAATACCTCGCCGCGCGGGGGATGTCCGAGACCGACGGCCGCAAGGTATGGGCGTTCATCGGCGACGGCGAGGTCGACGAGCCCGAGACGATGGGGTCGATCGGGATGGCCGGCCGCGAGCATCTCGACAACCTGATCTGGGTCGTCAACTGCAACCTGCAGCGGCTCGACGGGCCGGTGAGAGGCAACGGCAAGATCATCCAGGAGCTCGAGGCCGACTTCCGCGGCGCGGGCTGGAACGTGATCAAGGTGATTTGGGGCTCGCGCTGGGATCCGCTCCTGGCCGAGGATCACGACGGCCGGCTGGTCAAGGTCATGGAGGAGTGCGTCGACGGCGAGTATCAGACCTACAAGTCACGCGACGGCGCGTACGTGCGCGAGCACTTCTTCGGCAAGGACCCGGTGCTGCTCGACCGCGTGTCGCACATGTCCGATGAGGAGATCTGGCTGCTCAACCGCGGTGGACTGGACCAGCAGAAGGTGTACGCCGCGTATCACGAAGCGGTCCGCCACACCGGGCAGCCCACGGTGATCCTGGCCAAGACGATCAAGGGCTACGGCATGGGCGTCTCGGGCGAGGGCCAGATGATCACCCACCAGGCCAAGAAGATGACCGAGGACGCGCTGCTGGCCTTCCGCGACCGGTTCGAGCTGCCGCTGTCGGACGAGCAGGTCCGCGCCGCCGAGTACTACAAGCCGCCTGACGACTCGCCCGAGATGCAGTTCCTGAGCGAGTCCCGCGCCGCGCTCGGCGGCAGTCTCCCGGTGCGGCGGCCAAAGGCCGAGCCCCTCGAGGCGCCGCCTCTCGAGACGTTCAAGGGTCAGCTCGAGGGCACCGGGGAGCGGGAGATCTCCACCACGATGGCGTTCGTGCGCGTGCTGGCGGCGCTGCTGCGTGACAAGCAGATCGGCAAGCACATCGTTCCGATCGTGCCCGACGAATCCCGGACGTTCGGGATGGAAGGGCTCTTTCGGCAGGTCGGGATCTACTCGCCCTTCGGGCAGCGCTACCAACCGCAGGACTCAGAGCAGCTGATGTTCTACAAGGAGGACGAGCACGGGCAGATCCTCGAGGAGGGGATCACCGAGGCCGGATCGATCTCGTCGTTCATCGCGGCCGGCACGTCGTACAGCGTCCACGGGGTTCCGATGATCCCGTTCTACATCTACTACTCGATGTTCGGCTACCAGCGGGTGGGCGACCTGGTCTGGGCCGCCGGCGACAGCCGCACCCGGGGCTTCATGCTGGGCGGCACCGCCGGGCGGACCACCCTGAACGGCGAGGGGCTCCAGCACGAGGACGGCCACAGCCACGTCCTGTTCTCGGTCGTGCCCAACGTGCGCGCCTACGACCCGGCCTTCAACTACGAGGT
>DATIEI010000165.1:0-8599 GCA_035455845.1 Solirubrobacteraceae bacterium
AGCCGCGCGACCAGCACCCCGGCAGGCAGCCCGAGCACGAGCCATGGCAGCTGACCGGCCGTCGTAATCACCGCGACCGCGAACGTGGAGGCGTGAACCACCGTTACCGCGGTGAGCGGCAGGGCGACCGTTGTGACCGCGCTTCCCAGGCTGCTGATCGTCGATCCGCTCCAGTAACGCCAGAAGGTGCCACTCGCATGCCCCCCGCCGACGTGCTCTGCCGCAGGCGAGTGAGTTCCCATTAGAAACACACTACACTCCGGGACGGCATGAGGCTTCATGACGCCGCAGACAGCGACTGCGCGATCGCTCAGGCGCTCGGCGTGGTCGGCGACTGGTGGACCCTGCTCGTCGTGCGTGAACTGGCGGGAGGCGTAACCCGGTTCGGCGAGCTCGCGGATACCCTCGGCGTGAGCCGGAAGGTCCTGACCGAGCGCCTGAACGCGCTCGTCGAGCACGGGCTCGTGCGCCGCTCGCGCTACAGCGAGCACCCGCCCCGCTCCGACTACCTGCTTACCGAGAAAGGCCGAGGCCTGCTGCCCGTGCTGATCGCTCTGCAGAACTGGGGCCAGCAGCATGTGCTCGGAGACGGATCGGTAACCGCCACCGGTGCGAGCGATTCGCTCGAGGCGCGGCGGATGCACAAGCTCGCCGGCCAGCAGATCCCTCGCCTCACGCTCGCATCCGCGCAGCGACCGGAAATCGACCCGGTCGACGGCAGCGAGGAAACCACCACCGGGCCGCGTTGGACGGTTCTTTATTGCTTCCCGGGCGCCTGGGTCGCGGGAGCCGGCACAAACCCTCCGGGATGGGACGGGATCCCGGGCGCAGCGGGCTGCACGCTCGAGGCGACGACCTTCCGCGACCGGCTCCACGAGTTCACGGCGCTCGGCGCGACCGTGCACGGCGTGAGCACCCAGCGCCCGGACCAACTCGCCGCGTTCGTGGCCCACCTCCAGATCCCGTTCATGCTGATCTCCGACCAGGACCTCCTGCTCGCCACGGCGCTGCGCCTGCCCACGTTCCGGGCGGCGGGCGTCGACCGGCTCAAGCGCCTGACCCTGATCATCGAGCGGCGGAACCGCACGATCGTTCAGGCGCTTTACCCGGTCACGGACCCGGTTGGCGGCATCGAAGACGCCCTGGCGATCCTAAGCCACGGCGGCGATCAATCCTCCGCGGGCCTGATGTTCTGATTGACGCGGAATACGTTGTCCGGGTCGTAGGCGCGCTTGATCCGAGCCAGCCGCTCGTAGTTGTCGCGGTAGCTGGCGCGCACCCGCTCCTGACCCTCGTCCATCATCATGTTCACGTAGGCGCCACCGGCTGAGTACGGATGCAGGGCCTCGTGGTAGTCGACGGCCCACTTCCGGACTGCCTCGGCGTTGGCCGGGTCCGGGTCGACCCCGACGAACACCGACGCCCAGTTGGCATCGCGGTAGCTCCACGGGGTGTCGGCCGAGCCGAAATCGTGGGCCGCGCCGTCGATCGGGTACATGTGCATGGTCGACTGCATCGTCGGCGGTTCCGATCCGTAGCGGGCGTGGACGTTTACCGCCTCGTCCGGGATCTCGTTGACGAAATCCGCGCGCCAGTACCACTGGTGGCCAGCTGGGTAGAGCGCGTCGAACGCGCCCTGGAGCATCGCGTGGGGAAGCGGATGCGGCCCGTGCAGGAGCGGCTCGGGCAACGAAGACATGAGCGGTGCCATGGCCTTGGCCGCGCCCTCCTCAGACCCGAGGTAGCACCAGACCACCCCGCACACGTTGCGCAGGTGGATCGCCTCGGGAAACGGCGGAGCGGGCGGCACGACCGTGAAGGCGAAGAAGCCGTTGAGCTCGCGCGGGGCGGACGGGAGGAACTCGCGGTAGGCCGAGAGCACCTCGACCGCGTCCTCGGCCGCCCAGAAGGTCGGACCGCCGATGACCGTGCCGGCATCGTGCAGCCGGAATTTGAACGAGGTGACCACGCCGAAGTTGCCACCGCCGCCACGGATCGCCCAGAACAGATCGGGATACTCACCGCTGTTGGTGCGCACGACCTGCCCGTCGGCGAGCACGACCTCGGCCTCCAGCAGGTTGTCGACGGTCAGCCCGTACTTGCGGGTGAGGTGGCCGATCCCGCCCCCGAGGGTCAGGCCACCCACCCCGGTGGTCGAAATGATCCCGCTCGGCGTGGCCAGCCCGTGCTCCCCGGTGGCCCGGTCGACCTCGGCCCACGTGCAGCCGCCGCCGACCCGGACCGTCCGGCCCTCAGGATCCACGTCGACCTGCCTGAGCAGCGAGAGGTCGATCACCACGCCGCCGTCGCATGTGCCAAGCCCGGCACCGTTGTGTGCACCACCTCGTACGGCGAGCGGCATCTCGTGATCTCGCGCGAAGCGAATCGCCGCGGCGATGTCTGCCTGTCCGGCGCAACGCGCGATCAGCGCCGGACGCCGATCGATCATCGCGTTGAAGACCGCGCGGGCCTCGCCGTATTCGGAGTCATCGGGTCCGATCAGCTGCCCTTGGAAGTTGCTCAGCTCGTCGCGCGCCGCGTCGGCCGATGTGTCGATCGTGGTCATAGCCCCTTCTCTTTCGTCTCGAGGTCCCGTTTGCGCCGTCGACACTAGGTCCACACCGCGCCGCCGTCATGACCGAGCCTGACCCAATTTGCCCGCCCTCGGCCCGACCACGGCGTTGCATGACTGATCAGATCTGACTATCGTGGGGGCCGGGGCACCGTCGTGGATCACCTTCCGGCCTCTCTCCGGATCTCAGCGCCGTTCCCGTTCGTCGGGCGAGCGGCCGAGTTGGGCGTGCTCCGAACGCTGCTGCCCCGCGCCGAGGGAGAGGGCCGCCGCCTCGTGCTGCTGGGCGGAGAATCCGGGGCGGGCAAGAGCCGGCTCGCCCGCGAGTTCGCGGCCGAGGCCACTCGTGCCGGGGCACTCGTGCTGTTCGGAGAATGCGACGCGGTCGTTCATACGCCCTACGGACCTTTCGTCCCGGCACTCGACCAGCTCGTGCGGGTCATCGCCCCAGCCGAGCTCAGATCGATCCTGGGCAGCGGCGCCGGCGAGCTCACCAGGCTCCTCCCCGATCTGAGCGACCACCTCGGCGAGCTCGCCCCACCCGTCAAGGCCGATCCGGACACCGAGCGTCACCGACTGCACGCCGCGGTCACCGACCTGTTGGCCGGGGTCGGCGAGCGGCGATCGCTGTTGATCGTGCTCGAGGATGTCCACTGGGCGGACGCACCCACCCTGCTGTTGCTTCGTCACCTGGCGCGCGCGCCGTGGAGCGGCCGCGTCTTGGTCTTCGCGAGCTTCCGCGACGCCGAAAGGGACCTTCCCGATCTGCTCTCGCAGACCCTGGCCGACCTGCGCCGCTCCGATGACGTGGTGCGGCTGCGCTTGAGCGCCCTCTCGCCCGACGAGGTGAGCGAGCTGGTCACCCGAGCCGTGGAGGCTCGGGTCGACGACCAGCTCGCCGAGGTGACCAGGACGATCAGCGAGCTGACCGGCGGAAATGCGTTCCTGGTCTGCGAGCTGTGGCGGGCCCTGCTCGAGACGGGCGCCGTCGTTCTCGCCGACGGCGCGGTTACGCTGACGCGTCCACTCGCCGGTCTGGGCACGCCCGAGAGCGTTCGCGAGGTCGCGGGCGAGCGGCTCGCACGGCTGGCGCCGCCGACCACGGCGCTCCTCGAGCTCGCCGCGACCGCCGGCGCCGAGTTCGAGCTTGAGGTGGTCAGGCGCGGGTCAGGGCTCGGCGAGGAGGAGTTCGTGACTGCACTCGACGAGGCCATCCGCGGCGCGATGGTCGAGGAGCTGCCCGGCCGGCGGCTCATGTACCGGTTCACGCACGAACTCGTGCGCAGAGCCGTGTACGACCGGCTGACCGCCGCCCGTAAGGCCCAGCTGCACCTCCGGGTCGGCGAGGCGCGCGAAGCCCTGCCCGAACGCTCCGCGCGAACCCTCGCGGACCTCGCCCATCACTTCGCCGAGGCCGCACCGCTCTGCGGGTCGGAGAAGGCGGTCGAGTACAACCTGCTCGCCGCCCACGCGGCAATCGCTGCCCTGGCCTTCGACGAGGCGGCCGAGCTGCTGCGCGTCGCGCTCGAGCTCGGGATCGAGACCGACCGGCAGCGAGCCGAGGCGCTGCTCGAGCTCGGCACGGCCAAGCACCTGGGCGGGAAGGCGGCGGAGGCGATGGAAGCGTTCGCCGCGGCGGGCGAGATCGCGCGTACGATCGATGACCCCGAGCTGCTCGCGCGGTCCGCGATCGGTTACGAGGACGCGTGCTGGCGCCCGGCCATCGTCGAACGGGAGGCGATCGAGCCGCTGGAGGAGGCGATCACGACCCTGGGCGACCGTCACCCGCAGCTCCGCCTCGCCCTGCTCAGTGGCCTGGCTCGCGCCCTCGACCATGAGGGGCATCACACGCGCGGCGCGATCGTGCGGGGAAACGCGATCCGGCTCGCCCGCCGCATCGACGATCCGCTCGGCCTTGCGACCGTGCTCACACACTCCTACTGGGCGCGCGGGACCACCTCGGATGGAGAGATCCTCGAGATGCTGACCGAGGCCAAGGAGATCGGAGAACAGCTCGGGAACACCGAGATCCAAGCCGAGGCGATCGTCTGGCGCGTGCCGACGTTCGTGGCGCTGGCCGACATCCGATCCGCGCGCCGGGAGGTTTCGGCCCTCCGTGAAATCGCGCAGGCGACCCGACAGCCGTTCATGCTTCACGTGGCCGAGCAGTACGGCGCGGCGATTGCCCTCGCGGACGGCCGGCTCGAGGCGGCCGAGACGATGATGTGCCGTTCGGAGGAGGCCGGACGGCTGCTCACGGGGCGCGACGCCACGGGAACGTTCGGGATCCAGATGTTCAGCCTGCGCCGCGAACAGGGCCGGCTCACCGACCTTGCGCCGGTGATCCGGATCCTCGCCGCCGGAGACCGCGACAGTGGTCCGTGGCGTCCCGGCCTGGCCGCTCTCCTGGCCGAGCTGGGGATGGAAACCGAGGCGAGGCGCGAGCTGTCGCGTGTCGCCGCGGAGGGTCTCGAGCCGATGCGCCAATCGCTCTGGCTCGCCTCGCTCACCTACCTGACCGATGCGTGCTCGTCGCTCGGCGATGAGGTGATCGCGGGGCTCGTCTATCCCGAGCTCGCAGGGCTCACGGACTCCAACGTGATGATCGGACAGCTCGTGGCGTGCTACGGCGCGGCCGACCGGTACCTCGGCATGCTGGCCGCGACGCTCGGCGAATGGGATCGTGCCGAGGAGCACTTCGAGCGGGCCATCGCTCTGAACCGGCGCATGGAAGCCACCACCTGGCTCGCGCACACCCACTACGAATACGCGCGGATGCTGTTGGCCGCCCGCCGTGACGAGCGCAATGGAGCGCCCGCGCTTCTGGACGAAGCCGACCGGCTCGCAACTTCCACGGGAATGAGGGCGCTCCGACACCGGATCAGAGCGATCGGCGCCGCACCCACCCACGCCGCGCCTCCGGATCAGCTGTCCGCCCGGGAGGTCCAGATCCTCCAGCTGGTGGCGCGGGGGCTCAGCAACCGGCAGATCGGTCTCGAGCTGTTCATCAGCGAGCACACCGCGGCCAACCACATCCGCAGCATCTTGCGTAAGACCGGATGTGCGAACCGCACCGAGGCCGCCTCCTACGCGCACCGCAATGCTCTTGTTGGCACCCAAACCCCCAGATAGGATCGAAACGCCATGCCGCTGTACGTGATCGAGCGCACATTCGCCGAGCAGCTCGAGCTCACCGACGATGACGTCAAGCTGATCGAGGAGGTCAACGCCGACGAGGGCGTGCGCTGGCTGTTCTCGTTCCTGAGCGCAGATCGGCGCCGTACCTACTGCCTGTATGAAGCTCCGACGGCCGAGGCGATCATGTCCGCTGCGAGGCGCGCGGACATCCCGGCCGATGCGATCGTCGAGGTCGAGCCGGACACGGTCGGCGTCCCCGGCCGAGTGACCGAGTGGGCCACGGCCCGCGCCGGTTCATAGCGCTCCAGCCCGCCGCCCCCGCTGCGCGGCTGCTCGATCTGGCCGAGACGACTGGCGGTCGCCTCCAGGACCTCGGTCGTCTCCCAAGACCGTCGATCACCACGTCTCGGCCGTACTGCGCAAGCTCGATGTCCGCACCCGCGGCGAGGCCGGCGCCGAGGCCGCTCGGCTCGGGCTGGCTGGACACAAACTGGACGAAAACGCGCACTAACCGTTTTCACAACTAACATGGACCGGGCCGATGGCCGGTCGGCGCTTGTCTGTTAGGTTATTTACCGTACATGCGCTTGGCCATTGGGGGCGCACGTGGGGAGTCATGAAAGGAGTACTCATGCGTGGAAGGACTGCGGCGCTGGCCGCCGCATCTGTCGTGACCGCCGGCGTGGTGGCAAGCGCCGCCAGCGCGGCGGCGGGGCCTCCGCCCCCGCCGAAGGGCGTGGGAGGAGCCAAGGTTCAACTGGTCGCCTCGGGGCTGCACACGCCCACCTCGTTTGCATTCGGCGCCGGCACCCTGTTCGAAGGTGACGGCGGCTCCGAGACCGCGAAGCCGCCCAACGGTGGCGTGTTCGCGATCAAGAACGGCACCGGGACGCTGATCCCGGGTTCGCCGGCGTTCGTCGCCGGACTTGCCTGGCATCAGGGCGCCCTGTACGTCAGCGGCGGCTTCGTCACCGGGCCGACCAGCGCGAGGTGGCAGATCCTCAAGTGGAGCGGATGGAACGGCACGACGTTCACCAGGCGCAAGGTGGTCTACACCGCGCCCAAGAAGTTCCAGGGCTTCAACGGCATCGCCTTCGGTGCCAATGGGCGGCTCTACGTGGGCGTAGACGTCGGCCTGCTGAACGGCAACGATCACGGCCCGTCCAACACGTCGCCGTACGTGTACGACATCCTGTCGATGAACACGAAGGGCAAGGCCTTCAAGGTGTTCGCTACCGGGATCCGCCAGCCCTGGCAGATGGCCTTCCCGAAGGGGTCCTCCTCGCCGTTCGTGTCCGACCTGGGGCAGGACAAGGGAGCGAAGAACCCGCCTGACTTCGTGCTGCGGGTCAAGCAGGGCGATAACTACGGCTTCCCGGCCTGCAACCAGATCGTGCCCAGCAAGTGCGCGGGCTTCACGAAGCCGTTCCAGCAGTTCGGGCCGCACATGGACATCATGGGCATGGCCATCATCGGCAAGCGGCTGTACATGACGTCGTTCCTGGGCGCTGGCGGCAAGGGCCCGGGTGGTGAGGTCCTGTCGATGCCGCTCAGCGGCGGAACCGCCAAGCCGGTCGTCAAGGGCTTCGTCGCTCCGACCGTGGGGCTCGGCGTGCACGGCAAATCGCTGTACGTCGGCGAGCTCACCGGCCAGGTGTTCAAGGTCACGCCGTAGCAGCCGCTTGGATGTCCCGGCGCCACCCAGACGGCGCCGGGACATCCAGCGATCTGGCGCGTTCAGGCCTGACGATGGGGTTCAATGTGCGTCATCCCTAAACGTGGGTCTCCAAACAGCAAATGGCAGTAGCGGCGAGGACAACCGTCCCTTCGAGGATCGCTCCACTCGGTTTGCTGGGCGACGACCGGCTGGTGCGGTTGGCCGCAGCCGGCCACGAGCGGGCCTTCGCGGTCGTATACGAGCGCCATTACCGGGCGCTGTACCGCTATTGCCGGTCGATCCTGCGCAACGACGCCGACGCGCAGGATGCGCTGCAGTCAACCTTCACCGCCGCCTTCGCGGCGCTCAGACGCGGCGGCCCCAATGCCCCGATCCGTCCGTGGCTGTTCCGCATCGCCCACAACGAAGCGGTGTCGGCCCTCCGTCGCCGGCGGCCGACCGTCGAGCTCTCGGACGCGACCCACTTCCAGACCACCTCGGTCGAGGATCAGGTCGCGGATCGAAGCCGGTTGGATCTGCTTCTGCACGATCTGCGCGAGCTGCACGATCGCCAACGCTCGGCGCTCGTGATGCGCGAGCTGAGCGGTCTCTCGCACGAGGAGATCGCGCTTGCGCTCGAGACATCGGTCGGAGCCGCCAAACAGGCCATATACGAAGCGCGCCGGTCACTGTTCGAGTTCGCGGAGGGGCGAGCGATGTCCTGCGATGAGATCCGCCGCACGATCTCGGACGCCGACGGGCGCCTGCTTCGCAGTCGCCGCGTGCGGGCGCATCTGCGCGAATGCACCGCCTGCGCCACGTTCGCCGCGGCCATCACGACGCGCCAGCGCGAGCTGCGCGCGCTGGTTCCGGCGCTGCCGGCGGCGGCCGCCACCGGCCTCTTGTGGCGCGTGGCCGGGGTCGGCTCGACCCATGGGACGGGCAGCGGCATGGCCGGGCTCGCAGTCGGCGGCGCGAGCAAGACCGCCGGCGCCGCACTGGCCGCGAACGCCCTGGCTGGTGTCGCGGTCGTGGCGAGCGCCACGGTTGGCGTCACGCTCGGTGTGGACGGGCTGACGCACGGGAACCCGCACGCCGGAGCCGGGCGCCATGGAACCCCGGCCGCCCGATCGTTGGCCGCTCCGCACCGGACCCCGGCGTTCGCGGTGTCACCGGCGGGACGCGCGGCGAACAGGGGAGCCCACCCCGCCACGCGACTGACGAAAGCGTCC
>DATIEI010000166.1:0-7587 GCA_035455845.1 Solirubrobacteraceae bacterium
CCGCTCAGATGGCGTCGGCGCTACCGGATGCCGAGGTGATCGTCGTGCCGGGCGCGGGGCACGCGGTGCACCTGGAGGCGCCCGAAGCGGTGGCGACCGTGATCGCCGCCTGAGACGGTCGTCGGACGCGCGGATCCGGTCGGCCTACGAGTTTCGCTCTTTGGTCGCCAGCACGCGCGGCGGGCGCAGCGCCGAGGTCATGCCGTCGCGGCTGACCTCGACGACGGGCCGGGGCGGACGTCGACGATGAGCGAAATAGATGGCGATCACGAGGGCGGTCGGCAGGTTGGTCCAGATCACGCTTCGGACGGTTCCCTCGTGCGAGAACACGCTCTGCAGAGGTCCGCTTATCGCCGCGAGCGCGTGGGGCACTCCGTTCGTAGCGATCACGCTCGCTGCGGTGGCCACAAGTGAAGCGATCCAGACTGCCGCCCACTCCGAGACCGACATGCTGATGATCAGCAGGAACGGCAGGGTGATCAGGATTAGACGGTCGACGTCATCATCGGGCAGGAACACGTAACTGACAAACAGTGACCAAACGACCGCCTCTCGGACGTTGATCCGCCGCACGAGCAGCAATGCCGCCACACACAGAACGGCGAGCACGGGTAGTAACTGCGCCTCGAATGGCGCATAGAGCCCGAGCCGGCTGATCAGGAGGGTGGGGCTGGTGTGAATCGGGGGATTGAATGCGAGCCGGTCGTCGCGCCGCGTGAACGCATCCAGACTGTGTGGAAACCACGGGGCATTGCTCACGAGGACCACTAGAGCGAACGCAGCGATGGGCTCCAGGGCTCGCCAGCGCGTCCTCCTGAACTCATGAATCGCAAGCACTGGGGCAAAGAACGCACCGAGGAACTTGAACGCGGCGAGCGCTGCGGCAACGCCCCACGCGAACCAGGTGCGGTCACGTTCCAGGGCCCACAGGAGCAGCACAATGGCGAGGAACAGGAGGGTCTTGTCCTCAGACCAGTACGTCCACCACAGCAGCACCAACGGATTGAATCCGTAGAACACGAGCAGCGCCGCGCGCCTTGGCTGTGACCACGGAAAGGCGAAGCCAATCAGCATCAGCACAATGAGGTCGCTCAGCGCGAAAACCACTCGGAGCGTCGTCGCCGAGTCGTGTATCGCCAGGAGCCCGGCGAAGGAAGCGAACTCAATCGGGGGATTGTTCGCGTAACTGGCGGCAAACAGGCCATGCGCCGGCGGGTTGAACGGGTTCCCGCCGTGCAAGGCAATGCGCGCGAAGTACGTGTAAGTGCCCAGGTCGTTGCCGCCATGGGTGTGGGCAATGATCACCAGCCGTATCAAGAACGCCAATAGGGCGGCCAGGATCACGGCGACCCGCCATGCCGTCTGCCCCAGGGAGCCGTCAGTGACCCCTGCGTGATTCCTTTCTGTCATGTGCTCCCCTGATCAGCCCGCCCAACGACCGATATCCGGAAATGCTACAGATCGGCGTGCACATGTGAAGGGCCCCCCGGACGAACGGGATGGGCGGGCCAGCGCCGCCCTGATGAGGACAGCGCTCAGAAAGCAAGAAGAAGCTAGGCGGCCTGGAGGATGACCGACGCGGTGGGCCCGCACTCCTGCACATCCGCGGCCAGACGGCTCGCGGTGAACTCCTCCCAGCGCCCGCTCTCGATGAGGGCGTGGCACAGAGCCACGACGTCTTCCAGGCCCTCCAGGGCCTCGACGTCGGTGGACAGGTCAGACGCGAAGATCAGATTGTCGGCGGCGTAGCGAACCCGCTGCTGCTCGGTGTCGAGCAGCTTGCTCGGTCCCATGTCCTCGAGGGTCTTCATCACCCGGCGGTATGCGTTGGAGCGTTCGGGACTCATCTTCGTTCTCCTGTCGAGCGGTCGGCTCTATTAGGCATCATCGTCGGCATTTCAGCCTCGGCCTTTAGCCCTACCGGGGCCAAATTTCTCCGCCCGCGGGTTGTACCCCAGCAAAAAGCCCTCCAAGCGTGACGTCCGTCACGTTGCCGCCGGCTCAGATCTGCCGGTACCAGTCGGCCATCCCGTCGCCCAGGCCGGCGCCGGGTGGGACCTCGATCCGGCCCCCGCGGGGCGGGAGGGGGTCCTCGCGGTCGGCGAACAGCCCGAGCGTGGACAGGCCGCAGGGATGATCCGGCCGGATGGCCGCCGCGGCATGCAGCGCCGCCGCGATCCCGAGCGGGCCGTCCAACGTGGAGGCCAGGTAGACCTCGTAGCCGGCGGCGCGGGCCTGGCGGGCGGCGTCGATCAGTCCGGTGATCCCGCCGAAGGCGGCGACCTTCAGACACACCGCCTGGCAGACCTGGTCCTCCAGGGCCTCGGCTCCGGAGGCGGTTTCGTCAAGGGCGAGGGCCACGTCGGGGACCGCGGCCGCCACGTCGCGCGTCTGCTCGAGGCCGTGGACCGCCTCCTCGCACAGTTCGATCCCGGCGGGGGCGAGCACGCTCAGAGCCGCGACCGCCTCGTCCACGGTCCAGGCGCCGTTCGCGTCGAGTCGGATCGCGACCTCTGGACCCAGAACCGCACGCACTGCCGCGACCCGCCCGGCGTCGTCGCCAAGCCCAACCTTGAGCTTGACGCAGCGGAAGCCTGCAGCCCGAGCGGCACCCGCCTCGGCAGCGGCGCCGGCGCGATCGGCCGCCGCGATCGTGTAGTTGACCTCGACCGGCGGGGCGGCGCGCGCGCCCAAGAGCTGCCACAGCGGCTCGCCGCTGCGTCTGCCCTCGAGGTCCCACAAGGCCATGTCGACCGCCGCCACGGCTGGGACGACGGCCATCCGGCGCCACTCGGACAGGCGGTCATCGGGCAAGCCGCCGTGGGGAGGGCCGGCCAGAATGTCCCGGGCTGCCTGGAGTGCGTCGAGCACGTCCTCGGCGTTCACGCCGTGGTAGTCGGCCAGCGGCGCGGCTTCGCCGAGGCCGACGAAGCCGTCGTCGTCCTCGGCGCGGACGAGCACCAGCGGACGATCCTCCAGAGATCCGCGAGCGGAGACAAACGGCGCGCGCAAGCGCGCCCTGATCAACTCGATCTCGAGCCTCACCGGCTGAGGAGCAGGCCCGCAGCCAGCAGCGTGCAGAAGGTCAGCTGGAGCATGCCGGTCTGGGCCAATGCGCCGTTGAGCGAGGCGCCGTCGGTCTGGTTGCGCACGATCCGCACGATCCGGGCGGCCAACGGCACGGTCAGCCAGGGGAGGAACAGCCACGGCTTCAGCGGGCCGAAGATCCAGGTCACCGGGGTCAGCAGGTAGGCCAGGTAGACGATCACCGCGAACAAGACGCGGGTTCGGGACCGGCCGAGGCGGACGGCCAGCGTGCGCTTGCCGGCGCGACGGTCGGTGTCGATGTCACGCACGTTGTTGACCACGAGCAGCCCGGCGGCGATCAACCCGACCGGGACGGCCAGCGCGAACGCCTCCCAGTCGAGGTGCTCGACCTGGACGAAGTACGACCCGGCGACCGCGACGATGCCGAAGAACAGAAACACGAACACCTCGCCCAGGCCCTCGTATCCGTATGGCCGCGGACCGCCGGTATAGAGGATGCCGGCGAGGATCGAGGCCGCACCGACGAGGAGCAGCTGCCACCCGGCCACGATGATCAGGTAAACGCCGGCTAGGACCGCGACGCCGAAGGTCAGATACGTGGCGATCAGCACCTGGCGGGGCGGCACGAGCCCGCCTGCGGTGACCCGAACCGGCCCGAGGCGGTCCTCGGTGTCCGCGCCGCGTCGCGCGTCGGAGTAGTCGTTGGACAGGTTGGTGCCGATCTGGATGAACATCGCACCGATCAGGGCGGCGAGGAAGCGCAGCGGATGGAACACGCCGAAGAAGCCGGCCAGCGCGGTACCCACGAGTACGGGCGCGATCGCAGCGGGCAGCGTCCGCACCCGTGCCGCCATCAGCCAGATGCGGACCCCGCTCGGCCGCGTGGCCGCCCTCGTCGCGGCCATCACATCACGCCCGGCGCGGGAACTTCGAGAAGTCCGGCTTGCGCTTCTCGAGGTAGGCGTTGCGTCCCTCCTGGGCCTCCTCGCTCATGTAGAACAGGAGATTGGCGTCGTGGGCGAGCTGCTGGATGCCGGCCAAACCGTCCTCGTCGGCGTTGAAGCTCGCCTTGAGCATGCGCAGGGCGAACGGGGACATGACGAGCATCTCGCGGCACCACTTCACGGTCTCCTGCTCGAGCTGCTCGAGTGGCACGACCGTGTTGATCAGCCCCATCTGCAGCGCATCCTCGGCGCCGTACTGCCGGCACAGGAACCAGATCTCCTTGGCCTTCTTGGGCCCGACCAGACGCGAGAGCACGGTGGCGCCGAAGCCGCCGTCGAACGAGCCGACGCGCGGCCCGGCCTGGCCGAAGCGCGCGTTGTCGGCCGCGATGGTCAGGTCGCAGACCACGTGCAGCACGTGGCCGCCCCCCACCGCGTAGCCGGCCACCATCGCCACCACGGGCTTGGGCAGGCGGCGGATCTGGATGTGCAGGTCGGTGACCTCGAACCTGCCAACCGCCTCGTGGCGGCCAGCGTTTGTCGGGTCCGCCCCGGTGACGTAACCGCCGCGCTGGCCCCGGACGCGCTGGTCGCCGCCCGAGCAGAACGCGTCCGGCCCCTCGCCGGTCAGGATGATCACCCCGACGTCCTGGTCCTCGCGCGCGCGGGTGAACGCGTCGGACATCTCGACCACGGTCTCTGGGCGGAAGGCGTTGTGCACCTCGGGGCGGTTGATCGTGATCTTGGCGATGCCGGCGGCGTCGTCCACGCCGATCTCGTAGCGAATGTCCTCATACTCGCCGGCGGGTTTCCAGGTCGTTGGCACCCGCGCGAGACTACCGTGTCGCATCGTGATGACCTGGATCGAGGCCGCCGCGGCGAGACAGCCAGATCGGATCGCCGTCGAGGGGCCGGAGCGGAGCCTGAGCTACGGCGCGCTGCGTGATGCCGCCACGGCGAGCGCCGGCGCGGTGCGTGGACCGCGGGTCGCGCTGGAGGCGCCCGCCGTCGAGGACTTTGTCGTCGACCTCCACGCTTGCCTGTTGACCGGCGCCGCGGCGGTCCCGATCGACCTGCGGCTGGGGGCGGACGAACAGGCGCAGCGACGGGTCGCCGCTGACGTGACTGACGCGGAGCCGCCGGACGCCGACGTCCCCGTGGCGGTCATGCACACGTCGGGCACGACGGCCGCACCGAAGCCGGTCCTGCTCACCCGGCGGAATTTTGAAGCCAGTGCGCTCGGCTCGGCGGTGGCGCTCGGGCTCGATCCGGCCGAGCGCTGGCTCTGCCCGATGCCGTTGACCCACGTGGGCGGCCTGTCGATCCCGATTCGCAGCGCGATCTACGCGACGACGGCCGTCCTGCATGGCCGGTACGACACCGAGGCGGTGCTTTGCGATCTGATGGACCCGGCGCGACGGATCACGCTCGTGTCACTTGTGCCGACGATGTTGGCCCGCCTCCTCGACGCGGGCCTTCGGAAGCCGCCCACGTTGCGCTGGGCGCTTCTGGGGGGCGGGCCGATCGCGCCCGCGCTGCTCGAGCGGGCGTCGGCCGCGGAAGTGCCGGTCGCGCCGACCTACGGCATGACCGAGGCGTGCTCGCAGATCGCCACATTCGGCTGGCCGCTCACCGGTGTCGATGTGCGGGTCGCCGATGATGAGGAGGTGCTTGTCCGTGGGCCCATCGTGTCGGCCGGCGCCGTCTCCCAGGACGGCTGGCTGTACACCGGCGACCTCGGGCGGTTCGACGATCGCGGCCGGCTCGAGATCGTCGGCCGGAAATCCGACACGATCGTGAGCGGCGGCGAGAACATTGCGCCGGTCGAGGTCGAGGCGGTCCTGCTCGAGCACCCGGCCGTGGCCGACGTGGCCGTGCATCCGCGGGCGGACCCGGAGTGGGGGGAGGCGGTGGTGGCGACCGTGGTGGTGCGAGATGGCGCGTTGGTTGCCCCGGAAGAGCTGCGGGCCTACTGCGCCGCCCGGCTCGCGGCGTTCAAGGTCCCCAAAATGGTCGAGTTCGCCGAGGCGCTGCCGCGGACGCCTGCGGGCAAGCTGCTCCGGCGCCAGCTTTAATCGAGCTGTGTCGTCCGCGTCCCAATTCGCGCCGTTGTCCGATTCCCCCAACCAGTTCACGATCGAGCAGCTGGCCGCCGTGTCGGGGATGACCGTGCGCAACATCCGCGCCCACCAGGCGCGGGGCCTGCTCGACCCCCCCGAGGTCCGGGCGCGGGTCGGCTATTACGGCCCCGAGCACGTCGAGCAATTGCGGCTGATCCGCGACCTCCAGGAGGACGGCTTCAACCTGGGGGCGATCAAGCGGCTGATCGACGACACCCAGGGCACCGCGGAGCGGCTGCAGCGCTTCGGCCAGGCCTTGAGTGCGGTGGCGACGCCCGAGCGCGGCCAGACGCTGACCCTCGAGGAGCTCGGCCAACGCTTCCGGGTCAGCGCGCAGGAGGCGCCCGAGGTGCTGGCCGAGGCCGAGCGGCTGGGCGTCCTGGTCCCGACCGCCGACGGGCGCTATCAGGTCCCGAGCCCGTCGCTGCTGGCGATCGCCGAGGAGATCCGGGGACGCGGCATCTCGCTGCGCAGCGCGCTGGCCGTGCTCGAGGACATCGACCGCCACTGCGACTCGGTCTCGCGCTCGCTGGTCGAGTTGTTCGTGCACGAGGTCTGGAAGCCGTTCGCGCAGGCAGACATGCCGGCCGAGCGCTGGCCCGAGATGGAGCAGGCGGTGGAGCGGCTCGGGCCGGTGGCGTCCGAGGCGCTGTTGGCGATCTTCCAGCGGCGGCTGCGCGCCCGCCTGGAGGGCGCGTTCGACGAGATCACGCGCCGGGTGGCCGAGCGCACCTCCGACGGGGGTGGCGACTAGCCGTGGCAGCCTTGGATCCCGACTCCCTGCGGTCCGAGATTCTCGACCGCTGGGAGCATGCCGCCGCCGGCTGGGGCAAGCACGCCGACCGCATGCGCCAGTTCGGGATGCCCGTGTCGAGCTGGATGATCGAGCAGGCCGGACTCCAGCCGGGCCAGCGCGTGCTCGAGCTGGCCGCCGGGCCGGGGGACACCGGGTTCCTCGCGGCCGAGCTGATCCGGCCGGGCGGGATGCTGCTATCGACCGACGGGACAGAGAACATGCTCGAGGTGGCTCGGGCGCGAGCGAACGAGCTCGGGATCGGGAACGTCGAGTTCAGGCGGATCGAGCTCGAGTGGATCGACCTCGACACCGCCAGCGTCGACGCCGTGTTGTGCAAGTGGGGCCTGATGTTCAGCCTCGATCCAGAGACCGCGCTGCGGGAGGCGCGCCGCGTCCTGCGGCCGGGCGGCCGCATCGCGCTGGCCGCCTGGGACGAGCCTGAGGCCAATGCATGGGCCACGATCCCCACGCAGGCGCTGGTGGAGCTCGGGCACACCGAGCCTCCGGATCCCGATGCGCCGGGCATGTTCATCCTGTCCGCGCCGGGGCGGCTGCAGGATCTGCTCGAGTCGGCCGGCTTCGTGGACGTGGTCGTCGACTCGGTGCCTACACACCGGTCATTCGCGAGCGTCGAGCACTATCTGGCCGAGACCCGCGAGATCTCGAGCTTCTTCGGCGA
>DATIEI010000167.1:0-14987 GCA_035455845.1 Solirubrobacteraceae bacterium
TCGGGCTGTTCGAGAGCCCGCTCCACACATGTGCCGCCTACGATCCCGCGGCGATCCCGTGCGAGGTGCCCGATGGCGCGAGCACTGGGCGCTACGGGGTCGGGTCGCGCCCCTGAAGCAACGCAATGACGACCACGGCAACCAGGCCGATCCCGGCCGACACGACGGCATGCCCCACGGATGAACTCACGGTGATCGCGTGCACGGGGACGTAGATGATCGCGCTCGCCGCCGCGGGCCAGAGCAGCAGCCAGCCGAGCAGCACCAACCCGCCACCCGACGGATCCGAGGTGACCGCCGCGACCAGCACCTCCTGCGGTAAACGGCCACCCCGGCGCGCGGACATTCCGGCACAGCCGGCCACCGCCGGCGCGCCGGCCACGAGCGCGAGCGCGGCCGACAACTCGTCCGCGGCCAACACGCCGGCCAGCGCCAGCACGACCGCGCATAACGCCACCGAGCAGAACACGACCAGAGCGGGCAGCACCGTGTGCGCCAGCAGCGCGCGGCCGGGCCGAACTCCGAGGAACACCTGCGGACGGCTCGGCGTGTCGAGCTCGATCCGCATCGGCTCGAGCAGCCACGCGCCGGCTGCGTAGATCAGCAGCGCGCCGGCGACCACCGCCACCGGCCGCGCCACGTCGAGCAGCACGAGCGCCGCGCCGCCCGCGGCCAGCACCACGCTCTCAGCGACCCGCGCCGGGAACCGGGCCGCGGTGGCGACATCGCGCCACACCACGGCCAGCGACGCGACCCTGCGGCCGCCGGAGCGGCGCGCACCAACCGAAGCCAATCGCGGACGCACCCACCCACTCAAGCGCACGCCCCACCCCGGACCCCGCCCTACAACAAACCCAGACACGTCGAGCAAGTCTCGCCGACCCGTCCGCACATCAAGATCCATCAGCGACGCCTGCAGGTGGGCGCGCCCCTCGGCGCGCCGCGCGAAGCGCTCGGTCTCGCCCACACCCCGGCGACGCCACGCCACCACAATCACCACAAATGTCGCAACGGCAGCACATACCAGCCGCACGATCCAGCCGCTCCCAGAACCTCCGGCCGAGATCGTCCACCCCCAAGGCCCCGACCACAGCGCCACCGTCCGCCCGACCCGGCCGCCGAGTACCGCCCCCAGCACGAGCCCGCCGGCCACCGCGACAGCGGGCCAGCGAACCAGCCGTAGCCACCGCTCGGCGCGCGCGCTGATCGACACCATCCAGGCCAGCGCGACGCAGACCACGCCCGCCAGACCGATCCCGGCCACCGCCCCGAACGTCCTCGCCAAGGCCACATCACGCCCACGGCCGGTCAGCCCGACCAGCAAGACGCCGGCGACGATCACGCCCACGCCCGCCCCGATCGACAACGCGCGCCGCAGCGGGCGCGCCACCAGCTCGGCCCGCGAGAGCGGCGCCGACAGCAGATGAGCCACATCGGCGGCGGACAGCACCACGGGCCCCTGCACCGCCCCCCAGAATCCGGCCGCCACGAACCCGACCAGCATCAGCGACGGACCCCACCGCCCGACTGACCTAACGCTGATCACGTCCGCGAGCGCCGAGCTCGCCGTGCCGTACAGGAGCACGCCAAAGATCCCGCCCACCACGATCGCCGTGTACACCGTCTGGGCCCGCTGAGCGAGCGACCGCGTACGACGCGCCCGGTCGAGCCACCGCTGAATCGCGACCACGCTCGGGGGCTCAAAAGCAACCTCGCTCAATAGAGCTCCCATCCGCGATCCGCAGACCGCCGGGTCAGTTCATCCCAGGGACCCGAATCGGCGACCCGTCCCTCCTCGAGCACGACGCCGCGGTCAGCCACGCCGTCGGCGAACCGCAGCTGATGCGTGGTCATCAGCACCCCGGCGCCGTCGGCCTTGGCCGCGACCAACAGCTCGCGCAGGCGGGTCTGGGACGGCGGATCGAGACCGACGACCGGCTCGTCGAGCACCAGCAGCGCGGCGGGCCGGATCAGCGCGCACGCGAGCTGCGCCTTCTGCCGCATTCCGCGCGAGAGCTCGCGCGGCAGGTATGAACCGCGCGCCCCCAGCTCCAGCCGGTCCAATAGGACGTCGATCCGATCGTCGATCTCCTCGTCGGGGACGCCGTGCGCCATCGCCACCAACTCGAGGTGCTGGCGCACCGGCAGGTCCTCGTAGAGCAGAGGCGAATCGGGAACGACCGCCAGAGCCGCGCGCGCCCGCTCCGCCTCCGGCTCGCGAAACGGATCCGAGCCGCAGATCCGCACCTCACCGCGGCTCGGGGTGAGCAGCCCGGATATCAACCGAACCGCGGTCGACTTCCCGCTGCCGTTGACGCCGATCAGCGCGACGCACTCGCCGGCGGCGACCGTAAGGCTCAGCTCGTCGAGGGCGACCAGGCGACCGTAAGAGCGGCCCAACCCCCGCGTAACCAGCGGCGGCGCCGGGTCGCCCGCGTTCACGTCCTCAGTCCAGGCGCAGCGTGCGCCGCACGTTCCCGAGCCCCTCGACCAGGCGATCCACGTCGCCACGAGAGTTGTGCACGGCGAACGAGGCGCGAGTCGTCGCCGGTACGCCGAGACGGCGCATCAGCGGCTGCGCGCAGTGGTGTCCGGCGCGCACGCATACGCCGGCGTGCCCGAGGATGTCGGCGATGTCGTGCGGATGCGCGCCCTCCATCGTGAAGGACACCAGCGCTCCCCGGTCAGACGCCGACGACGGTCCCTGAACCGCCACGCCCGGAACCTCCGACGAGGAGGCCAGACGCGACAAAACCTCGCCGACCAGCGCCTGCTCGTGGGCACGAATCGAGTCCATCCCGATCCCCTGGATCCAGTCGACCGCCGCACCCAGCCCGATCGCCTCGGCGATCTGTGAGGTGCCGGCCTCGAACTTCCAGGGCAAATCGGTCCAGGTCGACTCGTTGGCCGCCACCGTCCGGATCATGTGACCGCCACCGATGAACGGCGGCATCTCCTCGAGCAGCTCGCGTCGCCCGTGGAGCACGCCGATCCCCGTCGGGCCGTACGCCTTGTGTCCGGTCCACGCGTAGAAGTCGACGTCCAGCTCCGGCAGCGACACCGGTAGCTGCGGCACGGCCTGCGTCCCGTCCACGAGAACCACGGCACCGGCGTCGTGCGCACGGCGGGCAATCGAGGCGACCGGGTTAACGGTCCCCAGCACGTTCGACACGTGCACAAGCGCGACCAACCGCGGGCCGCGCTCCAGCAACACATCCAACGCGTCCAAATCCAACAACCCGTCGTCCAGAACCGGCACATAGGCCAGCTCGGCCTCGCGGTCCTGACACAGCAGCTGCCAGGGCACGATGTTCGAGTGGTGCTCCATCTCGGTCAGCACGACGAGATCGCCCCGGCCGACGTGCAGACGCCCCCACGTGTAGGCGACCATGTTGATCGCCGCCGTGGCGTTCGCCGTAAACACAGTCTCCTCGGGCGTCGACCCAAGCCACGCGGCGATTCGAGCCCGCGCGCCCTCGTACAGGTCGGTCGCCTCGGCGGCCAACGGATACACGCCCCGGTGAATCGACGCCCGATGCTCCGTGTAATACGAGGTCATCGCGTCGATCACGACGTCCGGAGTCTGGGACGTGGCCGACGAATCGAGGTACGCCACCGGCTGACCGTCAAACGACCGGTTCCGCAGGACCGGGAACTGGGCCGCGACGCCCCCGAGGTCGGGGGCAACCGTGGTCATGCGGCCGCCTCGATCTCGTCGGTGATCCACCCGTAGCCCTTGGCCTCGAGCGCCTCGACCAGCTCCGGGCCGCCCTCGCGGACGATCCGGCCCCGGTACATCACGTGGACGTGACTCGGCTGCACGAGATGCAGGATCCGCTGATAGTGGGTGATGATCAGCACGCCCATGTCCGGGCCCGCGACCGCGTTCACGCCGTTGGCGACCACCCGCAGGGCATCGATGTCAAGCCCCGAGTCGGTCTCGTCCAACACCGCCATCGACGGCTTCTGGAGCGCCAGCTGGAGGATCTCCATCCGCTTCTTCTCGCCGCCCGAGAAGCCCTCGTTCAGATAGCGCGTCGAGAACTCGCGCGGGACGTTGGTCAGCTTCATCGCCGCCTCGACGGTCTGGCGGAACTCCTTGAGCGGGATCGGCTCCTCGCCACGTGCCTCGCGGTGCGCGTTCAACACCGTGCGCAGGTACTTGGTCACCGTGACACCCGGCACGGCCACCGGATACTGGAACGCCATGAACAGCCCCATCCGGGCGCGCTCGTCGGGGTCGGCCTCGGTGACGTCCTCGCCCTTGAAGACAATCTGCCCCTCGGTCACCTCGAACCCCGGGTGGCCCATGACCGCGTTGGCCAGGGTCGACTTCCCGGAGCCGTTCGGCCCCATCAGCGCGTGTATCTCGCCGCTATCGACGGCCAGGTCGACACCCCGCAGGATGTCCTTCTCGCCGGCGCGGACATGAAGGTTTCGTATCTCTAGATCTGCCATATCAAGCTTTCGGATTCGGGAACCAGTCAGGCTGTGGGCACGAGCTCGTTGCGGCGCGAGAACTCGACGAGCTCAGCCAGCGTGGTCGTCTGCAGCGAGCGGATGATGCCGCCCTGCACGCGCGTCCACAGCAGCTTGGTGGCGCACCGGCCGGCGTCCGCCACGTGCGAGCAAAGTACCCGCTCGGTGTGGTCGTGAACGAAGCACTCCATCGGAGCGATCACGCCGTCGAGCGCCTGTACCACGTCCACCATCGCGATCTCCTCAGCCGGCCGGGCCAGCCAATAGCCGCCATGGGCGCCGCGGGCGCTCATCACCAGGCCGGCCTTGCGCAGCCGGGCCACGACCTGTTCGAGATAAGCCAGCGGCAGCCCCTCCGCGTCGGCGATCGCCTTCAAGGAGGTGGGCTGCTCCGGGGACTGCCGTCCGAGCTCGACCATCAGCCGCACGCCGTACTCCGCCTTGGACGAGAAGATCATGCGCCTCATATCCTACCAGCACGGTCGGATTGCCTCGGGCATGAACGTAACCGGACTGCGCGCCCCGGTAGGCTGGGGCAATGCGCGCCCAAGCGGTACGCCGCACCGCCGCCGGTCCCCTGGCCACCGCCGACGAGCTGGTTGCCGCCGCGACGGCCGCGCGCGTGCACGGACGCATCGGGATCGACACCGAGTTCATGTCGGAGGGGCGCTACCGCGCACTGCTGTGCCTGGTCCAGATCGCCGTCGACGACCCGGGCAGCGATCATGCGACCCCGCGGATCCACCTGATCGATTCGCTCGACGACATCGACGCCACGCCGATCGCGCAGCTCCTGGCCGACCCGTCGATCGAGGTCGTTCTCCATGCCGGCCGCCAGGACGTGGCGATCCTCCGCCGGGCCTGGAACACCGAGATCACCAACATCTTCGACACCCAGCTGGCCGCCGGGTTCGTCGGCGCCAGCGCCCAGACCGGCTACGGCAACCTGCTCGGCGCGATGCTCGGGCGCCGCGTGGGCAAGACGGCCAGCTACACGCGCTGGGATGCGCGGCCGCTGACCGCCGAGCAGCTGAGCTACGCCGCCGAGGACGTCGCCCACCTGCTCGAGCTCGCCGACGAGGTCCAGCGGCGCCTCAAGCAGAGCGGGCGCGAAGGCTGGGCCCGCGAGGAGTGCCGCCGCCTCGAGTCCGCCACCGACGAGCGCGACCCGTACAGCGCCTGGGAGCGCCTGCCCCGCATCGGTCAGCTGGATCCGAAATCCCGCGCCGTGGCCCGAGAGCTGGCCGCCTGGCGCGAGCGCACCGCGTCCGAGGAGGATCGTCCGGTCGGCTCGGTGCTGGCCGACCCGGCGCTGGTCGAGCTCGCCAAGCGCCACCCCTCGAACCTGCAAGCACTCGAGCAGATCCGCGGCATCCATCCGTCCGGGATCAGGCGGCGCGGCGCCGCCATCCTCGACGCGATCGCGGCCGGCATGAAAGAGCCCCCGATCCCGCGCGACGAGCCGCGTGGCCGCTCCGACCCCGAGGATGCGCCGTTGATCGTGCTGGCCGAGTCGGTGCTCCGCGCCCGCGCGCTCGAGGCGGGACTCGCCTACGAGCTGATCGCCTCGCGGGGCGAGCTCGAGATGATCGTGGCCGCCACCCGGCGCGGCGAGGCCGAGCCCGAGGTCCGCACGCTCGAGGGCTGGCGATCGGAGCTCGTCGGGGCGGACCTGCGCGATCTCCTGGCCGGACGCAAGGCGGTCTCGGTCGGCCCGGACCGCCGCCTTTCGCTCAGCTAGCGCCGACCTCGAGCCGCATCGACATCGCGGCGGTGCGATCGAACATCGTGCTCGACAGGCCGTAGGTGATCGGCCAGGGCCGCTTGATCTGGCCGAGGTCGATCTGGCGCAGATCGCCAACCGCGGTGGCGAAGGTCAGCCGCAGCTTGTGGCCGGGCGAGTTTGCAGCGGTCTGCAGCGAGGTGTCGCCGTCGGCCAGCGACCAGCCGTGCTTGCGCAGCACGTGGCTCTCGTCGAGGGCCAGGTTGTCGGACGAGTGGTAGTGGTGGTCGACCACGACCAGGTCGATCGAGCAGAAGGCGCGCGATCCGTGGTCGCATGCGCGAGCCTGGACCGCGATCTCGGCTCCGGGCACGAGCGGTATGTCGCTGGCCGTCGGCGTCCGCTGAGCCTTGCTCGCGCCACAGCCCGCGAGAATCGCAGCGAGCGCCAGTACACCTAGTCTTCGGGCGGTCATGGGTGGGAGCGCAAGCGTAGCCATTGGCCGCTACCTGCTCGGCGCAGCGGCCCTGGCGCTGATCTGTGCCTCGCTGGGCCTGGCCGCGCTGGCGATCCGCCGCCGGGTGCTGGCCGACTGGACCGGGCCGCCGGCGCGCCTGGCCGAGTTCGTGATCGGGCTCGCGCTGCTGATCGGGATCCTCGAGGTCCTGGGGACGGTCGGGCTGTTCGCGTTCGCTCAGATCGTCATCGCCTGCCTGCTGGTGGGATTGGCCTCACTGCGTTCGGCGTCCGTGGGGCCGGGGGACCCCATCCGGACCCGCCCGAAGCCCGGCCCGGTCATCGTGATCGCGCTCCTGGGCGCCGCCACCGTGCTCGCCGAATGGGGCGCGCTGAGCATCCAGTCCTACGACGTCGGGATCCGCGGCTTCGACTCGCTCTGGTACCACCTGTCGTGGGCCGCGAGCTTCGCGCAGACCGGGAACGTCGCTTCGCTGCGCTTCACCGACGTCGAGTACCTGACGCCGTTCTATCCCGCGACCGCCGAGATGCTGCACGGCCTGGGCATCGTGCTGCTCGGCCGCGACACGCTCTCGCCCGGTCTGAACCTGTTCTGGCTCGGGCTCACCTTGCTGGCTGCCTACTGCATCGGGCGCCCGCGTGGCGTGGGCGCGGCGACACTGCTCGGCGCCGCGGTGGCCATGGCGACCACGATGATGGACTACTCGCAGGCCGGCGCCGCGGCCAACGACGTGGTCGCGGTGTTCTTCCTGCTCGCCGCGGTGGCGCTGTATGTCAACGGATCACTCGTGGTGGCGGCGGTCGCGGCCGGACTCGCCGTCGGCGTGAAGCTCACGGTCCTCGCGCCCGTTCTCGCGCTCACGGTCGGCGTGATCGCGATCGCCCCCCGGGGTCGCCGCTTCGCCACAGCGGGGCGCTGGCTCGGCCCGCTCATCCTGGCCGGCGGGTACTGGTACGCGCGCAACCTGATCGTGGTCGGCAACCCGCTGCCGTGGTCCTCGCTCGGCGTCCTCCCGACCCCCGCGCCGCCCTTGCAGCAGCACACGGGCTACTCGGTCGCGCACTACCTGACCACCTCCGGGTTCTGGAGCCACTTCGTGGAGCCCGCCCTGGCCGCCGGGCTCGGCCGCTGGTGGTGGGCGATGCTGGCGGCCGCGGTGATCGGTCCGCTCCTCTGCCTCCTGCATCGGAGCTTGGGAAGAAACCCCGAAATAGTCGGAGTTTCTTCCCAAACGCGCATGCTCGGGGCGGTGGCGCTGGTCTCGCTGGCCGCCTACCTCATCACGCCGGAGACCGCCGCCGGCCCGGCCGGCAATCCGCTCGGGTTCGCGTTCAACCTGCGCTACCTGGCGCCGGCGCTGACGCTCTGCCTCGTGGTGGCGCCCCTCGCGCCGCCGCTCACCTCGCCGCGAGTCCGGACCGCAGTCGTTATCGGACTCGCCGCGCTGATGGTCGCCACCGTCGCCCAGCCGCGCCTCTGGCCCTCCCACACGATCGGGGCAATCGCCATCGGGGCAGCCGCCCTCGTCCTGCTCGCGATGACACGGGCTCGCCTGGCCCTCGTCGCGGCGGCCGTGGCCGTGCTCATCGCCGGCTACCCCCTCCAGAACCACTACCTGCGCGGCCGCTACGTCTACCACCCCAACGTCTCCTCGCTCGCGCACGTCTGGGCGATGTTCCGCACGATCCGCGACGCGCGGGTCGGCGTGGTCGGCACGTTCGGCGGCTTCTTCGCCTATCCGCTGGCCGGCCTCGATGACTCCAACCGCGTGCAGTACATCGGGGACCGCGGACCCCACGGATCGTTCACGCCAATCGGTACCTGCGCTCGATGGCGTGCCCGAGTGAACGCCGCGCACCTGGACTATCTCATCACCACACCAGCCCGCGACCCGTGGCACCCACGGGTCCTCAGCCCCTCACCGGAAACCGCCTGGACCGCGTCGGATCCGGCCGCCCAGCCGGTCTACCGCGAGCAGGCCCTCGGCCAGCCGATCGTGATGTTCCGGATTCGAGGCACGTTGAACCCGGGGACGTGCGGGTAAGCTCAAACCTCGCGATGTCTACCGCTGCCGATCCGCTCGACGACGCCGAACTGCTCGAGACCGAGTGGGATCTCGCTCCGCTGCTCGATGGGACCGGCGACGATCGCGCCGGCGCCGAGCGCATGCTCGACGAGGCCCGGGAGCGATCGAGCGTCTTCGCCGCGGCCCACTCGGGCAAGGTGGCGGAGCTCGACCCGGCCGGCCTGCGCGACGCGATGCGCGAGCTCGAGGCGATCAACGAGCTGATCGGGCGGGTCGGCTCATACGCGAGCCTGCGCTTCTCCGTCGACACGGCCGACCCCGCGAACGGTGCGCTGCTGCAGCTTGTCCAGGAGCGCGCGACCGAGGTCGAGACGCTGCTTCTGTTCTTCGAGCTCGAATGGGCCGCGCTGGAGGACGACCGAGCCGAGGAGCTCCTGGCCGATCCGGACCTGGACTTCTGCCGACACCACCTGCGCAGCGTGCGTCGCTACCGCCCCCACCTGCTCTCCGAGAGCGAGGAGAAGGTGCTGGCCGAGAAGTCGATCTCGAGCCAGGCGGCGTGGACCCGGCTGTTCGGCGAGGTGGTCGCCGCGCTCCGGGTTCCGCTCGACGGCCAGGAGCTGACTCTCGACGTCGCGCTCAGCCGCCTCCAGCTGCCTGATCGAGACGTCCGGCGCGAGGCGGCCGAGGCGGTATCCAGGACGCTCGAGCCGGGGCTGCGCACGCGCGGGTTCATCTACAACACGCTCGTCTACGACAAGTCGGTCGAGGACAGGCTGCGCAACTACCCGCACTGGCTGGCCAGCCGCAACCTGTCCAACGAGGCCTCCGACGAGTCGGTCATGGCGCTGATCGAGGCGGTGCGCGGCCGCTTCGACATCCCGCAGCGGTGGTATCGACTGAAGGCCGGGCTGCTCGGGATCGATCGCCTGGCCGACTACGACCGCTCCGCGCCGGTGCTCCGCGAGGACGTCGTGTACTCGTTCGGCGAGGCCCGCGACCTCGTCCTCGACACATATCAGGCGTTCTCGCCGCAGGCCGGTCTCATCGCGCGCCGCTTCTTCGACGAGCGCTGGATCGACGCACCGCCCCGGCCGCACAAGCGCGGCGGCGCATTCTGCGCGTACACGGTCCCGAGCGTCCATCCCTACGTGCTGCTCAACTACACCGCCCAGCGCCGCGACGTGCTGACGATGGCGCACGAGCTCGGCCACGGCCTGCACGCCGCGCTGGCTCAGCCGCAGGGCGTCTTTCACCAGTCAACGCCGCTCACCCTGGCCGAGACCGCCTCGGTGTTCGGCGAGCAGCTCGTGTTCGGGCGCATGCTGGCCGAGGCCGGCGATGACGAGCATCGACTCGGGCTGCTGGCCGAGCAGATCGACGGCGCCATCGCCACCGTGTTCCGCCAGATGGCAATGAACCGCTTCGAGCACCTGATCCACACCCGCCGCCGCAGCGAGGGCGAGCTGTCGGCCGACCGGATCTGCGAGTCCTGGGTCGAGGCCCAGAGCGAGCTGTTTGGCGACTCGGTCGAGATCACCGACGACTACCGCATGTGGTGGTCCTACGTGCCGCACTTCATCAACACGCCCGGGTACGTCTACGCCTACGCCTACGGCCAGCTCCTGGCCCTGTCGGTCTACAGCCGCTACCTCGGCGAGGGCGAGTCGTTCGTGCCCCGCTATCTCGAGCTCCTCTCCGCCGGCGGCTCACGCAGCCCCGAGGAGCTGGCCGAGATCGTCGGCATCGACCTCACCGACCCGGGCTTCTGGGACGCCGGCCTCGCGCTGATCGAGAATCAGCTCACGGAGGCCGAGGCGCTGGCCGGCTAGCTCTTCCAGAGCTCGACGAGCGACCCGCCGTGGCCCCGCACCGGGTCCTGGGCGGGAAGCGGAACGCGGGCGATGTTCGCCACGACCTCGTCGTGCTCGGCCGGATCGCCCCGGCGCAGGTCCCAGTCCATCCCATCCGGGTAGGCGCCGACGACCAGCAGATCGGGGCTGGAGCCGAGGTTGCAGTGGCCGGTGCCCGCGGGGAGGACGACCACATCGCCGGCACGGAGCTCGAACCGCCTGCCCCCCGGTCCGCCCAGCATGACCTCCGCGCTGCCCGAAGCGATCCCCAGCACCTCGTGCGCAATCGAGTGGAAGTGGTGAAACGGGTAGATGCCGTCACGCCACGCGCCCAACCAGCCGTGGCCGGCGAACAGCTTCTCGTAGGCGCCGGCTCCGGCGCCGGCATCCACCGCGCCGGAATAGACGAGCACGGGCAGCCGCGAGTTCGGGATGCCGCCGTCGTCCTCGAACATGTGGGTCTCGGGCCTCACGGTGCCAGCTGCAGAACGTAGACGACCATCGTGTGCAGTTCTCCGACGCGGCCCGGGTGCAGCCGGGTCGGATCGCGCCGCTCGGCCCCGAGACGTTCGGCCAGCCGCATCGACGGGCTGTTGCCCTCTTCGATGTCCAGCACCACCGAGCGCACCCCGAGCGCTGGTGCCACAGAGTCGATCGTCAATCGCACGGCCACGTCGGCCGCGTCCTCGAGCCGCCACCGCCTGAGCCGAACCCGTGACGGCTCGGTCACGACTGCGTCGGGCCGGCCGGCGGCCGCTGTCCGGGACACGGTGTGCCGAGCCCGACCTGCACGCGCCGGCTGCGAGCTCCGGTCTTGATCAGCAGCGGCACGCAGGCCGGGCGCCGGAGCCAGAAGCCGCCCGGATAGGCGAGCCATCCGGAGCGGTCCGCGGGGTACGGGTGGCAGTTGACCAACAGTCCAGGGCCGGGCCGCGCGGGTCCATTGGCCCACCCGATCCACAGCCGGCCCGCCCAGGCCGGCGGGATCACGAGCTCGAACTTCGTCCCGGTCCTGATCAACAGTCCGGTCTTGGCGAACAGCCGCGATGACGGGTCCGGCAGGCCCGAGGGTCCTGTCTGCAGCGCCGCCGACTTCGGCGCGATCGGCAGTGCCACCACTCCGAGCACGACCGTGTAGTCAGGCGTGGGCGGGCGAGTGTCGATGTACTGGGCGCAGTCCAGGCTGGGTGAGCGCTGGCTGACCAGCCGACTCTTGTGTTGGCCCCCGCCGCCGCAGGCCCCGAGCAGCAGGCCCACGAGAGCGATCGCGCCCGCCGCGGCGGCGCGACGCATCAGTGGTGGGCTTTGCGCAGCCGCGCGCGCTCCTCCTGGCGCTCGACCACGTTGACGATCAGCTTCATCACCTGGTCGATGCCGGTCGCCTTGGCGTCACCGTGAGCGAACGCCTCGCGCCAATCCCGCACCCGGCCCTTGGTGGCCAGCTCGTTGAAGTGCGAACGGGAGATCGACAGCGTCACCTTGGCGTCCGAGGGCACATCCTTCGAGACCTTGGGCCCGGGCAGTTCGACGCGATAGATCTGCACGTCGCCGCGGCCGCGCAGCTCGAGCCCCGCCACCAGCTTGAGGTTCACGAGCGCGGGAACCTCGTCGAGGAACCGCTTCACGGCGGTCTCGATCAGGGTCTTGGTGTCGGTTGCCATCTGCCCCCAGCCTCGGCTCAGATCTTATGGCGCTCGAGCAGCTTTCGCCCGATGACCATGCGCTGGATCTCGGACGTGCCCTCGCCGATCAACAGCAGCGGCGCGTCGCGGTAGATCCGCTCGATCTCGTACTCCTTGGAGTAGCCGTAGCCGCCATGGATGCGCAGGCACTCCTCGGCGCACATGCGGGCGGTCTCCGAGGCGAACAGCTTCGCCATCCCGGCCTCGATGTCCGAGCGCTCGCCCGCATCCTTGAGCCGCGCGGCGCGCATCGTGAGCAGGCGCGCGGCTTCGACCTGGGTGGCCATGTCGGCCAGCTTGAACTGGATCGCCTGGTGCTGGGAGATCGGCTTGCCGAACGCCCGGCGCTCCTGCGAGTACTTCAGCGCGAGCTCCAGGGCGCGTTGGGCGAGGCCCACGCCGCGGGCCGCCACGTTCACCCGCCCGAGCTCCAGCGCATCCATCATCTGCGCGAACCCCCGGTTCAACCCGGCCTCCTCACCGCCGAGAATCCGGTTCGCCGGGCAGCGGTAGCCGTCGAACACGAGCTCGGTGGACTCGACGCCCTTGTAGCCCATCTTCTTGATCTTGGGCGGAACGTTGAACCCCGACCACTCGCCGGTGTTCTCGGACGCGCCCGGCTCCTTCTCGGCGATGAAGCACGTCAGTCCCCGGTGCTTGGGCTCGGCGGACGGGTCGGTCCGGACCAGGACGAACACGAGACTCGAGCGCAGGCCGTTGGTCACCCACATCTTCGTCCCGTTGATCTCGTAGGCGTCCCCGTCGGGAAGCTTCTTGGCGGAGGTCTTGATCGCAGCCACGTCGGAGCCGAGCTCGGGCTCGGACAGCGAGAACGCGGCGCGCATCTCCCCGGTCGCCATCTTCGGCAGGTACTTCTGCTTCTGCTCGTCGGTGCCGAACTTCATCAGCAGGTAGGAGCCGATGAAGTGGGTGTTCACGATCCCGCTGATGCTGATCCAGCCGCGCGAGAGCTCCTCGACGATCATCGCGTAGGTGGTCAGGTCGAGCCCCATGCCCCCGAACTCCTCGGGGATGGTCACGCCGAATAGACCGAGCTCCTTCATCTGCTCCACGATCGGCTCGGGGAACTCGTCCTCGTGGTCGTAGTGCTCGGCGTTGGGGAGAATCTGCTCGTCGGCGAACTGATGGACCATCTCGCAGATGGCCTTCTGTTCGTCGGTCTTGTCGGTGTAGGGGGTCGCGATCGCCATGATCGCGAGTATGGCGAAGTCAGCTGCCGCTGCGCGCTATGGCGGCGGCCTCGGACTTGACCCCGTGGCGCCAGGTGGTCTCGGGCCGGCCCTCGGGCTGCCCGTCGACCTCCACGTCGACTCGCTCGTTGAAGAAGCACAGCCGCCCGGCGATCCCGTCGACTGCGCGTAGCGGATCGTCGTAGTACCAGATCAGGTCCTTAACGCTCTCGCCCCCCGGAAGGCGCACCGCGTAGTAGCTCGCGATTCCCTTGTAGGGGCAGCGCGTCGCGGTGTCGGTGGACTCGAGCTCGACCCGGACGTCCTCGCGCGGCAGATACCAGCGGGTCGGAAGGTTCGACTCGTACAGCGCCATGGCATGGTTGGACTCGGCGAGCAGCTCCCCGTCGAGCGAGATCCGAATGTGGCGCGAGGTGGGGATCACGTCGACCCGGTGGTACGGATCGCGGGGGTGGACGAAGATCTCCTCGTCCTCCTCGTACCAGTGGTCCATCCGGTCGAAGTAGAACGCGATCAGGTCCTTGATCGGCTCGGCGCGCTCGAGCGGCTCCGGGTAGTACCAGGCGATCGCCTTCTCGAAGCGCTCCCCCACCCGGATCGAGTGGTAGGACGCCTCGCCCTTCTTGGGACAGCGGGTGTGGCGGTCGGAGGGCTCGAACAGGTCCGAGCGAACGTCCTCGGGCGGGAAGTAGTAGACCGGCTGGTGCCCGGACTCCGAGACCATCAGGGTGCGCCGGCTGTCGGCGATCGTCTCGCCCTCGAGCACGACCCGGACCCACTTCTCGCAGGGCTCTATGTACATCGCCTGCCCCGGCTCCGGCGCATCGAAGTTGAACGTCCCCGCCGGATTCTTCGCCAGCGGCCCGGTACCGGTCATCAGCCCCATTCGGGCCGAGCCTACCAAAGGGGGCTCTGGGCTCTTAAAAAAATCGCCGCCGGCCGCAACCAGACCGATCGCCGGTTTTGGCCGGCGAGCTCCTCACGGAGCCGAACCCGCATGTAGTCGGTCTAGGCCCCCTTGCGCCGGCGGCCGAGGGCCCATTGTTACGCATCCTTCACCAAAGATCACGAAAGTGGACGAATGTTTGACTGAGGGCCTTTGCTAGCCATCTACTCGCCCACGACGAGCGCGGCCACGGTCCCGATCCCGAACGCTGTCCGCCGACGAAGAAGGCCATTCCCAGCAGGTGTAGCCAGAGCACGCCGTTCCAGAACGTCACCGCGGTCGATCCTGGCACACTGGCCGCCTCGATGAACTTCGCCCGCGACGTGGTCGATCACGCCCCGCCGGACCGGCTGGCCCTGGTCGAGCTCGCCCACGACGGGCGCCGGCGGGAGTGGAGCTTCGGCGAGGTCTCCGACCGCAGCGCCCGGCTCGCCGGCGCGCTGAGCCGGGCTCACGGGGTCGGCCGCGGCGACGTGGTGATGACGCTGATCGGCAACCGGCCGGAGTGGGTGCTGGGGATGGTCGCCTGCTTTCGGATCGGCGCGGTCGCGCTGGCCTGCAACGAGCAACTGCGCGCCCACGACCTGGC
>DATIEI010000168.1:0-11860 GCA_035455845.1 Solirubrobacteraceae bacterium
GAGCTCGGCAACACCGGGGCGCCCGGGGGCGTGCTGCAGTTGGGCAGCGCGGCCGGGACCACCCCGCCCGACCCGGCCCCGGGGATCGCCGGCCTGTTCTCCGACCTGGTCGCCTGGCAGCAGGACCCGGGCTCGACCGGACCGGCCGAGATCCGCGTCCGCTACGAGCCGCGCGCCTCGACACTCGGTCCGGAGATGGTCGTGTCGAATCCCGCCAGTGGCCCGGCCGACGCGGCTCGCGGCTTGGCCGCCGCCGGCGACGTGGGCGGTGATGCAGCGATCGCCTGGGTCCAGGGCACCGGCGCCTCGACCCAGATCGTCGCCGAGCAGCAATACCAGCCACCCGGTGGCGCGAAGCCGACCACGTCGCCCGCTTACGTCCGCACTCCCCAGCCGGTGCTGAGCTGGGCGCCGTCGGGCGCCCGCTGGGGCCCGATCACCTACGCCCTGACCGTCGACGGCGCGGCGGCCGGTCAGACCGGCGGCGACGCACTTGGAGTCGCGAGCCCGCTGCCCGACGGCCCGCACGTCTGGAGCGTCACCGCCAGCAACCCAGCGGGCCTGAGCAGCGCCTCGAAGAGAGCCCGGGTGTTCATCGACACGGTGGCGCCGAAGATCGGGGCGACCCTATCGGGCGCTCGCCGTCCCGGCGCTCGGTTGACGCTACACCTGACCTACCGCGACGTCCCGCCGGCCGGACTGCCCGCCCGTGACGCCTCCGGCGTGTCCAGCCTGACCATCCGCTGGGGCGATGGGACGAGCACCCGCGTCAAGCCCGGCACGCACCGGATCGTCCACAGCTATCGCCGCCCGGGTCGCTACAGGATCACGGTCACGGTTCTGGACCGCGCGGGCAACCGGGGGAGCGCGGTGCGGCGGGTGAAGATCGCCAAGCCCCGACACCGCAAGGGACGGAAGTGACCCTCCGGCGCGTCCTGGTCACGCTCGTCGTCGGCGGCGCGATCGCGCTGCCCGGCGCAGGGGCAGCGCAAGCCGCCGCCCGTGGCCCGGCGTACGCGGCCGATGCACCCACGCCCGGCGCCTGGTACCGCGATGGGCAGAGCGGGCGCTACCTGCTCGGCGGAACGTGGCTCTATCGGGCCGACACCGACGACGTCGGCCTGGCCCGGGGATGGTGGCGAGACACGGCCTCGACCGCCGGCTTCTCGCCGGTGACGATCCCCAACGCCTACAACGCCGGTGACTTCTCGCAGAGCAGCATGAACGGCTACGTGGGCTGGTACCGGCGGGACTTCACTCTGCCCGCGCACGCCTTCGCGCGCTACGTGCCGCGAGCCGATCGGCACTGGATCATCCGCTTCGAGTCGGTCAACTACCGCGCCACCGTGTGGCTGAACGGGCGCGAGATCGGCAGCCACGCCGGCGCGCAGGAGCCCTGGGAGCTCGATCTGAGCAATCTGCGCCCGGGCGTCAACCGCCTGGTCATCCGGGTCGACAACCGCCGCAATGCGGCCGACCTGCCCCCCGGGCCGGGCGGGCAGTGGTGGAACTACGGCGGGATCCTGCGGGAGGTGTATCTGCGCGCGGTGCAGACCGCCGATCTCCAGCGCGTGCAGATCCATACGCTGCATCCATGCCCGCGCTGCGCGGCCACCATCGAGGAGCAGGTGCTCGTGCGCAACTTGACCGGCAAGCGGCAGAAGGTGCGGCTTGGGGGAACCTACGGCCGGGCGGGCCTGAGTTTCGGCACCGCCACGATCGCCCCGCACGCCACCTGGACGGCCAACGCGTCGGTGAAGATCTCCCATCCGAGCCTGTGGGCGCCCGGCCATCCGAAGCTGTACACGGCCACGTTGAAGCTGTCCGACGCGAAGGGCCGGCGCCTGGGCGGCTACTTCACCTACAGCGGGATCCGCACGATCACGGTCACGCCCGACGGTCGCCTCGAGCTGAACGGCCGGCTGCTCGACCTGCGCGGCGTGAACCTCCACGAGCAGACCCTCCAGACCGGCGCGGCGATGACGCCCGCCCAGACCGGCCAGCTCGTGAGCTGGGTCCAGGGGCTCGGCGCCACCGTGATCCGCGCGCACTACCCGGTGGGGCCCGAGATGGAGGAGATGGCCGACCGCGACGGGATCCTCATCTGGTCCGAGGTGCCGGTCTACCAGGTGGCGGCGGGCTTTCTCGGTAATCCGGGCTGGCTGGCCCGGGCGCACGCGATGCTCGAGGACAACATCCTCTCCAACCAGAACCACCCGTCGATCCTTCTCTGGAGCATCGGCAACGAGCTGCCCTCCCCGCCCGCCAGCGCCGAGGCCCGCTACATCAGCGGCGCCACCGCGCTGGCCAAGCGGCTCGACCCGACCCGTCCGGTCGGCATGGCGGTCTCGAACTGGCCCGGGCTGGGCTGCCAACCGGCCTGGGACCCGCTCGACGTGATCGGCGACAACGAGTACTTCGGCTGGTTCTCCGCAGGCGGCGGAGGCGACGACGACCGCGACGCGCTCGGCCCGTTCCTCGACAGCGTGCGCGCCTGCTATCCCACCAAGGCGATCATGGTCACCGAGTTCGGCTTCGACGCCAGCCGCGGCGGCCCGGTGGAGGAGCGGGGCACCTACGCCTTCCAGGCCAACTCGGTCGCCTTCCACCTGGGCGTGTTCACCTCGAAGCCCTGGCTGTCCGGCGCGATGTACTTCGCCCTGCAGAACTACGTGGCCTTCCCGCAGTACTCGGGCGGCGATCCCCGGCCCAACCCGCCCTACAACCAGAAGGGCCTGGTCGACTTCGCCGGCAACCCCAAGCCATCGTTCGGCGTGGTCTCGCAGATCTACCACGCCGCCCAGCAGATCGCGCCGTAGCCGGGGACCGCCCGGGTCGAGGGTGCAAAACGCGCAGACGTCCGACCGCCAGTGCGCGCCGACCGCACATAAGCGCCTGAGAGGCGCTTATGTGCAGGAAGACCGGCCCGCGGGGGGCGGTTTCGTGAGTTGTGCACCCTGGCGGGATGGAGCTCGCGGGTTGCCTATCCTGACCGGACGGGCCCGCCGGGCCCCAGGGACGCCGAGCGCAGCGAGGCCCCAGAAACACGTCTCGCTCGCAGGAGCCGCTTGTACTAGCCTGCTCACCGGTGTCGTCCACCGCCGAACTGCGCCGCACTCCGTTGTATGACCGCCACGCCGCCGCGGGGGCCAAGCTGGTCCCATTCGCCGGCTGGGAGATGCCGGTCCAGTACGCCGGGATCCGCGAGGAGCACATCGCGGTCCGAACCGGCGCGGGCATCTTCGACGTCTCGCACATGGGCCAGGTGCTGACCCGCGGCCCGGACGCGCTCAATTTCCTCCAGCGGATGCTCTCCAACGACGTGCGCCGGATCCCGGAGGGTGGCGCGCAGTACAGCGTGCTGTGCCGCGAGGACGGCGGCGTGCTCGACGACCTGTTCACCTACCGGCTGGCCGACTGCGAGTACCTCACGGTCACCAACGCGTCCAACCACGAGAAGGACTTCGCCTGGCTGCAAGCCCACGCCGGGGAGTTCGACGTGGACGTGCTCGACCGCGCGGCAGACTTCGCGATGCTCGCCGTCCAGGGCCCGAGCGCCCGAGCCCTCGTTCAAAGGCTCACCGAGGGCTCGCTCCCATCGCGCTTCCACGTCTGCCTGCGCACGGTGGCCGGCGTGCCGATGCTCGCGTGCGGGACCGGCTACACCGGCGAGGACGGGGTCGAGCTGCTGCTCGATCCCGAGCACGCGCCGGCCGTGTGGGACGCGATCCTCGAGGCCGGCGCCACCCCGGTCGGACTGGGGGCCCGGGACACGCTGCGCGTCGAGGTGTGCTTTCACCTGTACGGCAACGACCTGAGCGAGGGCCGGGGCCCGATCGAGGCCGGGCTCGGATGGTGCTGCAAGGAACAGACCGGCTTCATCGGCTCTGAGGCGGTGGCGGGCGCGCGCAAAGACGGGACGGCCGAGAAGCTCGTGCCGTTCATGATCGAGGGACCGGGCATCGCGCGCCAGGGCAATGCCGTGGTCGGAGGCGGCGAGGTGACCAGCGGTACGTTCTCGCCCTGCCTGGAGCGCGGCATCGGGATGGCGTACGTTTCCAGCGCGCGTGCCGAGCCGGGCACGCAGATCGAGATCGATGTGCGGGGCCGCAACCGGCCCGCGGTGATCGAGCGCAAGCCTCTGTACCGAAAGGAAGCGTAGAACGACATGGCCGACCCGAGCTATCCCGACGACCTGAAGTACCACTCCGAGCACGACTGGGCCCGGATCGAAGGTGACAGCGCCACGTTCGGGATCACCTGGTACGCCCAGGACGCGCTGGGCGAGGTGGTGTTCTTCGACCCGCCTGAGGTCGGCGCGCAGGTGAGCAAGGATCAGGCCTACACCGAGGTCGAATCGGTCAAGGCGGTATCGGACGTGATCGCGCCGCTCTCGGGCGAGGTCACCGAGGTCAACGACACGCTCGGCGACAAGCCCGAGACGATCAACGACGATCCCTACGGTGAGGGTTGGCTGGTCAAGGTCAAGCTGTCCGATCCCTCGGAGGCCGAGTCGCTGATGGACTCCACCGAGTATCAGGCCACGCTCGAGTGACGCGCTACACCTCAGCCACCGACGACGATCGCCGCGAGATGCTGGCGGCGATCGGGGTGGGCTCGATCGAGGACCTGTTCGCGGACATCCCGGCCCGGGTGAGGCTCGACCGCCCGCTGTCGGGGCTCGGCGATGGGCTGTCCGAGCAGCAGGTGTTCGACGAGTTCCGCGCCCTGGCCGCCCGGAACGTCTCGGCCGAGGACGAGATCAGCTTCCTGGGCGCCGGCATGTACGACCACTACGTGCCCGCGCTGGTCGACTCGATCATCACGCGCTCGGAGTTCCTCACGCCGTACACGCCCTATCAGCCGGAGATCTCCCAGGGCGGGCTGCAGGCGATGTTCGAGTACCAGACGGCAATCTCCGAGCTGACCGCCCTGCCGATCTCGAACGCCTCGGTCTACGAGGGCCCGAGCGCCGTGGCTGCGGCCGGTTACGTGGCCAAGCACTCGAACAGCCGCCGGCGCTTCGTGATCTCCCGCGGCGTGCATCCGCACTCGCGCGAGACGCTGCGCACACATGCTCACGCGTGGGGGATGGAGGTGGTCGAGGCGCCGCTGGACCAGGGCGCGACCGCGCTGCCCGATCTCGCCGACGACGTATCCGCGGTGATCGTTCAGCAGCCGAACTTCCTCGGCGCGGTCGAGGAGCTGAGCGCGATCGCGCAGGCGACGCACGACGTCGGCGCGCTCCTCATCGCGGCGTGTGACCCCCTCCCGCTGGCCCTGCTGAAGACGCCCGGCGAATGCGGCGTGGACATCGCGGTCGGCGAGGGCCAGTCGCTGGGCAACCGGCTCGACTTCGGCGGCCCCTCGTTCGGCTTCTTCGCTGCCACCCAGGCGCTGATGCGCCGCATGCCGGGACGGATCGCCGGCGAGACCACGGACGTCGACGGCAAGCGCGGGTTCGTGCTCACCCTCCAGACCCGCGAGCAGCACATCCGCCGCGAGAAGGCCACGTCGAACATCTGCACGGCCCAGGCGCTGAACGCGCTGGCCGGGGTGATCTACCTGAGCTGGCTGGGCCGGCGTGGGGTCGTCGAGCTGGCGGAGCTGATGCTCCAGCGCACGGCCTATGCCCGGGACCGGTTGACCAGCATCGACGGCGTCACCCAGATTCACGAGCGGCCGGTGGTCCGCGAGTTCGCGATCGAGCTGGGCGTGCCGGCCGGCGCGGTCGTCGCACGCTGCCGCGAGCAGGGCGTCAACCCCGGCTACGTCCTATCGCGCGACTATCCCGAGCACGAGAACGGGCTGCTCGTGGCGATCACCGAGCAGCGCAGCAAGGCCGACATCGACCGGCTGGTGGATGTGCTGGGTGCCGCCGTCGCCTCCGAGCGAGGGGCCGTGGGGGCGTCGACGTGATCCGCGAGGCCGACGACACCCTGACCATCTACGAGCGCTCCAAGCCGGGACGCCGTGCGTTCGTCGCGCCGGCGCTCGATGTGCCCGAGCGCTCGCTGGACGATCTGCTCCCACCGGACCTGCGGCGCGCCGAGCCGCCGCGCCTGCCCGAGGTGGCCGAGCCCGAGATCGTGCGCCACTACAACCGGCTGTCCAAGCGCAACTTCGACCTCGACACCGGCTTCTATCCGCTCGGGTCATGCACGATGAAGCACAACCCCAAGCTGCACGAGCGGATCGCCGCGCTGCCCGGCCATGCCCGGATGCATCCGCTCCAGGACCCGAGTCGCGCCCAGGGCGCGCTCGAGCTGATGTGGCGCCTGCAGGAGGCGCTTGGCGAGATCGCGGGACTGCCGCACGTGTCTCTGCAGCCTTCAGCCGGGTCCCAGGGTGAGCTCACGGGAGTCCTGCTGACCCGCGCCTACCACGAGGACCGCGGCGAACAGCGCATCAAGGTCCTGGCTCCGGACACCGCGCACGGAACCAATCCGGCCACCGTGACCATGGGCGGCTACGAGGTGATCAAGGTCGTCAGTGACGAGCGCGGCAACGTCGACCTCGACGACCTCCGCGCCAAGGCCGACGAGAACGTGGCTTGTCTGATGCTCACCAATCCCTCGACGCTCGGGCTGTTCGAGACCGGGATCGAGGAGATCGAGCGGATCGTCCACGGCGTCGGCGCCACCCTGTACTACGACGGCGCAAACCTCAACGCGATCATGGGCATCTGCCGCCCCGGCGACATGGGATTCGACATCGTGCACTTCAACCTGCACAAGTCGTTCACCCAGCCCCACGGCGGAGGCGGTCCCGGGGCCGGTCCGGTGGCGGTGTCCGAGCGGATCGAGCCATACCTGCCGCGGCCGCAGGTCGTGCGCCGGCAGTCGACCACGAACGGCACGGAGCCGTTCTACGACCTCGACTACGACCGGCCGAAGTCGATCGGGCGCCTGCGCGGCTTCCAGGGCAACTACGGCGTGTTCGTGCGCTCCTACGCCTACATCCGCTCGCTCGGCGCGCCCGGGCTGAAGGAGGCCTCCGAGACCGCGGTGCTGAACGCCAACTATCTGCTGGCCAAGCTCCGCGAACGCGGCGTCGAGAAGCACCTGCCCGCGGCCTACGACCGCCTGTGCATGCACGAGTTCGTCCTCTCGGGCGAGCCGATGCGGCGCGAGCTCCACATCAAGACGCTCGACCTGGCCAAGCGGCTGCTCGATCACGGCGTCCACCCGCCGACCGTGTACTTCCCGCTGATCGTCGACGAGGCGCTAATGGTCGAGCCGACCGAGACCGAGACCAAGGAGACGCTCGACCGGTTCGCCGAGGTGCTGGCGGACATCCTTGCCGAGGCCCGCCAGGACCCCGAGGTCGCCAAGAGCGCACCGCACACGACGCCGGTTCGCCGTCTCGACGAGGCGGGCGCAGCACGGAACCCGGTCGTCCGGCAGGCGATGGACCCCAGCTAAGTGCGGTTCGTGGTCTTCGGCGCCGGCGCGATCGGAGGCGTGGTTGGCGCATGCCTTCACCAGTCGGGGCAGGAGGTCGCGCTGATCGCCCGCGGGGAGCACGGCCGGGCGATCCGCGAGCGCGGGTTGACCTTCGAGCGTCCGGGCGTGCCCGCGGTTACCCTGAGCATCCCGGTTGCGGCGACCCCAGCCGAGCTTGAGTGGGGCGGCGAGGAGGTCGTCCTGCTGGCCACCAAGAGCCAGGACACGACGGGCGCGCTCACCGGCCTGCGCGGCATCGCTCCGATCGCCACCCCCGTGGTGTGCGTCCAGAACGCGGTCGAAAACGAGCGCGTCGCTCTGCGCCTGTTCACCAACGTGTACGGGGCGGTGGTGATGGCGCCGACCGGGCATCTCGAGCCGGGGATCGTCCAGGCCTACGGGACCCGTGGCGTCGGGGTGATCGACATCGGGCGCTATCCCTCCGGCATGGACGAGGTGTGCGAGCAGGTGGCGAGCGCGCTCGAGGCGGCGGGCTTCAGCTCCAAGCCGAGGCCGGACATCATGCGCTTCAAGCACGCCAAGCTGCTGGCCAATCTTGGCAACGCCGTCGACGCGATCTGCGAGCCCGGTGACGCGGCCTCCGAGGTCATCTCGCTGGCGAAGGAGGAGGGGAGGGCGGCGCTCACGGCGGCCGGGATAGAGTTCGTGGCCGAGGAGGTCAACGACGTGCATGCGCGTTGGGAGCGCCTGGACGTGCAGCCGATCGAAGGGCGGCCCCGCGCGGGCTCCTCGACCCGCCAGAGTCTCGTCCGGGGCACGCCCACCGTCGAGACCGACTACCTGAACGGAGAGATCGGGCTGATCGGCCGCCTGCACGGGGTGCCCACGCCGATCAACGACGCGCTGTGCGAGCTGTCTGATCGCCACGTGCGCGCGCGCCGGGAGCCCGGCACGCTGCCCGCCGAGGAGGTCCTGGCCTGGGCCCGCGCGCGAGACTACGCCGATGGACCCGTTCGTCGCTGACGGCGCCGCCGAGATCGCCTCGCGCGCGCACCGCGAGCTCGAAGCGCTGGTCGGCGTGTCCTCGCCCTCGGGCGACGTGGACGGGGCCGAGGAGGCCCTCGCGGTCTGCGCTGCGCTCTTGCCTCCGCAGGCCGAAATCGAGCGGGTGGAGTGCTCGACCCCCGGGAGCGCGCCCGATCTGATCGCGCGAATCAACGGACAGGGCACCGGCACGCTGCTGCTGCTCGGTCACGTCGACACCGTGATCGGGCACTCCTCGCACACGCCGCTGCGCCGCGATGGCGAGCGACTGTACGGCCCGGGTACGGTCGACATGAAGGGTGGAGTGGTGCTGTCGCTCGGAGTGGCGCGGGCGCTCGCGGCCCGGCCCGAGACGTTCGCCGAGGTGTCGCTGCTGCTAGTGACCGACGAGGAGTGGCGCCGGCACAAGTTTCGCCACATCGAGCGGTTCGCCGGCTACCACGCCTGCCTGTGCTTCGAGGGCGGGCAGCTGAGCGCCGACGGCGACGAGGGCGTGGTCGTCAAGCGCAAGGCGGCCGGGACGATGCGTGTGGGGGCGACCGGACGGGCCGCGCACTCGGGGAGCGCTCCCGATCAGGGCCGGAACGCGCTGCTGGCGCTCGCTGCGGTGGCGATCGAGACGGCCGGCCTGCACGACCCAGACGGACCTGAGCGGTTGAGCGTCGTCCCGACGATCGTGCACTCGGGCGACGCGTTCAACGTGGTGCCGGCCGAGGGAGAGCTGCTGTTCGACATGCGGGCGGACTCGAGCGATTCGTTCGAGACGGTGCGGGCCGGCGTCCCACGCGAGCGCGACGGCGTCACGCTCGAGGCCGAGATGCAGCGAGTGTGGCCGGGGATGGACTCGGTCGAGGCGACGCGCAAGTTGTTGGAGCGTGCTGGCGAGCGGTTGGGTCGGGCGATCGTCGGGGTGTCCCGCGGCGGGGCCAGCGACGCCAGCCACTTCGCGCCGAGCATCGCCCTGACCGTCGACGGACTCGGCCCTCGCGGCGGGGCGGCGCACAATCCTGGGGAGTTCGTGCTGGCGCCGTCGCTGCGCGGGCGAGCCGAGGTGGCGCTGGCTCTGGCCGTCCAAGTGCTCGCTGATTCTTAGCCGTAGCTTCAGATCACCGGGTGCGCGCCTGCGATCCTTAATCGCGTGAGCGTCAGCACTCCACCGCGTCGCCGTCCCCCGGTTCGCCGAGGCCAGACCCAGCTCGAGGGGCTGATCCTCCTGACCGGAATCGTGTCGATCATGTGGCTGCTCGAGGCGATCAACTCGTTGGACTCCAACCAGATCGCCAAGAGCGACGGCATCTACGCTCGCAACGTAGATCACATCTGGGCGATCTTCACCGCCCCGTTTCTGCATTTCAGCTGGCAGCACCTGATCGCGAACACGATCCCGTTCCTGTTCATGGGCGTGATCATCGCCCTGCAGGGCGCCCGCCGGCTGTTGCTGGTGACCCTGGTCATCATCGTGGTGGGTGGCCTTGGCACCTGGCTGATTGCGCCGTCGGGCACCGACACGGCGGGCGCCAGCGGCGTGGTGTTCGGCTATGCCACCTACCTGTTTGCGCGCGGTTTCTTCAACCGCAGCGCGTTCGAGCTGTTCACCGGCCTGGTCGTCGGCGTGGTGTGGGGCGGCGCGCTGCTCTCGAGCGTCGTGCCGCACACGGGCGTGTCGTGGCAGGGGCACGTGTGCGGGGCGATCGGGGGCGTGGTCGCGGCCTATCTGATGCGGCGCGAACGCCCCGCCAAGCCCGGCTCAAGACCGATGAGCCCGCTCGACCGCGCGCTGGCTTCGTAGCGGCTAGCCTCCCCCCGAGTGCGGATCTTCTCGGGCATCCAGCCGACGGGCCGCAAGCACCTCGGCAACTACTTAGGCGCGCTTGTCCAGTGGGTCGCCCTGCAGGAGCGCGGCGATGCGATCTACTGCCTGGTCGATCTGCATGCGATGAGCGTGCCGTGGGAGCCCGCCGGTCTGCGCGAGGCCGTGTACGACACCGCGGCCACGCTGCTGGCCGCCGGGCTCGACCCGGATCGGTGCATCTTCTTCCGCCAGGGCGACGTGCACGAGCACACCGAGCTGACCTGGATGCTGTCGAGCGTGACCGCCTACGGCGATCTGACCCGCATGCACCAGTTCAAGGACAAGTCCGCGTCGCAGCGCGAGCTGGTCTCGGCGGCGCTGCTCTACTACCCCGTGCTCATGGCCGCCGATGTCCTCGTCTACCGGGCCAACGCGGTCCCGGTGGGGGACGACCAGCGCCAGCACGTCGAGTTGATGCGCGACGTTGCCGAGCGCTTCAACGGCCGCTTCGGAGACACCCTCGTCGTGCCCGAGGGCTACTACCCCGAGGTGGGGGCCCGGATCATGGACCTCCAGTACCCCGAGCGCAAGATGTCGACGACGGGCGGTAGCCCGCAGGGCACGGTGTACATCCTCGACGACCCGAAGGTCGTGACCAAGAAGTTCCGTTCGGCGGTCACGGATTCCGGGACCGAAGTTGTGCGGGCGCCCGACAAGCCGGGCATCTCGAACCTGATCGACATCCTGGCCGCGGTCCGGGGAACCAGTCCCCAGGAGGTTGAGGCGTCGTTCAACGGCTCCGGCTACGGCGTCTTCAAGCAGGCGGTGGCCGATGCCGTGGTGGAGTATCTGGCCCCGGTCCGGGAGCGCTATCAGGAGCTGCGGGCCGACGAAGCGGAGCTCGAGCGAATTCTCGGTGCCGGGGCCGAGAAGGCGCGCGCGATTGCCTCCGAGACGATGGTCGACGTCCGGCAGGTGATGGGCGTCGGACCGGTCCGACCCCGGCAGTAGCCTGCCCACGATGCGGATCGCCGACCTCGAGCTGGACCTTGACGTATTCGCGGGTCCGTTCGACCTGCTGCTCACGCTGGTCCTGCGCGAGGAGATCGACCTGCTCGAGGTCGACCTGGCCGAGGTGGTGATCGCCTACATCGACCACCTCGAACGGCGCGGAGAGCTCGATCTCGAGGCCGCCACCGAGTTCCTGGTCCTGATCGCCGCCCTGCTCGAGCTCAAATCGCGGCTGCTCCTGCCCGGCCATGAGGTGGAGGAGCTGATCGAGCTCGATCCGGGGGAGGCGGCCGAGGAGCTGCTGGCCAGGCTGCTCGACGCTCACCGCTACCGGTCCGCGGCCGAGCACCTGCGCGATCGCCTGGCCGGCCAGGAGGGGCACCGATTCCGCTCGGCGCCCTTGCCGCCCGCGATCCGCCGCGCCTCGCTGGACGAGGCCGGCGCGGTGTACGACCCCGGGCGGCTGGCGGCGGCGATCGGCGATCTGCTGCAGATCCCCGAGCCGGTCGACGTCCGCCACATGGTGGGCTCGCGGGTCACGGTGGCCGAGCGGCTGACCCACCTGCGGGCGCTGCTGCGCCGGGGCAGCTTCAACTTCGACGAGGCG
>DATIEI010000169.1:0-20544 GCA_035455845.1 Solirubrobacteraceae bacterium
CGCGCGTCCCCTTCGCCGTGCCGCGCCGCTCGACGCACCGCTTCGAGCAAGCCGGGCAAAAGCGACGTCCTCATGACGCTCCGCTCCTCACTGAGCGGGTTTTTCAGCACCACCGGCGATGCCGGCGCGCCGACCGAGGCGAGGTCCTTCGGGGAAACGAAGCCATAAGTGATCGCCTCGGAAAGTCCACTGGCCGAGCAGGATCACGGTGGCAGGGACGAGCAGGGTGCGGACCAGGAAGGTGTCCATCAGGATGCCCGCGGCCAGTCCCAGCCCGATCGCACGCACCTGGCTGGCCTCGGCCCCCGAGCTGGCCACGGTCAGCACGATGAACGTGCCGCCGAGGATCAGCCCGGCCGAGGTGACGGTGGAGCCGGTCCGTCCGACCGCGCGCACCACCGCGTCGCGCAGGGGCAACGAACGCGCCTCCTCGCGTATGCGCGTCATGACCAGGATGTTGTAGTCCTCGCCGAGCGCGAACAGGAACACGAACATGAGGAACGGCAGGATGAAGCTGATGCCGCTGTCGCCCCCGATCGTGATGAACGCGAGCGTGGCCACGCCCAGTGCGGCCAGGTAGGACAGCACCACGCTGACGATCAGGTACAGCGGCGCCGCGAGGCTGCGGAGCACGAGCGCCAGCAGCAGTCCGATGGCCAGCACGGCGATCGGGACGATGAGGCGCAGGTCGTGGTTGGCCGTCGTGCTGATGTCATGCAGCGCCGCCGCCTCGCCCGCGACGCCGCTCTCAACGGCGCCGGACCGAAGCGCGGCCGCGGCCACCGTGTCCCGGATCGCGGGCGTGGCGTTCATGGCCTGCGTCGATTGCTGGCCACCGGCGCGCAGCGCGGCCGCGAACTGGACGATCCGCCCGTCCGCGGAGACGAACTGCGCCACCGCCCGGTAGGCGTCGTACTCAGCGCGAGGCACGGCGACGCCGGCCGGCTCACGCACCGGAAGGCGCCCCGGAGCCCCCAGCTCAGCGTGCAGCGCGACAAGCCGCGCCGGGGTGAGCGAGGTGCCGTTGGGGTTGAGCGGACCTGAGAGCGCCGTGAACCGCCCCGACGAGCGCAGCGAGTCCGACGCCCGCACGATCGGCTGGGGGTTCTGCCACACGGACTGCCGATACGCCAGGACCAGGTTGGCTGGGTTGCTGCTGGTCTGCGGGAAGTGCGCGGCCAGAGCGGCGTTTCCGGCTGCGGCGTCGGTGCCCGACGGCGCACTGGTCGCTCCCCCGAACCCCGACGAGCTGAACCCGAGCGCGGCGGCGGCCAGCGCGAGGAACAGGACCAGGCCGAACCCGAGCGTCAGCGCCGGGCGGCGGACCAGACGGGCGGCGATCCTGCCCCACAGGCCCTCTCGCTGGGGTCCGGGCTCGATCCGCACCGGCCAGAACACCGCGCGGCCGAAGATCGCCAGGAGCGCCGGCAGCAGCGTCAACCCGATGGCCAGCATGACCGCCATGCCGACCGCCAACGGCAGACCGAGGTCGTGGTAGAGCCCGAAGCTCGCCAGCAGCAGCGTGAGCAGCGCCAGGATCACCGTCCCCGCCGAGGCGCTGATCGACTCCCCGACGCGAACCAGCGCCCGGACCACGGCCTCCTGACCCTCGTGACCGTTGCGGAGCTCCTCGCGCACGCGGAAGACCAGGAACAGGCCGTAATCGGTGCCGGCGCCGAGCAGCAGGACGATCAGCAGCACCTGGGTGATCGAGGAGATCTTGAGACCGTGGGCGCCGAGCTCGCCGATCACCCGGGTGGAGATCAGCAGGGCCAGCCCGGCCGGCAGCAGCGTGATGACCGCGGCCAGCGGTGCGCGGAACACGAACAGCAGCAGTACGACGATGAACAGGATCGAGAAGAGCTGGATCTCGTTGCCGGACCGGTTCGAGCTGGCCTGGTTGGCGACCGCGGTGGCGATCTGACCGGCGGCGTGGAACTGCAGCCCGGCCGGCGCAGCGACCCGGCCGAACGTCCCCTGAAGCGATGCGATGATCGCCTTCGCGCTCGAGATGTCGTTGCGGGCCGCCTCGATCCGCACCCTGAGCTGTGCGGCGTGGCCATCGGCGGACAGCACGGGGCCCTGGACGGCCAGCACCCCGTCCACCTCGCGGGCGGCAGCCGCCTCGCGGGAAACTGCCGCGAGATCGTCCGGCGTCAGTGCGGAAGCGCGTGTACCAACCACGAGGATGTAGCCGGTCTTGCTCGAGCCGAGGAGCGGAGCGGCGAGGTTCGCCGCCCGCGAGCTGGGGGCGCTCGCGGGCAGGAACGCGCTGTTGTCGTTGTTGACCTCGCTGCCGAGCGAGGGGAACGCGCCACTCACCACGACGGCGGCGAGCAGCCAGAGCACCACCACCAGCCAGCGGAAACGCACGATCGTTCGAGCGACGGTCTCGAACGTCCTGTCAATCGAGAATCGGGGCATGACGTAATGGTCGGCAGCCGGCGCCCATGTGTCGTCCCCCCAAGGGGGGACATTTCGGCTCCCTCACAGTGAGGTCGGATCCCCCTCCAGGGGGACGATCCGCAACCTCCGCGCCGGTACGCTGAACACAACGTGACCACAGCGCCCGAAGCCCGGTTGCCGTCGGCCGCCCGGCATTGGCTGCTCGACGGCGCGATCGCCCTGGCCGCGTTTTGCGCCACGGTGTCGCTGCTCTCGCACGGGCTGGGCAGCTCGGGGAACGTCAGGCACCACCTCGATGCGCTCGGAATGCTGCTGGCCGCCGCCTCGTCGTTTCCGCTGCTCCTGTGGCGGCGCGCACCGCTGACCGTGTTCGTCGTGACCAGCGCGGCCAGCGCGGCCTCGATGGCGCGCGGCTACCCGGGCGGACCGCCGGTGGGACCGACGATCGCGCTGTACCTGCTCGCCGCGAGCCGCGACGCCAGTCGTCCGTGGACCCGGCAGATCACCGAGATCGTGGTGGGCGTGTTCTGCGTGCACATCCTCGCGTTCGGGCTCGGGCACGACCAGGTGCCGGAGGTCCAGATCGCGTTCGGTTCGCTCGTGTGGGGACTGGCCTGGTTCGCCGGCGAGCGCACCCGCCTCAGGCGCCAGCAGCTGGCCGAGCTCGAGGAGCGCGCGTTGCGCGCCGAGCAGGAGGCGGTCAGGGAACGCCGCCTGGCCCTGGCCGAGGAGCGGGCGCGCATCGCCCGCGACCTGCACGACTCGGCCGCGCACGCGATCAACGTGATCGCCGTGCAGGCCGGCGCAGCACGGCTGTGGCAGGAGCAGGATCCCGGCCGGTCGCGCGCCGCCCTGGAGACGATCGAGGACGTGGCGCAACGCACGGTGGCCGAGATCGACCAGATCGTGCACTCGCTGCGCGACGAGCAAATTGCCACCGGACCGATCGAACCGCCCCCCGGCCTCGCCGCGTTCGATTCGCTGATCGCCCAGCACAGCTCGGCCGGGCTCCCGGTCGCGTTCGCCACCCGGGGCGAGCCGCGGCCGCTCGGCGGGGCGGTTGACCGGGCCGCGTATCGGATCCTTCAGGAGGCGCTGACCAACTGCGCCCGGCACGGCGCCGGCGACGCGAGCGTCGAGCTCGGCTTCGGTGCCCACGCTCTGGAGCTCACGGTGTCCAACTCGGTTCGACCCGATGCGCCCGTCCGGGCCAGCCTGGGCGGCGGACACGGCCTGGTGGGGATGTGCGAGCGGGCCGCTCTGCTCGGCGGCGAGCTCGAGGCCGGTCGCCGGAACGGAGCCTTCCGCGTGCACGCGCGCCTTCCCTACGGCGAGGCCGCATGACCACGGTGCTGATCGCCGATGACGACCATCTGATGCGGGCCGGGCTGGTCGCCGTACTCGAGTCAGACCAGGAGATAGAGGTGGTCGGCCAGGCTGCGACCGGGCGCGAGGCGGTCGCGCTGACCCGCCGGCGTCAGCCGGACGTGGTGCTGATGGACGTTCAGATGCCCGACCTCGACGGCATCGCCGCCACGCGCGAGCTGACCGGAGCCTCGCCGGCCGCGCGCGTGTTGATCCTGACCACGTTCGAGGAGGACGATTACATCTTCGGCGGCCTGCGGGCCGGCGCGTCGGGCTTCCTGCTCAAGCGAACCCGGCCCGAGGAGCTGATCCGGGCCGTGCACACGATCGCGGCCGGGGAGTCGCTGCTCTCCCCCTCGGTGACCCGGCGCGTGATCGACCGCATGGCCGGCCACGCCGGACCGCAGATACCCGCCGACCAGTCAGCGATCGAGGACCTCACGCCGCGCGAGCGCGAAGTGCTCGAGATGCTGGCCGGCGGCCTGTCGAACGCCGAGATCGCGGCGGCGCTGGTGATCGAGGAATCGACGGTCAAGACGCACGTCAAGCGGATCCTGATGAAGCTCGAGTTGCGCGACCGGGTGCAGGCGGTGATCTTCGCCTACGAGCACGGACTCCGCGCTCGGCGCCAGGACGCCGAGAGACGCTAGCGGCGCACCGTCCGGCGCGCGGGCCATTCGCGTGGTCTGCGCTCTGAAGGCCTGTGCGCTTGTCGTGGCAGGCTCGCAGTGATTGAATCCCCGCGCCTATCAACCGGACGGCCGCGAGACCCAGTCGTCCTGATTCACGGGGAGAGGATTGCGTTGCGAATCCGAGGCATCGCTGCGCTCGTAGGAGCGCTCGTGGTGTACGCGATCGCTGCTGGAGGGGCATCGGCAGCGCCGTACCACGTTCTGCTGGGAGGTCATTACGCACAGCCACCGACGATCGCCCAGTGTCAGGCCGCGTTCGGCATCGACTGCTACGGGCCGCCCCAGCTCCGGCAGGCCTATGACATGAAGCCGTTGTACAACGCCGGGCTGACCGGCGCGGGGAAGACGATCGTCATCGTCGATTCGTTCGGGTCACCGACGATCCAGCAGGACCTGGCGACGTTCGACCAGGAGTACGGCCTCCCGGACCCCTCGCTCCAGATCATCACGCCCGACGGACCGGTCGACCAGAATGACCCGGCCGCGTTCGGCTGGGGGGTCGAGACGTCGCTGGATGTCGAGTACTCCCACGCGATGGCGCCCGGGGCCAACATCCTGCTGGTCGAAACGCCGGTCGCCGAGACCGAGGGGATCACCGGGATCCCGGAGATCGTCGAGGCTGAGAACTATGTGATCAACCATCACCTGGGCGACGTGATCACGCAGAGCTTCGGGGCGACGGAGCAGACGTTCTCCAGCCCGCAGCAGCTCCTGGGCCAGCGCTCCGCGTACTTCAACGCGCTGGTGCACGGCGTCAGCGTGCTGGCCTCCACAGGCGACACCGGCGCCACCAACTACCAGCTCGACGGCAGCGACCTGTACCCGTTCCCGGTCGTCGGCTGGCCGGCCAGCGACCCGCTCGTCACCGCCGTCGGCGGATTGCAGCTGCACCTCGATCAGAACGGGTTCCGGACCCAGCCTGACAATGTCTGGAATGACCCGGACAGCGTCTGCACAGCGCCGTGCGCGGCAGGCGGCGGGCGGTCGTCGGTATTCGACCGGCCGTTCTTCCAGAACCGCGTCGCACGGGTCGCCGGACGTCAGCGCGGAATCCCGGACGTCAGCCTGAACGCGGCGGTCTCATCGGCCGTGCCCGTTTGGCTGAGCTTCGGCGGGCTCCCCGCCGGGTTCTACCTGGTCGGCGGGACCAGCGAGGCCTCGCCGCTGTTCTCGGGAATCGTCGCGATCGCCGACCAGGCGGCTCGTCACGATCTCGGGTGGCTCAACCCGCGGCTCTATGCCCTCGGGGGCGGCCCGTTCTCGCCGATCACCGACATCACGCAGGGCAATAACACGGTCACGTTCGTGCAGCCGAGCACCAACCAGACCATCACGGTCCAGGGGTTCAACGCAACCCGCGGCTATGACCTGGCCAGCGGGCTCGGATCGCCCGACGGGGCGCGGCTGGTGGCGGCGCTCGCGGGCTTCCGCGCAGGACACATCCGCCATTGAGCGGCTGACCTCGAACTGAGACAGATGTCGTCGCCCGGGCCCCGCGCTCGGGCGGCGACCGTCTCGGTTTCAGTCTCGCGCGCGACGCGCGGTCATGTTGAGCCGGACGTAGTCGAGCACGAACGGCTCACCCGAGCGCTCGAGCACGCGATCCACGAACGCCCCGCGCAGGTCCTCGGGCAGTGGGTCGAGGTGCCGGACCAGGCACACCGTCTGGATGAACGCCCGAGGATCCTCCGGGGTGACCGACTTGGGCTCGAGCCAGGTGTGAACGTCGACGAACCCGGCCCGCCTCAGCCGCTCTGCGGTCTCGGTGTCGGTCGCGTAGTTCCACGGACGCTTCCAGTCGGTGAAATGCTCGGCGAACGGCGTCTCCCCCGCCACCGTGTCCGCGAGCGTGCGGAACGCATCGATGTTCCCGCGCCCGCCACACTGGGCGACCAGCTGACCGCCGGGCGCCGTTGCGCGATGGAGTGCCGCGAACAGCGCGTCGTGGTTGTGGATCCAGTGGAAGGTGGCGTTCGAGAAGACCGCGTCGACCGCCTCGGGGAGCGACAGATCGATCAGGTCCTGGCAGAGCGCCGTGACCCGGTCCGCGAGCGCGGCGGCGGTGTGCTCCACCATCGACGGGGCCACGTCGACCGCATACACGCGACCCTGCGGGACGAGGTCGGCCAGCAGCGCAGTCACCCGGCCTGATCCGCACCCCGCATCGAGCACGACCTCGTCACCGCGCAACTTCAGGCGCTCGAGCTGCTCGCGCGCCCACCCGAGCTGAGGATCGGAGACGCGGTCGTAGCTCGCGGCGTCCCAGTCGCGGGCCAATCGCGCGGGGGGCGATTGGCTTGTGGGTTCGCCTGCGGCGAACCCGGTCATAGCCTCGTCGTCACGGGACCGGGACGTTCGCGCTCGCCCTCGTAGGCCGCGATCGCATCTTGCGCCTCGAGTGTGAGCGCGATGTCGTCCAACCCGTTCAGCAGCCGGTGCTTGATGTCAGGATCGATCTCGAAGCTCGCCGTCCCGCCTGGCCAACGCACCTCCTGGGCGGCCAGGTCGACCTGAGCCTGGCCGGCGTCGCGAATCGACGCGCACTCCTCGGCGCTCAGTTGCACCGGCAGCAGGCCGATCTTCGTGCAGTTGGAGCGGAAGATGTCGGCGAAGCTCGGGGCGATGATCGCCTTGAACCCGTAGTCCTCGAGCGCCCATGGGGCATGCTCGCGGCTCGATCCGCAGCCGAAGTTGCGCCCGGCGACCAGGATCGGGTTGCGCGGCAGATCCCAGTCCGGTTGCTTGGCCCAGTCGTAGAACAGGAACTCGCCGAAGCCGGTCCGCTCTATCCGCTTGAGGAACTGCTTGGGGATGATCTGGTCGGTGTCGACGTCGTCGCGGTTCAGAACCGACACGCGCCCGGTGATGGTCTCGATGGCCTTCATTTGGTCCACTCCCGTATGTCGACGAAGTGCCCTTCGATGGCGGCCGCCGCCGCCATCTGCGGCGAGACCAGATGCGAGCGCGCCCCGCGTCCCTGGCGTCCCTCGAAGTTGCGGTTCGAGGTCGACGCCACTCGCTCGCCGGGGGCAGCGATATCCGGGTTCATGCCCAGGCACATCGAGCAGCCCGCGCCGCGCCAGTCGAATCCGGCGCGCCGGAACACCTCGTCGAGCCCTTCCTGCTCGGCCTGGGCCTTGACCTGCTGCGATCCCGGCACGACCATCGCGTATACGGAGTCGGCCACCCGGTGCCCGTTCACGACCTCGGCTGCGGCCCGCAGGTCGCCGATCCGCGAGTTCGTGCACGAGCCGATGAACACGCGGTCGAGCTTGATCTCGCCGATCGGGGTTCCGGGCTCGAGGCCCATGTACTCGAGCGCGCGCTCGTCCTGATCGGAGTGCGGCTCGGGCACCGCTTCGGTGACCGGGACGACCATGCCGGGCGTGGTCCCCCACGTGACCATCGGGCTGAGCGCGGCCGCGTCGACGTCGATCTCCTTATCGAAGCTCGCACCGTCGTCGGTGTGTAGCTCCCGCCACGCATCCGGCACCTCGCTCGGCGCGCCCGGACGTCCGATCACCCACTCGAACGTGGTCTCGTCGGGGGCGATCATGCCGGCGCGCCCGCCCCCCTCGATCGTCATGTTGCAGATCGTCATGCGGCCCTCCATCGACAGCGACTCGATCGCCGGACCGGCGTACTCGACCACGTGGCCGGTCGCGCCGTCCACGCCCATCTGGCCGATCGTGGCCAGGATCAGGTCCTTGGCGGTGACGCCGAACCCGACCTCGCCCGTGTAGCGGATCCGCATCGACCGCGGCTTGGCCTGGACCAGGCACTGAGTGGCCAGCACGTGCTCGACCTCGCTGGTGCCGATCCCGAACGCGAGGGCACCGAACGCGCCATGCGTGGCCGTGTGCGAGTCGCCGCACACGATCGTCATGCCGGGCTGGGTGACCCCGAGCTCCGGCCCGATGATGTGCACGATCCCCTGCCGGTCGGAGCCCAGCGAGTACACCGGGATCCCGAACTCCTCGCAGTTGCGCTCGAGCGTCTCGACCTGCTTGCGCGACAGCTCGTCGCGGATCCGCGCCGCGACCGGCGTTCCGTCGGTGGGCACGTTGTGGTCGGCGGTGGCCAGCGTCCGATCGGGCCTTCTCACCTTACGCCCGGCCAGCCGGAGGCCGTCGAAGGCCTGTGGGCTGGTCACCTCATGGACCAGGTGCAGATCGATGTAGATGAGCCCGCGCTGCACCTCGTGCGCGTCCCAGATCTTGTCGAACAAGGTTCTCGGCATCAGCTTCTCCTCAGGCCGGCGCTGAGCACCGCCAGCAGCACGGCCTCTTCAGGGCCTGGATTTTCAAAATGATGTGTCAAGTCCGCGTCGAACGTGACGCAGTCGCCATCGAGCAACTCGTAGCGCTGGCCGTCACAGTGCAAGACCACCGTGCCGCGCTCGACGAGCGCGGTCTCGCGGCTCCCCGGCTCGTGCCGGGGCGGGTCTCCGGGGCCGCCGGTGACCGCTCCGGGCGCCAGCGTGTGGCGCGAGAGCTCGGCGCGCTGGCCCGGAAGGGGCGGGGTGAGGATCTCGTAGGTGTGGCCGGGAACGGCGCTTGGCCCGCCCCGCCGCTCGGCGTGGCGGACGATCGTCACCGCCCCGTCCTCGTCGAGCCGCAGGAGCTGCGAGAGCCGGAGCTCGAGGCCGGCGGCGATCCGCGTGGCCACCTGCAGGGTCGGGCTGGTCTCGCCGCGCTCGACCTGCGAGAGCATCGGAGCGCTCACCCCGGAGCGCTCGGCCAGGTCGCGCAGGGACAGGTCCATGGCCTCACGCAGGGCTTTAACTCGGCCGCCCACCCCTCCGACTCCGTTTTGGGTGGCAGCGACCGTCGACATACGCACGTACGTTATCACGTACATCGGGGCCGCCGGGGTCCGCTGGGTAGCCTGAGTCGGATGATGCGATCACGTCCCGATGTCCTGGTCCTGGGCGGCGGCGGCGTCCTCGGCGAGGCCTGGATGATGGGCGTGCTGGCCGGCATCGAGGACGCCACCGGCTTTGACCTGCGCGACTGCGACCACTACGTGGGTACGTCGGCCGGGGCGATCGTCGCCGCGCACCTGGTCGCCGGCCACTCGCCTCGCCGGCCCTCGTCGTTCGACGGCGACGATGAGCCTTCCGCCGGCTCGGGCGCCGCGCGGCCGGTCGATGGGCTGGCGGCGGCCGGGCTGGCCGCGGCGCGGCGCGCCGGCGCGTGGGCCCTGGCCGCCGCGGCGACGTTCGCTCCCCTGGCGCTCGGCCTGGCTGCGCCCGGCGGCGCGGTAGCGCGCGCGGTGCTCCTGCGACGCCTCCCCCGCCCCAGCCAGACACTGAGCGACCTGCGCCGCAACATCGAGCGCCTCGCGCCTCGCTTCGACGGCCGCCTGCGCGTCACCGCGGTCGACCGCCGCAACGGCCGCCGGGTCGTGTTCGGCAGCCCCGGATCGCCCCGGGCCAACGTGTCCGACGCGGTGGCCGCCTCGTGCACGGTGCCGTGGCTGTTCGCACCGGTCACGATCGCCGGCCGCGAGTACGTGGACGGCGGGGTGTGGAGCCCGACCAACCTCGATGCCGCGCCGGCCGGCCGCGACACACACGTGCTGTGCCTGAACCCAACCGCGAACATCCAGGGCTCGAACAACCTGATGACCGTGATACGCGGCGTCTCGCGCACGGCGGTCTCGGTCGAGGCGCTGGCCCTGCGCCGCCGGGGCGCCGCGGTCCAGATGCTCGCCCCGAGCCGCGACTGCGCCGAGGTCATGGGCACCAACTTCATGGACCGCGAGCCCCGCGGCGAGGTGCTCGCGGCGGGTTACCGACAGGGTGTGGCGTTCGTCACGGAGTCCGCGCGGGTGATCCCGAGGCCGCCGCAGCCGTCGCTTCCTCGGCCTCGGCCATGATCCCGCGGCGGCGGAGCGCGTTCGAAAGCGCGCGCACGTAGGCTCGGGCGGCCGCCTCGAGGATGTCGGTCGACACGCCCTGACCCGAGCCGCTGATCCCGGCGATCTCGAGCACCACCGAGGTCTCGCCCAGCGCGTCCTGGCCGCCGGTCACGGCATCGACGCGGAACTCCCTGAGACGCGCGTCGGCGCCCGTGGCCGCGTTGATCGCGCGGAAGATCGCGTCGACCGGGCCGTCGCCGGTGAACGATCCGGTGACCTCGTCGCCGTCAGGCGTCCGGATGCCCACGGTGGCGTGCGGAGGACGGCGGGTCGATGCCTCGACGTCGAACCACTCGAGTTGGTAGCTGGTCACCTCCTCGCGGAGCTCATCGGTGACCAGCGCCTCGAGGTCCATCGCGGTGACGTTCTTCTTCTTGTCCGCGATCTCCTTGAAGCGCTTGAACGCGGTGTTCAGTCCCTGGCCGGTGACCTCGAAGCCCAGGTCCGAGAGGGCCTGCTGCAACGCGTGGCGGCCTGAGTGCTTGCCGAGCACGATCGAGTTGGTCTCCAAGCCGACCGTGGTGGCGTCCATGATCTCGTAGGTCGTGCGCTCCTTGAGCACGCCGTCCTGGTGGATGCCGGACTCGTGGGCGAACGCGTTGCGCCCGATGATCGCCTTGTTGGGCTGGACCGGATAGCCGGTCAGGCGGGAGACCAGCCGGCTGGTACGCGCGATCTCGCGCGTGTTGATCCCCGTGCGGAGGTTCACGTCTCGCTCGCGGGTGTGCAGAAGCATCACGATCTCCTCGAGCGAGGCGTTGCCGGCCCGCTCCCCGATCCCATTGATCGCGCACTCAACCTGGCGGGCACCGGCCAGCAGGCCGGCGAAAGAGTTGGCCACGGCCAGGCCCAGGTCGTCGTGGCAGTGGACGCTCAGGACGACGTTGTGCAGCTCCGGGATCAGCGCGTACAGCTGCTCCAAATACGTCGTGTACTCGTGCGGCATCGTGTAGCCGACGGTGTCGGGGACGTTGATCGTGGTGGCGCCTTCGTCGATCGCGATCTGGCACACCTCGGCGGTGAACTCGATGTCGGCGCGGGTGGCGTCCATCGGTGAGAACTCCACGTCGTCGACGTACTGCTTGGCGTGCGCGACGGCGGCGCGCGCCTGACCCTTGACGTCATCGCGCGTGGTCTGCAGCTGGTACTGGATGTGGATGTCCGAGGTGGAGATGAACGTGTGGATGCGGGGCCGCTGTGCATCCTTGACCGCGTTGTAGGCGGCATCGATGTCGGCCACGTGAGTCCGCGCCAGGCCGGCGATCACGGGACCTTCCACCGTGCGGGAGATCATCTGCACGGCCTCGAAGTCACCCGGGGAGGTGATCGGGAAGCCCGCTTCGATCACGTCGACGCCCAGGCGGGCGAGCTGCTGCGCTATCTCCAGCTTCTCCTGCGTGTTCAGCGAGATGCCCGGCGACTGCTCGCCATCGCGCAGCGTCGTATCGAAGATCAGTACTCGGCTGGGGTCCTCAGGCTTGGTCATGTCACTCCTCGTGTGTCTCTCGAACTTCGCTTCTTCTCGGTGCTGGTCTCGCGGCTACATGCGGCCGCCGGCGCGCTATTCCCCCCGAGGGGGGAGGAGAAGAAGTCGGAGAGCGAGGCTAAGCGCCATGCGTCGCACAGCGTAGCAATGTCGGTTCGGCATGATCTGGCAGGTGCGAAGGCTCGCTTTGATCGTCAATCCCGTGGCCGGCGGGGGTCGCCCGGCCCGCGCTCTGCCGCAGGTCCAGGCGGAGTTGCGTGCGCGTGGCTTCGAACAGCGCTTCGAGTACACCAAGAGCCTCGAGCACGCCCGCGAGCTGGCCCTGGAGGCGGCAGCGGGGGGCGAGGTCGCGGTGGCGTTCGGCGGCGACGGGCTGATCAGCGCGGTGGCGGACGCGCTGAAGGGATCCGACGGTCTGGTCGGAGTCCTCCCCGGGGGGCGAGGCAACGACCTCTGCCGCGTGCTGGGGATCCCCTTGAAGCCGGTCGCCGCGTGTGGCGTGCTGGCCTCCGGAGTGGAGCGGCAGCTGGACCTCGGGGAGGCCGGCGGGCGAACGTTCGTGGGGATCGCGAGCTGCGGCTTCGACTCGGTGGTCAACCGGATTGCCAACGAGACCACGGTCGTGCGCGGAAGCCCGGTGTACGCCTTGGCGCTGCTGAGGGCGCTGCCGAGTTGGCGGGCCGCCGGCTTCGAGGTCACGATCGACGGCGGAGACATCCGGCAGTTCAGTGGGTACTCGGTCGCCGCCGCGAACTCGAAGCAGTTCGGCGGTGGGATGCGCCTGGCTCCAGATGCCTCGCTGACCGACGGGCTCCTCGACGTGGTCATCATCGAGGACATGCCCAAGCGTCGCTTCCTGCGCCTCGCGCCCACCGTATTCAGCGGACGGCATCTGCGCTACCGCGAGGTCTCGGTCCTCCGCGGCCGCGAGGTGCACATCAGCGCCACCGAGCCGTTCACCCTGTACGCCGACGGCGAGGCGATCGCCCAGCTGCCGGTGACCGTGCGCATGCTCCCGGCCGCCGTCCGGATGATCGTGCCGGCATGACGCTGCTCGGGGCCAAGATCGCCGCGGCCCGCGCCGTGGGCTCGCTGGCTCGGCGGGCCGGACGCGGTGGCGGCACCAGCCTCCCCGGCAAGGTGCTGCTCGCGCTGGAGCCCGATGCGATCCGCGAGCTCTCGGCGCGGTTGTCGCGCGGCTCGATGGTGATCTCGGCCACTAACGGCAAGACGACCAGCGCGGCGATGGTCGCGGCGGTGTTGGCGCGGGCCGGGGTGCCGGTCGTGCACAACCGGGCGGGCGCCAACATGGCCGGCGGGGTGGCGTCGACGTTGGTGGCCGCGGCCCGTCCGGCTGGTCGGCTGGCGGGCGAGCTCGGACTGTTCGAGGTCGACGAGTTCTGGCTCGATCGGATCGTGCCGCAGCTCGAGCCGCGGGGGATCCTGCTCGGCAACCTGTTCCGCGACCAGCTCGACCGCTACGGCGAGCTCGACACGATCGCCGATCGGTGGGCCGCGGTGACCGCGTCGGCGGCGGGTCGCTTGGTCCTCAACGCGGACGATCCACTGATTGCCGACCTCGGACGGAATGCTGCGTCGGTGACGTACTTCGGCGTGGAGGATCCGTCGGTGGCGATCCCCGAGATGCAGCACGCCGCGGACTCCAAGCACTGCCGCCGCTGCGGCGCGGCCTACGTGTACGACGTGGTCTACCTCGGGCACCTGGGGATCTACCGCTGCCCGTCTTGCGGTGCGGAGCGGCCGGCGCCGGCGGTGGCGGCCGAGCGCATCGTTTTGGACGGGACCCGCGGATCGTCGTTCGATCTGGTCACGCCGTCCGGACGGGCGCGGGTCGAGCTGCCGCTGCCCGGGCTCTACAACGTCTACAACGCGCTGGGCGCGGCCGCGCTCTGCCTGGGGTTGGACGTGCCGGTCGACGTTGTGGTGGCGGGGTTGGCCGGCGTCCGGGCGGCTTTCGGCCGGGCCGAGCGGATCGCAATCGGCGACGTGGAGCTCCAGGTGCTGCTGATCAAGAACCCGGCCGGCGCCAACGAGATCCTGCGCACGCTGGTGATCGAGCCCTCGGAGTTGGATCTGCTGGCGGTGCTCAACGACCGCACGGCCGACGGGCACGACGTCTCCTGGGTGTGGGACGCCGACTTCGAGATGCTCGCCGGGCGGGTGCGCCGGGTGACCTGCGCCGGCACCCGCGCCAGCGAGCTCGCGGTCCGGCTGAAGTACGCGGGCGTGCCGGTCGATCGGCTGCACGTGGTTCCGGGCGTGGCGGCGGCACTGGACGAGGCGCTGGCCGATGCGCCGGCGGGGCGGGTGTACGCGCTGCCAACCTATACCGCGCTGCTCGAGCTGCGGGGACTGCTGGCCGAGCGCGGGTACGCGGTGCCGTTCTGGGAGCCGGCCCCCGTATGAGCGCGGTGATCTGGCACGACGTGGAGTGCGGCTGCTACGTCGAGGACCTGCCGCTGTGGCGTTCGCTGGCCGCCTCGTACGGGGATCCGGTCCTGGATGTGGGCGCGGGTACGGGCCGCGTGACCCTGGACCTCGCGCGGGCCGGGTATCGCGTCACCGCCCTCGACCGCGACCCCGACCTGATCGACGAGCTCGAGCGGCGTTTGGGAAGAAACTCCAACATAGTCGGAGTTTCTTCCCAAATAACCACGGTGGTCGCCGATGCCCGGGAGTTCGATTTGGGCGAACGCCGGTTCCCGTTGGTGATCGTGCCCATGCAGACCATCCAGTTGCTCGGGGGCGTGGCGGGGCGGGCCAGCTTCTTACGGTGCGCGCGCCGCCACCTGGTTGCGGGCGGGGCCCTGGCGGTGGCGATCGCGGAGGTGCTCGAGCTCTACGAGGTCGTCGACGGCGCTCCGATGCCGCTGCCCGACGTGCGGGAGGTCGACGGGATCGTCTACTCCAGCCAACCGACCGCGGTGCGCGCCGACCGGGGCGGGTTCGTGCTCGAGCGCCGGCGCGAGATCGTTGGTCTCGAGGGCGATATGACCGTCGAGGAGAACGTCATCCGCCTGGACCGCCTGACCGTGCGGGGGCTCGAGCGCGAAGGCGTGGCGGCGGGCTTCGAACGAGGCGGGCGGGCGCACGTGCCCGCCACCGAGGACTACTCGGGTAGCGCGGTGGTGGTCCTCCTTGCCTGAGCTTCGCGTGTGCGCGTTGTATCCCGACCTGATGAACATCTACGCCGACCGGGGGAACCTGCTCGTGCTCGAGCGACGCTGCCGCTGGCGCGGGATCGACTTCAGCGTGACCGCCAGCGGCCTGGGCGACCGCCTCGACCCCGACGCCGCCGACCTCTTCTACCTGGGCGGCGGGCAGGACCGCGACCAGAAGCTGTGCGCGCTGGACATGGCTGAGGTAAAGCGCGATGCGCTGCATGCGGTGGCCGGTCGCGGGGCGGTGATCCTGGCCGTGTGCGGCGGCTACCAGCTGCTTGGCCACTCCTACCAGCTCGGCGACGAGACCCTGCCCGGCGTCGGCCTGGTCGACTTGGTCACGGTCCGCTCGCAGGGGCCCCGCCTGATCGGCAACGTGGCGATCGAGGTCGAGCTCGAGCCCGGGGCCCGTCGCGTTCTGGCTGGATTCGAGAACCACGGCGGGCGGACCCGGCTCGGAGCCGGCGAAACGCCGCTGGGCCGGGTGCTCAGGGGATTCGGCAACAACGGCGAGGACGGTCACGAGGGAGTGCGTCGCGGCAACGTGATCGGGACCTATCTGCACGGGCCGCTGCTGCCCAAGAACGTCTGGTTCGCCGACTGGCTGATCAAGACCGCCCTCGATCGCCGCGAGCCGCTCGAGCCGCTGGAGGACCGACTCGAGGCCGCCGCCCATGCCGAGGCGCGCCATGCCGCCGGAGTGTGAGACCCTCCGGCACCAGATGGTGCGCGGGGCACGCTCAGCGGTTGGACGGCTTGGCCTCGCGGTCGGGGTCGGGCTCGCCGCGCTCGGCCTGACCTCGTGCGGGAACGGCTCGACCTCCGGAGCCACCGTCGCGGCCGTCACTCCGTCGGTGTCGACAACCACGGTCACGACGACCGCCACCGCCACTACCACGACCACGGCCACCGTGACGCTCCCCGGCGTGGGCAAGCCGCCGGTCACGATCGGCGACGAGAACCTGCCCGAACAGTTCCTGCTCGGGCAGCTCTACTACCAAGCGCTCAAGGCCCAGGGCTTCCAGGTCACGCTCAACCAGAGCATCGGTCCGCCCCAGGTCGTCATGCAGGCGCTGGCCACCGGCCAGCTGGCCATGTACCCCGAGTACCTGGACACCTGGGACCAGGAGGTGGCCGGACTCAAGGAGCAGTTCCGCTCCCGCTCGGCGGCATATGCGGCCGGCCAGCACTACGCGCTCAAGCATGGCCTGGAGCTCCTCGACCCAACCCCATTCAGCGACACCAACGCGGTCGCGGTCGCGTTCGACTACGCGGTCGAGAACCAGGTGCAGTCGATCCCCGACCTGTTCAAGGTCTCGTCCCGGCTCACCCTCGGCGGCCCGCCCCAGTTCCAGCAGAGCGCCACCGGCCTGCCCCTCATCGAGGACACCTACGGGGTCGTTCCGGCGGCGTTCAAGCCGCTCGAGATCGGCGCCCAGTATCAGGCGCTCGACCAGGGAGCCGTTCAGGCGGCCGTGGTCGACACCACCGATCCTCAGCTTCTGAGCGGGAGCTACCCACTGCTGCACGACCCCGAGAACGTGTTCGGATGGGGCAACGTCGTCCCGGTCGCCTCGGCCAAAGCGCTCGACGCGGAAGGCCCGGTGTTCATCGACACGATCAACCGGGTCAGCGCCCTGCTCTCCCTCGACACCATGCGCGAGTTGAACGCGCAGGTGGTTCTCTACAACCAGGACCCGGCCACGGTCGCCCAGCAGTTCCTCCAGGAGAATGACATCCTGCCGCCGCCGACCCCCACCGGCGGATAAACGCATCCAGCTCGGGGCCTCGCTTGCTCCGCTCCAAGACTCCACGGAGACCGCTCCGCTCGCTCGGCAGCGTCCACAGCCCGGCATCCGGCCGGGCTCATTTCGCTAGCCGCTCGACCCAAACCCCCCGCCGCCGCGCTCCGACATCGCCAGCTCCTCGACCTCGACGACCTCGGGCGTCTGCACCTTGACCAGCACCAGCTGGGCGATCCGGTCTCCGGCAGTGATGGTGAATGCCGAGTTGCGGTCGGTGTTGAGCAGGAGCACGCGAACCTCCCCGCGGTAACCGGCGTCGATCAGACCGGGCGCGTTGACCAGCGCGATCCCGTGGCGGGCGGCCAGCCCCGACCGCGGCAGCACCAGCCCGGCCTCCCCCTCGGGGATCTCGACCGCGATCCCGGTGCGGACCGAGGCGCGCTCCCCGGGGTCCAGCGTGCCGTCCTCGAGCGCGTGGAGGTCGAGCCCGGCGTCGCCCGGGTAGGCCCTGGTCGGCAGTCGGGCGCGGGCGTCCAAACGCCGCACCTTGAGCGTCATGCGTAGGGCCGGCTGAGCGCGAACTCTTGGTAGCGGGCGGCGATCGGGCCGGGCAGCCGGGCCAGCACGCGCACCCCGGCGGGGGTGTCCTCGCGCTCGAGATCCCCCGCGACCGTGTGCAGTTCGGCCAACCGCGCCCCGGATTCGTAGGGGATCAGCAACTCGACGTCCTGAAGCGTCCGGGCGAACTCGTCCTCGATTCGCTGCACGAGCGTTTCGATCCCCTCGCCGGTGACCGCGGAGACCAGCACGGCGCCGGGATGGCGGCGCTGAAGCTCGGCCCGGCGCTCGTCGTCGATCCGGTCGGCCTTGGCCAGGACGAGGATCTCGGGGACCGCGTCGGCCGCGATCTCGGTCAGGACGTCCTCGACCGCCGCGGTCATCGCCAGCAGCTCCTCCTCCGGCACCGATGCATCGACCACATGCAGGATCAGGTCGGCCAGCCTGGTCTCCTCGAGCGTGGCGCCAAACGCCTCGACGAGCTGGTGAGGAAGCTTGCGGATGAAGCCGACCGTGTCGGTAAGCAGGTAGTCGCGCCCGCCGGCGCGCAGGACCCGGGTGGTCGGATCGAGCGTGTGGAACAGCCGGTCGCGGACGCCGACGGTTGAGCCGGTCATCGCGTTCAGCAGCGTCGACTTGCCGGCGTTCGTGTACCCGGCCAGCGCCACCGACGGGAGATGAGCCCGCTCCCGCTCGGCGCGCATCACCGACCGAGTCGAGCGGACATGTCCGAGCTTGCGCTTCAGGGCGGAGATCCGGTCGCGGGCCAGGCGGCGGTCGGTCTCGATCTGCGTCTCACCCGGTCCGCGGGTCCCGATGCCGCCGTCGATGCGGCCTGCGCCGAGACGCTCGAGGTGCGACCACAGGCCGCGCATCCGGGCCAGGTTGTACTCGAGCTGGGCCAGCTCGACCTGCAGCTTGCCCTCCGCCGTGTGGGCGTGAGAGGCGAAGATGTCGAGGATGATCGCGGTGCGATCGATCACCGGGATGCCGAGCGCCGCCTCGAGGTTGCGCTCCTGGCGAGGGGACAGCTCGTCGTCGCAGGCGACCAGGTTGGCATCCGAGCGGGCCAGATCGGCCTTCAGCTCGTCGAGCTTGCCTGGCCCCAGATAGGTGTTGGGATGTGGATGATCGCGCCGCTGGATCAGCTCCCCGACCCCGGCCACGCCCGCGGTCCGCAGCAGTTCGCGCAGCTCGGCCAGCTGCTCCTCATCGCCGTCCGGGACCACCGCCACCAGGTAGGCGCGCTGGCGGGCCCGGCGCCCGTTCAGGGGCGTCTGGGTGTTCGGATTACGGTCTCGCTGCACAAAAGCTGATGGTAGCTGCGGGGGTAGACCCTTCCCTTGTATCCGGACAGGGCATCGATCTCGGTAAGAAACGTGTTAAGACGCTCTGGAAATCCGCAAACCAAGGAGACAGGAAGATGAGGAACGTCCGCCGACGGACCGCCGCGCTCGGCGCGGTGGCGCTGGTCTGCTCGCTCGCGTTCGCGAGCGTGGCGCTCGCCGCGTTGCCGGGAGCGCCGAGCCTGGTATCACCGAAGAAGGGCGCGCACGTGAGGCCCGGCCACATCACGCTGATCGTGCACGACACGGCGGTGATCAAGGGCTTCAGCGAGTTCGTCCAGATCTCCAAGCACCGCAAGCTCAACAAGTTCGGCAATCTCGCCGACTGCAACGCGGTGAGCAAGGGCTGTGACTTCCTGTCGCTTAAGCGCCGGAAGGGACACCCCGGGCAGTGGATCTACAAGACCGATCCGAGCGTGAGCTTCCCCGGATGGTGGGCGACGACCCCCGGCACCTACTACTGGCAGGCCGACCACGTCGACTGCTCGACGACCGGCCGCGACCGCTGCCATGTGACGAGCAAGATCGGCTCCTTCCACGTGGGCTGATCGCGAGGGCCTTCGGCGCCATCCCGCGCAAGGGGTGGCGTCGGGAGCCGTCCGCGGCCGCTACAGCCGGCGGATGCGCTCGACGGCCTCGAGCAGCCGGTCGTCGGGCGTGGTCAGCGAGATGCGGAAGTAGCCCTCGGCACTCGCGCCGTACGCGCCACCGGGCGAGATGATCACCGCCGCCTCCTCGAGCACGTGGTCGCAGTACGCCGCTGAGGACTCGAAGCCGGCCGGGATCGGGGCCCAGATGTAAATCGTCCCCTTGGGAGGGATCACCTCGACGCCGGCCTGGCCCAGGGCCTCGCAGACCAGGTCACGGCGGCGCCTGTAGACCGCGTTCATCTTGGCCTTCTCGGCGTCCACCTCGGGCGACAGAGCCGCCGCGCCGGCCAGCTGGACGGCCTCGAAGTTGCCCGAGTCGATGTTCGACTTCAGGTGCCAGTAGTTCTCGATGGCCTCGGCGTTGCCGACGATCGCCGCGCAACGCCAGCCGGTCATGTTGTAGCCCTTGGACAGCGAGAAGACCTCCACCCCGACCTCCTTGGCCCCGGGAGTCTGGAGGAACGAGGGGGCGACGTAGCCGTCGTAGGTCGTCTCGCTGTAGGCGTTGTCGTGGACGACGAGGATCTCGTGTTCGCGGGCAAACGCGACCACCTCGTCGAAGAACCCCGGGGGGACGATCGCGCCGGTCGGATTGTTGGGGTAGTTGATGAACATGAGGCGTGCTCGCGCGAGGTCCTCGCCGTTGATCGCGCCCAGATCGGGAGCGAACGCTTGCTCGGCCAGGAGCGGCATCAGCACCGGCCGGCCCCCGGCCAGCAGTGGGCCGCCGGTGTAGACCGGATAGCCGGGGTCGGAGGCCAGCACGACGTCGCCCGGGTCGAGGAAGGCCAGGTTCAGGTTGAAGATGCACTCCTTGGCGCCGATCGCCGCCATCACCTCGGTCTCCGGGTCGAGCTCCACGCCGAAGCGCCTGGCGTAGAACGCGGCGACCGCTTCGCGGAACTCCTGACGGCCTCGGTTGCTCGGGTACTGATGCGTGCTCGGATCGGTGACCGCACGCTGCATCGCGGCGACGATCTCCGGATATGTCGGGGTGTCCGGATCTCCGATCCCGAGGCTGATCACGTCCACGCCGGCAGCCCGCTTGGCGCGAACCTTGCGCTCGAGCTCGGCGAACATGTACGGCGGAATCAAATCCAGGCGGCTACTGCGTCGCATGTAACTCCTCGAGGAAGGCCTCGGCCAGGGTGCCGCGGTAGACCGGCACGGCCCAGCCCGAGAGCTTGATCTG
>DATIEI010000170.1:0-7542 GCA_035455845.1 Solirubrobacteraceae bacterium
ATCGGGATTCAGGCACCGCGTGACATCCCGGTATTCCGCAAGGAGGTCTATCTCGAAATCCAGCAGGAGCGCATGGGCTCCGGCAAGGGCGCCCGCGAGGAAGTCGACGCGGCGCTGCGCGGCCTGGGAGAGGGCACTTAGCTCACGCCCTGCGCGGCAAGGCAGCGACCGGGGGACGGAAACCCCGGGAGCCGGTTAGCCGAGCAGGAAGTAGAGCGTTTCGAACATCGCGATCGTCACGGCCACGGCAGTGGCGATCAACGAGATGACCAGCAGCCAGAAGCGCATGGAGCTGCGCTTGCGGTTGCGCTCGCGCTTTCGCTTGCGCGTGCGCGTGTTCGCGTGCTTCCACAGCATCTGGCTGCGGCTGCTCTCGAGCTGCATCTCGTGCCGGAACTCCTGCTCGAGCTCAGCGAGGCTCTGGCGCATCTTCATCGCCATCGAGCCGCGAGCCTACCAAGCGCAGGCCCGCGGCGTTATGAAACGAAAATCAGTGAACTGCCTGCTGCTCGTACACCCGCACGAAATGCAGGTAGTTGTCTGCGATCTGCGCGGCCGCGGCAGACCGGTCGAGCTCGTTGCCCAGGTAGCCCTTCAGCGCGTCCCACCAGATCGAGCGCCCGATCGCGAACCCGATGAAACCGTCCACCGGCGAGGCTTCCCGGAGCCATTGCTCCACTTTCTCGGTCGACGCCCCGCGGCCGAGCAGCACGCACGTCACGCCCTCGCGTCCAGGACCTGAGCGAGCCTGCTCGGCGAGCATGGCCGCGTCGGACTGCTCATCGACACCCTCGATCTTCCAGACGTCGACCTCGATGCCGGCATTCTGGATGTCCTCGATCGCCCGGCGCATGAGCTCAGGACGCAGCTCGGCGTCGTAGCGGTCCGTGTCCCCGTCCACGCCGGCCAACTGGTCGTCGGTAGCGGGCACGAGCAGTTCGAACAGGAACCTCCGGTCGTTCCTGTGCAACCAGTCGGCCAGCTCCTTGAGCCGCCCGAGCTGACGCTGGTTCATCTCGGCGTCCGGGTCGTCGGAGTTGTAGCGGACCAGGACCTTCGAGAAGTCCGGGTCGAACTGCTCGATGTGGGCGCCGAACTCCGCGTCGTACTGGAAGTCGAACTCGTTCTGTCCGGACTTCTCGACCGGCATCGCCAGCTTCAAGCCGTGCTCGCGCGCCCGCGCCGGGATGTCGGAGCCGAACTGCTCGTCGACCAGCACGCCAGTGGCGCCGGCCTCGGCGCCGCGATTCACCGCCTCGAGCATGCCTTCGAAGATCAGCCGCTTGGCGTCGCTGATCCGCTCGGTCTCCTCCGCGGTCGGATCGCCCTCGATCCCGAACATCTTCTTCTGGAACGACCCACGGTGGTCGAACGCGAGGATGTACAGCTTGCCGTCGTATCCGAGAGCCATCTGACCCCCCTTTCGTTTCAACGTCGTCGTCTACGTCCCAGTCTACGTCTACCCTGCCGCGCGATGGAGCACAAATTTACGGGTCCGCAGTACACGATCGGAATCGAGGAGGAACTGATGATCCTCGACGCCGATTCGCTCGAGCTCGTCAACGCGATCGAGAGCCTGCTCGAGCCCACGCCGGCCGGCGAGATCAAGCCCGAGCTGATGGAGTCCGTGCTCGAGGTCTCGACCGATCCGTGCGCGAACACCGCCGAGGCCGGCGACCAGCTTCGGGCACTGCGGGCGCAGGTCCGCGAGACCGCGGCGCGCAAGAACCTGACGATCGGCTCGGCCGGCACGCATCCGTTCGCGATGTGGGAGGACCAGCGGATCGTGGCCCGGCCCCGCTACCGCGACCTGGTCTCGGCGCTGCGCTTCGTAGCCCGTCAGGAGCTGATCTTCGGCGTGCACGTGCACATCGGCGTCGATGACCCCGAGAAGGCGATCCACGTGGCCAACGGGATGCGCGTGCACGTGCCGATCCTGCTCGGGCTGTCGGCCAACTCGCCGTTCTGGCGCGCCAACGCCACCGGGCTCGCCTCGACCCGAACGCCGATCTTCCGCGCGTTCCCCCGGGTCGGTCTTCCGCCCACCTACAAAGACTGGGCGGACTACGAGCAGCGGATCGAGTTCATGGTCAAAGCGCGCGTGATCGAGGACTACACCTACCTGTGGCACGACGTGCGGCCGCATCCGCAGTTCGGCACGGTCGAGGTCCGGGTGATGGACTCCCAGACCCGGGTCGAGCACACCCTCGGCCTGGCCGCGCTCGTCCAGGGGCTGGTCCGCGAGCTCTCAGAGCACTTCGAGTCCGGCACGCAGCTCTCGCGCTACCCATTCGAGATGCTCGACGAGAACAAGTGGCTGGCCGCGCGGCACGGCCTGGAGGGCGAGCTGGTCGACCTGCCCCGGTGGGACCGGGTGCCGGCCCGCGAACTGGCCCGTCGGCTGCTTGACCGGATACGAGAGCATTGCCAGGACCTGGGGTCCGTGAACGAGCTCGAGGCCGTCGAGGACCTGCTCGAGCGGGGCAACGGCGCCGCCCGCCAGGTCGTGGTGTACGAGGCCAACCACGACCTGCGCGAGGTCGTGGCCGAGATCGTGGCCGCCACGGCGGGATAGAAACCCGGCTACACCCGGGCCTCTATCCCCGACCTCGCCGCCGTCATACAATCGAAGCGAGCTATGAGCACTGGCGGCCCGGACCTGTTCGTGATTTGCAAGAACTGTCAGTCCGAGGTCAGCCCGTACATCACCGAGTGCCCGTACTGCGGCAGCCGATTGCGCAAGCGGGCCCCCAAGCTCGACCGCGAAGGCCGCCCGACCGAGCGCAAGCGGCGCACGCCGACCCCCTCGCTCCCCCGGCTGCGCCGGGATGAGATCCCCGGGATCCGGGGCGAGGCGCGCCCCTACGCGACGATCGCCCTGGTGCTCGCCGGACTCGCCGGGACGCTCCTGTGGCGAGCCGCGCTGGTCGGTTCGACGCACGCGATCGAGCTGTGGGCCCAGTTCGGCACCCATCTGTGGTGGCGCCTGCTGGTCGCGCCGTTCACCTACACCAACACCGGATACGCGATTGTGACACTCGGCACGATCGCCATCTTCGGCTGGCTGCTCGAGCGCCGACACGGTCCGCTTGTGGTGATCGTGCTGTTCGCGCTCGGGGCGGTCGGCGGTGCGGCGGTGACCGCGTCCGACGCCTCGCTGCCGCTGGCGTTAGGTGGCAACGGCGGGGCGCTCGCGCTGCTGATCGCCTGGGCGATCCCCGATCTGCTCTCGCTGCGGGCCGGCGAGGACATCGAGGGCGATCTGCTCGGCACCGCGGTGATCGGGGTGGTCGTGGCGCTCATGCCCCTGGCCGTGCCCGGCGCGAGCTGGATCTCGGCCGGAGTCGGCGTGGTGGCCGGCCTGTTGATCGGGCTGCCGCTCGCGCTGGCCGGCGATCACTGAGGCGCCGCCGTCAGGCGCCGCCGCCTGTCCAAAATCCTCCCGGACGTATGATCCGATGGCCCCGTGGTCGACCGCGCCTACACCGACGCCGAGCTGGAGGCGGCGATCGCTGCGATTGCCGATCCGGCGCGGCTGCGAGCGGCTCAGGACGTGGTCGCCCGGAACGCTCCGGCCCTGGCTCGCGTACTCGCCGCTGCGCTCGACGAGGGCGGCTGGTTCGAGACCGGCCAGAGCCAGGTCGTGCGGGAGGCCACCAGTCTCGAGGATCCCGGCGAGCGGGTCCGCGCCGTGCGGACGATGCTCGCCGAGGAGACCCGCCTGGGCATGCTGGTGGGCGTCGCGGTCGGCTTCGAGCTGGCCCGCGAGCTGGGGCAACGACAACCGACAGAGGAGGATTGACACGAGATGGAAGTTCGCTTTCTGGGCCACGCGGCCTTCGAGCTCGCCGACGGCGGCGACACCACGGTTCTCATCGACCCGTTCCTGAGCGGCAATCCCAAGGCCGCGATCAGCGCCGACGACGCCGCCGCCACGACGATCCTGCTCACCCACGGCCACGGGGATCACATCGGCGACACGGTGGCGATCGCCAAGCGAACCGAGGCGCCGGCGGTGGCGATCGTCGAGATTGCCAACGAGCTCGGCGAGGAGGGCATCGACGTCCGCGACCCCAACATGGGCGGCACGGTCAAGTTCGACTGGGGCTGGGTCAAGCTGGTGCCGGCCTGGCACACGTCGACCACGCCGAAGGGCACGGCCAACGTCCCGGCCGGCCTGCTGATCAACTTCCAGGACACGATCATCTACCACCTCGGCGACACCTGCGTGTTCTCCGATATGCAGCTGGTCGGCAAGCGCCACCCGATCGACATCGCGCTGATGTGCATCGGCGGCCACTACACGATGGATCGCGTGGACGCGGTCGACGCGGCCGAGCTAATCGGCGCCAAGACCGTGATCCCCTGTCACTACAACACGTTCCCGCCGATCGAGACCGACGCCGACGCGTTCAAGTCAGACGTCGAGTCGGCCACCCGATCCGACGTCGTGATCCTCGATCCGGGACAGTCGCACTCGACGTGACCCACGCGATCGTCCTCCTCCAGTCGGAACGCACGATATGACCCACGCGATCGTCCTCATCCAAGCGGATCGCGCCGGGCTGGCCACGCTTGGCGGTGAGCTCGCCGACCTCGAGGGCGTGGCCGAGGCGTACTCGGTGACCGGCGAGTGGGACTTCGTGGCGGTGCTGCGCCTGCGCAAGCACGAGGACCTCGCGAAGGTGGTTACCGGCCAGATCTCGCAGCTCGCCGGCGTGGCGCGGACCCACACGATGGTCGCGTTCGAGGTCTACTCGCGCCACGACCTCGAGGCGCTGTTCTCCGTCGGCCAATAGGTAGTGCGCGTCGCCGTCGTAGCGGAGTGGTACCCGTCGCCGGGGGATCCGGTGTTCGGCATCTGGGCGCACCGACAGGCGGTGGCTGCGCGTGACGCCGGCGCCGAGGTGCGGGTCCTTGCGCTCCGGCGGCCGATCCCGCCGTTGGTCCTGGCCCGTATCCCACCGGATCTGGGTGCGCTGCGTCGTTGGGCGGCGTCGACCCGCGCTGCTCTGCAACCGCTGACGCTCGACGGGATTTCCGTGCAGTCTGTGCCGTTCGTGGCCCCGCCGCGGCCGATCTCTTATGGCAGCTGGGGCTACTGGATGGCGCCGCCGCTCGCCCGCGCGCTCGATGACCTCCGCCGCGACTGGCCCTTCGACGTGCTCCACGTCCACTGCCTGGCGCCGCCCGGGCACGCGGCGGCCCGCTGGATCTCGCGGCGCTCCGATCGCCCGGCGTTCGTCGTCTCGGGCCACGGGCCGGACATGATCAACGTGCCTCGGAACAGCTCGGTCGGTCGGCGGGCGTGCGTCGCCGCGATGGCGCGCGCCGATCTGGTCATGGCCAACAGCACGTGGGCGGCACGGCGCTGCGAGGCGATCGCCGGGCGGGCGTTGCCCGTGCGCGTGGTGTACCTGGGAGCTGACGTGCCGGCGGTCGCACACGCGCCGAACGGCGCGGTGCGGATGGTCACGGTGGCCCACCTGGTGGCGCGCAAGCGGCACGAGACGGTCCTGCGGGCCATGGCGCTGCTGGCCCCCGAGCGCCGGCCCGAGTACCTGGTGATCGGAGACGGACCGTGCCGCGAGCCACTGGAGCGTCTGGCCGTCGAGCTGGGACTCGCCGACCGCGTGCGCTTCGTCGGGCAACTCGAGAATCGAGAGGCGGTGGCGCGGGCCGCGGGATGCGATCTGTTCGTGATGCCGGGCGTCGAGGAGCCGTTCGGGGTGGCGTTCGTCGAGGCGATGGCGGCCGGGCTGCCGGCCATCGGCGCCCGCGGCGAGGGCGGGCCCGAGGACATCGCCGCCGCCGGGCCGGGGATGGTGCTCGTGGAGCCCGATGACCCGGGTGGCCTGGCAAGCGTGCTCGATCGGTTGACCACCGATCGCTCGGAGCTCGCGCGGCTCGGAGCGGCCGCGCGCGAGACGGTGGCGGCGAACTTCACCTGGGAGCGTTGCGGCGTCGAGACGGTCGCCGCGTATCAGGCGGCGCTCGAGGCGCGGTGACCGATCTGCTGCTGGTGTCGCTCGGCACCACGCGCGGGTTGCGGCTGTCAGACGCCCAGCTCGTCGACATGCTGCGCGAGGCGGGGGCTTCGGTCGAGGCGGTGGGGACCCGGATCGGGCTGACCAACGCGCTGCGCCGCGGCTATCCGGTCAACGACGTGGTCGAGGCGACCGCGGCGCGGCGGGCGCTCCGCGCCGGCATGCGGGAGCACCGCCCGCGCGCGGTCGTCCTGTCGAGCACCACCGCGGCCTTGTTGATCGGTGACCCCGGGGTGCCGTTCGCCGTCTGGCTCGACTCGCCGGCCCGGCTGAACCGTCCTGGCGTTCTGAATGCGCCGCTGCACCGGCTCGAGCGCCGACAGCTGGCCCGCGCCCGGGTGCTCCTGCCCCACAGCCCGGGGACGGTGGCTGCGCTTCCCGTCGCCGCGGCGCCATCGGTGATGATCCCGCCGCCCGTCCCGGCGGCCCCCCTGCCGAGCGATTCACGCGAGCGCTTCGCGGTCGGCTACACGCCCGACCCCAAGGCCAAGGGGCTTGGCCTGTTGTGCGCGGCGTGGGAGCAGGCCACGGTGCCCGGCGCCCGCCTGCTGATCGCCGGCATCCCGCCCGAGCGGGCCCGCGCGTTCCTGGCTCGTCGCGGCGCGGCCTTGCCGGCCGGGGCGGAGCTGGTCGGGATGCTGCCCCAGCCCGAGTTCCGCGACCTGCTCGCCCGCGCTCACGCGTTCGTCAGCGCGGCGGAGTGGGAGGACTTCGGGATCGCGCCGCTCGAGGCACTCGACCGCGGCGCGGCCCTGGTCTGCGCGCCGGCCGGGGGCCCGTTCCCGGCGCTCGGGCTGGCCCGCTCGCTCGCGCCCGAGTTCGTGGCGGCGGATCGAACCCCGGCGTCGCTGGGCCGGGCGATCGAGGCGGCGTTCGCAGCTCCCGAAGACCGATTGACCTCCTACCGCGTCGCGGCGCGAGCCGAGCTCGAGCCCTACCGGCCCGAGGCGTCGGTGGCGCGGATCGCCGCCGAGGTGCTGCCCGCCCTGCTGGGCGAGTAGCGGCGGGCGGCCGCGGTCATCGCCTCGGCGAACGCGTCGACCTCGACGCCGTCGGTCTCTCGATCGATGGCCCGGCTTTCCTCACCCATGCGGGCGCGCAACTGCGGGTCGTCAGCCAGGCGGGCCAGCGCGCCGGCGACCTCCCCGGCGTCCTCCGGGTCGACCAGGACCGCGTTGCGGCCGTCCACGGCGACGTCGCCGGCCGCCCCCGCCGCCCGCGAGCAGACGATCGGCAGCCCGGCCGCGGCCGCCTCGCGGACGGCCACCCCGAACGGCTCGTAGGTGCTGATCAGCGCGTACACGTCCGCCGCCGCGTAGAGCGCGGGCATCTCCTCCGGCGGGACGTGGCCGCGAAAGCTCACGTGCGCCGCCTGCCCGGCGGCGAGCTGCCTCAGCTCGTCCTCGAGGAAGCCGGTGCCGACTATCTCGAGCTCGGCGTCCGCGGGCACGGCGCGGATCAGCGCCCCGAAGTTCTTGTCGGGCACGAGGCGCCC
>DATIEI010000171.1:0-10130 GCA_035455845.1 Solirubrobacteraceae bacterium
AGCAGGGCCACGTCGTCGACCGCGAGCACGTTGGCCGGGTCGGACATGGCGAGCAGCAGGGTGTGCTCGTCGATGTATGAGACGGGCACCGCGCCGTAGCGCTTGGCCGCGGCGGCGCTCAGCAGGTTGGCGGCCGCCATGTCGACCTTGAAGATGCCGAGGTCGAGGTGATCGAGCCCGTAGCGCTCGGCGATCGCCCGGGACAGCTGCTCGGCGGTGACGGCCTGCTGGTCGAGCAGCATGCGCTCCGCCGGCACGCCGGCCGCGCGCGCGGCCTCGACGGCCCGGGTGACGGTCTCCTGCTCGGCGAAGCCGAGCTCGACCACCACGTCGGTCAGCTGGCGGCTCGAGCCGCCTCGCCGGGTGGGCGGGGTCACTCCGGTGAAGGTTTCAGGGTGCTGCGCTTCGCTGATGCTCATCGCCCGTCCACCGCACGGCGCATCACGTCAATCGGCGCCGCACGACCCGTGAACTGCTGGAAGCTGAGGGCGCCTTGGCGCACGAGTAGTTCGCGCCCGCCGACGACATGGACGCAGCGTGCTCGCGCAGCCTGCACGAGCGGGGTCTCAGTATCCGTGTACACGAGGTCAACCACGCATTCGTAACCGTTCACGTCATCGGCATCAATCGGCAGGGTCTTGAACGCGTCCTCGCCCGGGTCGAGGCCGCTCGCGGTGCAGTGGACCAGCAGATCGGCGGGACGGGCGCGCTCCATGGCGACGCCTCCCAGCTCCGCGACCAGCGCCCGGGCCCGTTCGGGGGTGCGATTCCAGACGCGGACCTCGGCCGCTCCCGCGTCGAGCAGGGCCCACACCGCGGCTCGTGCGCTCCCCCCCGCCCCCAGCACGAGCGCCGTCCGGCCCGCCGGGTCCAGCGGAAGCGCCGCGATCAGTCCGGGCGCATCGGTGTTGTCGGCTCTGGTCCGGCCATCCGGCTCGAAGATCAGGGTGTTCGCGGCCCCGATCGCAGCCGCGCTCGGGGTCGGATCGGTGGCCGCGGCCAGCGCCGCTTCTTTGTACGGGATCGTCACGTTGACGCCCCGGAAACCGGCATGCGCGAGCGCCGTGATCGTCTCGGCGAACAGCGACGGCGGCACCGGGAGGAGCTGGTAGCGCCAGGTGCTGCCGAGGCCGACCGCTTCGAGCGCGGCGTTCTGGATGGCCGGCGAGCGGCTGTGGGCCACCGGCCAGCCGACGACACCGAGGCGGGTTTGCGCGTTCGCCACTACTTACAGCGCTCGGGCGAGTGGCCGCCCCGGGCGCTGCGCGCCTGCTGGTACTTCGCCTCGTCGGCCAGGAACCGGTTGTAGTTCGACTCGAACACGCTCGAGCCGTTGCCGCAGACCTTGGCCACGAAGTACAGGAAGTTGGTGTGGGCGGGATGTGCCGCGGCCTGCATCGCGGCAAGACCCGGGTTGTCGATCGGCGTCGGCGGCAGGCCCTTGTGGTTGCGCGTGTTGTAGGGCGAGGACGAGCGCAGCTGAGAGTTGGTCAGCGGCTTGGTGTAGTTGCCCGTCGCGTAGCGGGTGGTGGCGTCGATTCCGAGGAACATCCCGTCGGCGAGGCGGTTGTAGATGACCGAGGCGATCAGTGGACGGTCGTGCGCGGTTGCCGCTTCGGCCTGGACCATCGAGGCGATGATCAGCACGTCGTAGGGCGTCAGGTGCTTGCCGCGCGCGTAGCCCAGGTTCACGTGCGCGAACTGCTGGCGGAACGTGGTCAGTTGGTCATGCACGAGCTTCGAGATGCTGATCGGCTCGACCAGCTGATACGTGTCGGGGAACAGGAATCCCTCGAGATCGGGCGTGTGACGCGGTGCCCCGTAAGCAGCGAAGTTGATCAGCGGCGAGCGCCGGGTGGCTGCGAAGTAGCTTCCCTTCACACCCTGGGAGCGCAGCAGGTCGTTGATCTGGGCCCGCGTCCGTCCCTCGGTGATCGTGATGTTGGTCGTCTTGGCCGCCCGAGGCGGGGTGGTCAGGATCTTCAGAACCGCGCCGTAGGTCATGCCCTTCTGCAGGTGGTACGTGCCGGCCAGCAGATCGGACCGGTCGCCCGCGAGGATCGCCCGCAACTCGAAGAAGAAGCCTGAGGGAACCACGCCATCCTTGGCCAATTCGTCTCCGATCTCCCGCGCGTTCGAATGCCCGGGCACGGTCACCGTCACGCTCCCGTGCGACGAGCCGTGAAACGGCTGGAACAGCTGGACCAGGAACCAGATCACCGCGGCGGCGAGCACCAGCATGAGCAGGGCGAAGATCCGACCGACCCACGAGTGCTTGCGCCGCTGCGGCGTGGGGCGCCGGCGGGGCTGGGCCGAGCGCCGTGGGCGACCGTCGCGCCGCGCGCCCCCCGCTCCGCCATCGGTAGAGCGGTAGCGCTGGCGTTCGAGTCGCGCTTGCTCGCGCTCCTCGGCGGTGCGATCGAGGCCGTCAGCCAAGGGACTCCCCGTTCTCTTTCTCGCCCGGACGGCTGGCCAGCCATCCGTCGAGGAGGTGCGCTGCAGCGCGCGAGTCCTCGGCCGCCGAGCCCCCGATGCGTTCGGCCAGCCGCGTGGTGAACCGCTCGTCGTAGAGCTCGATCGGTACGGGCAGCTCCTCGGCCAGACGGGCCGCGAACGCCCGCGTCTCGGTGGTCTGGGCCGAGTCGCGCCCCGACAGCGACACCGGCAACCCCACCACCACTCGCTCGACCTCTAGCTCGCGCACCAGCGTGCGCAGGCGCGCGAGGCCCCGCCGTGTGGTCGGCGCGCGAACCGGTTCGATCGGTGACGCGAGCACACCGGTGGGGTCCGAAACGGCACACCCGCACCGCGCCCGGCCGTAATCGAGCGCAAGCACGCGCATGAACCTTACCTATGTGGCCGGATGCAGGGCGGAGTCGATCGCCGCCAGCGCGACCTCGAAGGCGCGCGGAAGCCCACCCGGGTCGCGCCCGCCGGCGCGGGCCAGCGTGTCTCGTCCGCCCCCACCGCCCCCTACCTCGCCCGCGGCCAGCCTGACGATTTCCCCCGCCTTGACGCCGCGCTCGACCAGCGCGGGAGCGACGCTGGCCACCAGGTCGACCCGGTTCTCGCCGCTCGAGCCGAGCACGATCGCCGCGTCGCCGAGCTTGTTCTTGAGCCGATCGGCCACGTCGAGCAGCGCCTTGCCGTCAAGGGTCGGAACCTCCTTGACCAGCACCAGAGCGCCGTCGCGCTCGACGGCCAACGCGGCCAGCTCCTCCACGTCGACGGCCTGCTCGGTGGCGCCGCGGCGCTCGGCGCGCTCGAGCTCGCGCACCCGGGCGCGAAGCTCGGCCACCTCTTCGGCGACCCGCTCGGGCGGAACCCGCAACGTCTTGGCCGCGTCGGCCAGTCCGCGGTCATGGCGGCGCATCAGCCCCACGGCTTCGGGACCGGTGATCGCCTCGATCCGGCGCATGTTCGCCGCGCTCGAGCCCTCGCTCTGCACCCTGAACAGTCCAATCTCGGCCGTGTTGTGCACGTGGGTGCCGCCGCACAACTCACGTGAGAATGAGCCGTCGCCGACCTCGACCATCCGCACCACGTCGCCGTACTTCTCGCCGAACAGGGCCATCGCGCCGAGCCGCCGGGCCTCCTCGAGCGTCGTGGTCAGCGCCCGCACCGGTTGGGCCTGGAGGATCCACCCGTTGACCTGCTCCTCGATGTCGTACAGCTCCTCCGGCGTGAGCGCCTTGCCGTGGGTGAAGTCGAAGCGGAGCTTGTCGGGGCCGACGTAGGAACCGGCCTGGCGCACATGGGTGCCTAGCCGCCCGCGCAGCGCGGCATGCAGCAGGTGCGTCGCGGTGTGGTTGCACTCGGTAGCGTGCCGAGCGGAGCGGTCCACCCGGGCGCGCACCCGCTCGCCGGACTCGATCGTGCCCTGCTCGGGGACCACGGCCACCACCTGGTCATCGCCGAGGCGCAGGACGTCCTCCACGCGCGCGCGACAATCGCCCTGCAGGCACTCCACGTAGCCCGAATCGGCCACCTGGCCGCCGCCGGTGGCGTAGAACGGCGACTCCACGAGCTTGATCAGCACCTTGCCGTTCTCGATCGCGGCGGCGCCGATCGTGGTCTCGCGATCGGTCGTCTCGTAGCCGACGAAATCGGTCGTGAAGCCGGCCCGCTGCGCGAGGGTCTGAGCGTGCTCACGCACCTCCTGCACCCCGCTGCCGAAGCGACCTGCACCGGCACGGGACTGCTCACGCTGGTCCTCCATCAGGTCCTCGAAGCCCTCCTCGTCGACTCCGAGTCCCTGCTCGGCCACCAGCTCGATCGTCATGTCGATCGGGAAGCCATACGTGTCGTGCAGCAGGAACGCGTCGGCGGCGGCGATCCCTTCTTCCCCGGACTGGCGAGCGCGCTCGATCAGGTCGGCCAGGCGCTTGAGCCCCTGCTCGAGCGTGCGTCCGAAGGTTTCCTCCTCGGACTCGAGCCACCTGCGCACGACGTCGCGCTCTGAGTGAAGCTCGGAGTACTCGGCGCCCATCAGCTCGGTCACGACATCGGCGTAGTTGGTCAGGAAGCCGGACGGGAGCTCGAGCGCGCGGCCGTGCTGAATCGCCCGGCGCATGATCCGCCGCAGCACGTAGCCGCGATCCTCGTTTGAGGGGACCACGCCGTCGGCGATCAGGAACGTCATTGCCCGGCTGTGATCAGCCAGCAGGCGCAGCGCCCGGTCGGTCGGATAGTCCTGGCCGTAGCGCCGGCCGGAGAGCTCCTCGCCGAGGGCGATCAGCGGAGCGAACTGGTCGGTCTCGAAGATCGTCGCCTTGCCCTGCTGGATCATCGCGAGGCGGTTGAGACCCAGTCCTGTGTCGATGTTCTTGGCCGGCAGCGGCGTGAGCGTGTTGATCGGGTTCTGGTCGAACTGCATGAACACGAGGTTCCAGTACTCGAGAAAGCGCTCGTTCTCGCCGCCGGGCAGGTCGTCGGGCTTGCCGTGCTCGACGCCGCGATCGAGGTAGAGCTCCGAGCAGGGCCCGCACGGACCGGTCGGGCCGGCCTGCCAGAAGTTCTCCGAGCGCGGGCATTCGACGATCCGCTCGCGCGGAATGCCGATCTCGAGCCACGCCTCGATCGCCTCCTCGTCGGCGCCCAGCCCCAGTTCGTCGTCGCCGGCGAAGACCGTGATCCAGATGTCGTTGGGCGAGAAACCGAAGCCCTCGATCGACAACTCCCACGCGAACCGGGCGGCCTCACTCTTGAAGTAGTCACCGAACGAAAAGTTCCCGAGCATCTCGAAGAACGTGAGATGCCGGGTCGTCGTCCCGATGATGTCGATGTCGACCGTGCGGAACGTCTTCTGGCACGTGGTCACCCGCGGGTGGGGCGGGCGCTCTCGGCCGAGGAAGTAGGGCTTAAGCGGATGCATCCCGGCGACCGTGAACAGCGCCGAGGGGTCGTGCTCGGCCGGGACCAGCGAGGAGGAGGGCAGGCGCCGGTGATCGCGCTCGACGAAGAACTCGAGGAACGTGCGCCGGATGTCGTCGGAAGTCATGGCCATGGAGTACGGGAGTGTAGGCCGAGGGACGTCGAGGTCTGGGCGCTGACATCAAGCCCACCGGCCGACCGGCCGAACGTAAGGGGCGATGAACTTTCTACGTCGCCTCACCATCCTTTCGATTTCGCTCCTGGGCGCGCTGGTCGCACCCGTCGCCGCGCACGCCGACCCCGCGCAGGATCCGACCGGCTTCCATCTGGACTCCTCGTCGCTCTACGTGCACGAGAACGCCGGCCAGGCGGTCATCACGATCTCGCGTAGCAACACCAGTGTTGACGCCCAGATCCGCTACATCACGCTGGGCTCCGGCGTCCAGTGCGGCTCGTCCCCGTGCACCGCTATCGACCCCTACGACTTCTCTTCGGTCAAGGGCATGCTCGACTTCCCGGTCGGCGTGGCATCCGAGACATTCACCATGCCGGTCGTCGACCACGGCGTTTCGAGCGTGCCGAAGACGATCGAGGTCTCGCTGTTCGGCCCCTCGCCGATCGGCGTCGCCTCGCCGAGCAAGGCCGTACTGACCATCCTGAACGATGACCCGGTTTCCCCGCGCGATCCGGTCAACCCGCTGGCCCTGCCCGTGGCTCCGGCCAACGGCAACCCACTGTCCGGCGCGAGCTTCTTCGTCGATCCGCAGAGCGAGCCGGCCCATGCGGCGAAGGCCGATCCCACCCTCAACGTAATCGCCCGCGAGCCGGGGACCGCCCGGTTCGGCCGGTTCAGCTTCGGCAAGAACGGCGTGCCTGACATCCAGACCGCGGTCTCGCGCTATCTGGCCCGCGCCTCGGTCCAGTCGCCCGGCACCGTGCCGCTGCTGGCCACCTATCGGATCCTCAACGGACTCTGCTCGGGGCACCGCGCGTCGGATTCGCCCGCCGAGGCGGCCAGCTACCACAACTTCATCGAGGGCTTCGCCCAGGGAATCGGCTCCTACCGGGCCGTGCTGTTCCTCGAGATGGACTCGATCATCACGATGCCCTGTCTGTCAGGCCACGGCAAGGCGGTGCGCGAGCACGAACTGCACGACGCGATCAACATCCTGAGCGCCGACTGCCCTCACCTGGTGATCTATCTCGACGCGGGCGCGGGTGACGCACTGCACGCTCGCGACGCGGCGCACTATCTGCGGGCGAGCGGCGTGTCGAGCATCGAGGGCTTCTTCCTGAACTCGACGCACTTCGACTGGACCTCGCACGAGATCCGCTACGGCCGGCAGATTTCCCGCATGCTCGGCGGCAAGCACTTCGTGGTCAACACCGGCGAGAACGGGATCGGCCCGCAGCGCCCGCGGGACATCGTCCATCAGGGCATGGAGGTCCTGTGCAACCCGCGCGCCGGCCTCGGGCCGCTGCCCACCGCGAACACCGGCTACCGCAACGTGGACATGTTCGCCTGGACCAGCAACCCGGGCGAGTCCGGCGGCAAGTGCGTGGCGGGTGCGCCGCCCACCGGTCAGTACTGGCCGGCCTACGCCAAGACGCTGGTCCACAACGCGGACTTCAAGGTCCGGTAGCGCGCGGCGTCGCTCGGACGAGCGATCGTCCCCCACCCGATCACGAGATCTCCGTCCATCAGGCAGGCCAGCTGCCCCGGGGCGGCGCCGTCGACGGGCCGCTCGAGGTCGAGGGTCAGGGCGCCGTGCCGCCCCGGCTCGTGCTCGCCGGCAATGCCGCATCGGATCGGACGCGAGCGGTAGCGGAGCTTGACGCGGTCCACCCGGGCGCCCTCGCGGTGCAGGCGGACACGGCGGACCGGCACGCTCGTCGTCTGCAAGGCTCGGCGGGGGCCGACGATCACCCGGTTCGTGGACGCGTCCTTGTCGAGCACGTACAGCGGCTCGCCGGCGGCGGGGATTCCTAGGCCGCGCCGCTGACCGACCGTGAAGCGGTGCTGGCCGTTGTGGTGGCCCATGACGTTTCCGACCGGGTCGACAATCAGGCCCGGTGCCTCGTTGACGGCACCGTGGCGGGCGAGGAACCGGGACCGGTCGGTGCCGGCCATGAAGCAGAGGTCCTGCGAGTCGAGCTTGCTCGCAACCGGAAGACCGGCCTGCGCCGCGATCGCCCGGACCTCGGGCTTGGTCAGCTCGCCCAGCGGGAACCGCAGGCGAGCCAGCGACGTCGGGGACAGCGCAGCCAGCATGTAGGTCTGGTCCTTGGCCGGGTCGGCCGCGGCGCGCAGCAGCGGCCCGCGCGCATCGTCGATCTCCGCGGTCCGCGCGTAGTGCCCGGTGGCCAGGCGCGCGCATCCCAGACGGTCAGCCAGGTCGATCATGGCGTCCAGGCGCACGTGCCCGTTGCAGCCCACGCACGGATTCGGAGTCTCGCCGGCGGCGAAGCCGGCGATGAATGGCTCGACCACCCCGGCCCGGAACTCGTCGCGGAGGTCGATCGTGAAGTGTGGGAGACCCATGTCGTGGGCGAGTGCCCGCGCCTGCGCGACCGCGGAGGCCGAGCAGCAGCTGCGCTCGCCGTCGTTCTCGGGGTCGGACCAGAGCTCGAGGGTGACCGCCACGGTCTCCCCCTCGCGCACGCAGAGCAGCGCCGCCACCGCGCTGTCCACGCCGCCGCTCATGGCCACGAGCGTCCGTCCGCGGGGCGGCCCGGGCACGCGCGCGCGCTCACGGACCGCCGCGCCCAGAGCGCGCGCGAGTGCGTCGGCGGCCAGCTCGGCGGCGTGCAGCTTGGCCGGGCTCAGGCCGCCCAGCTCGTCGGCGATCTGCCTCGCGCCGATTCGGGCAGCGTCGAGCAGCGGCGTATTTCGAACCAACGTCACGACGGCGCTCCCGGCCGCGGTCGCGGCGCCGCAGCCGTGCGCGTCAAAGCCGGCATCGGTCACGTGATCGGCCTCGACGGTCAGCGCGATCTCGATCTGATCGCAGCAGGCGAAGCCGCCAACGGTGGCGGTGTACGCGTCCGCCGGACGGCGTCGATGGCCCTGCGGCGAGGTCAGGTGATGCTCGAAGGCGATGGAGTCCATCGCCTTCCGAGGATAGGGGCGGCGGGTCTGGAGCTACTTGGCCGCGAGCGCGTCGTTGATGCGCTGCGCGATCTCGACGCCGTCGGCGTATCCGACCAGCGTGGTGGCCTGACGCGCGTGGTCGATCAGCACCAGCTCGGGAGCGGTGTTGACGTCGACCGTCTGGGTAAGCGACGAGAATTTGATGAGCTGGCTGACCGGGACAGCGACCTTGACGACCTGGCCCCGGTGAGTCGGGATCGCGGCCAGCTCGTTCTTGACCGCGCGGTCATCGGCAGCGGCATCGTTGTAGAAGAGGATCGCGACGACCTTGCCGTCGCGGATCGCGGCGCCCACGGTCTGGGCGGCGGTCTTGGCGGCGGCCGACTCGGACTGGGTCGTCGGCTTGGTCCCGGGTGCGGCCTTGGCCTTGGTCTCGGTCGTGGTGGCGGCCTTGGCCGGCTTGGCCGGAGTGGCCGGAGTGGCCGTCTTAGCCGGAGTGGCCGGCTTGGCCGGAGTGGCCGGCTTCGGAGCCGGCGCCGTGGCGGTCGGCGCTCCGAGCTTGGCGTTGGCCTGGTTCGAGGTCGTAACCGCCTGATGGGCCTGGTTGATCGCCGGCTGATACTGGCCGACGCCGCCCTGCGAGCCGCCGCTCGATGACGAATGGGGCTTCAGCGCGACCATCCAGATCGCGAAGAACGCGACGGTGCCGAGGAGCAGGCCGATGAGGGGTTTGGGCAGGGTTCCCATCAAGCCAGTGTTCGGCAGATGAGGGCCGGCCTTTAAGCCTCAATTGGCCGGAACGGACACTTATCGCCCGTCAGGCCGGGCGCAGCCCCAGCTCGCGCATCTGCGCCGGATCGACCGGCGCGGGCGCGGCAGTGAGCGGATCGGCGCCGCTGGCCGCCTTGGGGAAGGCGATCGTGTCGCGAATCGACTCGACCCCGGCCAGCGCGGTGACGATCCGGTCGATGCCCATGGCGATGCCACCGTGCGGCGGAGCGCCGTAGCGGAGCGCGTCGAGGAAGAAGCCGAACCGCGCCTTGGCTTCCTCGGGACCGATGCCGAGTAGCTCGAACACTCGCTGCTGGACGTCGAGCCGGTTGATGCGGATCGATCCGCCGCCGATCTCGGACCCGTCGAGCACGAGGTCGTAAGCCCGGGAGCTCAGGTTCGCGGGGTCGTTCAAATCGCCGGACGGGGCGGTGAACGGATGATGGGCGGCGTCCCAGCGCTCGGCCTCAGCGTCCCAGAAGAAGGCCGGGAACTCGACCACCCACAGGATGTCGTGGCGGCCGGCCGGGATCAGGTCGAACCGACGGGCCAGCTCCATGCGCAGGGCGCTGAGCGCCTGCCCGACCGTGGTGATCTCGTCGGCCACGATCAGGAGCAGATCGCCCGGCGAGCCGTTCAGGCGCTGGGTGATCGCGGCGACCTCGGCCTCGGACAGGAACTTGGCGATCGGCGAGCGCCACCCCTCGTCCTGGACGAACGCCCACACCAGCCCCTTCGCGCCGTGCTGCCTGGCCAGCTCGGTCAGCGCCTCGAGATCCGAGCGGGGCAGCTCCCGCGCCCCGGCGTTGATCCCGCGGACCACGCCACCCGAGGACATCACGTCGGCGAAGACCTTGAACTCGCTGGCTGCCACGGCCTCCCCGAGGTCGTGCAG
>DATIEI010000172.1:0-3674 GCA_035455845.1 Solirubrobacteraceae bacterium
CAGGGCCGGGCTGCCGGTGATCAGCCGGGCCGCGGCGCGCATCCCCTCCGTGGCGGCCGGATCATCGGAGGCCAGATACCCACGGGGGCGGAGCACGAAGCGGCCGAACGCCTCGACGATCGACTCGCCGTCGGCCCGGTCGCGGATCCCGTCGAGGAGTTCCTCCTCGAACACCTCCATCCGGTTGAAGACCAGGTCCTCCTTGGTCGGGAAATAGTTGAACACGGTGGCCTCGGAGACCTCCGCCTCGCGCGCGATCTCGGCCACCGGGACATCGTCGAAGCCGCGCGCGAGGAACAGCCGCCGAGCCGTGTCGGCGATCTGCTGCCGCGTGCGCTGCTTCTTGCGCTCGCGAAGGCCCATTTCCGTGGCTGCCATCGGTCGCATCGTAGCGGCTTGACTCATGGTGTCCCTAATGATAGGGTCACTATAAGTTTTGTTGGTCACTAAGAATCTTATCTGTCTGATGACTCGCAAGAATCGCATCGCGTTCTGGGCGATCGTGCTGGGAATGCTGCCCGCCGTGCTCGATCAGACGATCCTGGCCACTGCGTTGCCGACCATCGCGAGCGACCTCGGCCGCCTGGCCGACGTCTCCTGGGTGGTGACCGCCTACGTTGTGGCCGCCGCGGCCACGGCTCCGTTATGGGGCAGGCTCGGGGACCGCTGCGGGCGCAAGCTCTTGCTGGAGATCTCGCTGGCCCTGTTTCTGACCACCTCCGCCGTGTGCGGTGTGGCCCAGAGTCTGTGGATGCTGGTCGTGGCCCGCGGGATCCAGGGCGCGGCCGCCGGCGGGCTCATGTCGCTGGCTCAGGCCGCGGTCGGCGATCTGGTCTCGCCGCGGGAGCGCGGGCGCTACCAGGGCTACATCATGGCCGTGTTCGCCGTCGCGGCCTCGGTGGGCCCACTGCTCGGCGGGCTGCTGGTCGACCACGCCAGCTGGCGCTGGGTCTTCTACGTAAACCTGCCGATCGGCGCGCTCGCGCTGGCCGGGCTGCATTCGCGCCTACCCGCGGCCGATGTCGGGCCGGCCCGCGGCCGGCTGGACCTGCCCGGCGCTGGACTGCTGGCCGCAGGTGCCAGCGCGCTCATGCTGGCCTGCATCTGGGGAGGACAGCGGTACCCCTGGGGCTCGGTGCAGATCGCCGCGCTGCTCGGCGTGTTCGCCCTCGCGACCGTGATGCTGGTCGTGCGCACCCGGCGGATCCCGGATCCGATCGTGCCGCTCAGCCTGGTCGGCAACCGCCCGGTGGCGCTGGCCGGCGCTGCCCTGTTCCTGGTCACCGCGACGATGTTCGCGATCACTGTGTTCGTGCCGGTGTTCCTTCAGACGACGACCGGGGCGAGCCCGACGCAGGCCGGCCTGCTGCTGATCCCGGCGATGGCCGGCATCACGCTCTCGACGAACGTTGTCGGCCGTCTCATCCAGCGCACCGGCCGCTACAAGGTCTTCCCCGTGCTCGGTCTGACAATGATCTCCGCCGCGCTGGTTACGCTGGCGGCGGTGGTCGAGCATCCATCTCGGGTCAGCACCGCGCTCGCGCTCGCGTTGTTCGGACTGGGCTTCGGGATGGTCGGTCAGGTACTGATCACCGCGGTCCAGAACAGCGTCGACCGCCGCGAGCTCGGGCTGGCCATGGCCGTTACCGGCTTCTTCCGCGCGCTCGGCGGCGCGGTCGGCGCCGCGGCGCTGGGAGCGGTGTTCGCTTCCCGCGCCGGCCAGGCCGGCGCCGGAACCCTTGCCCTGGCCCACACCGGCCGCAGCGAGGTGATAGCCGGCGTGCATGCGGTGTTCCTGGTTGCCGCACCGCTCGCGCTGATCGCGCTGCTCATCGTGCTCGCGCTCGAGGAGATCCCGCTCCGGGGTCCCGAGCGGCCGCCAGAGCGGCCCCCCGAGTCGGAGCGCCCGGCCCCCGTGACCCGCCAACCCTCCCCTGCGAAAGGCTGAGAAATACATGCCACTGATACCGGCCAGCGAAGTGCCGAAGGGCAACATCAAGGGGATCGACTACGGGGCGACCGTGTCGCTGATCCTCGATCACAGCCAGCCCGGCGAGGGGCCACGACTGCACCGGCACCCCTACGACGAGACCTGGGTCGTCCTCGACGGCAACCTGACCTTCCGGTCCGGCGAGGAGACCTTCGAGGCGGGGCCCGGCGACATCGTGATCGTTCCGCCCGGTGCGCCGCACAAGTTCACCAACGCTGGTCCTGGCGGCTCCAACCTGGTGTGCATCCACGCCAACCCGACGATGGTCACCGAATGGCTGGAGTGAGACCCGCGCCGGGGCTCTGAGCGCTCTCTACTCCAGGCTCTCGCTTGCCTTCAGCCATTTTTCGGCCTCCGAGCGCGCGCGCCGGGCAGCCTCGCGCGTGCGCTCGGCGGTCTGGAGCTCCTCCGCCGCGCCGTCCTCCTGTCCGCTCGCCTGACGCTGCTTGGCGTGCTCGTCGGCGAGATCGGCGGAGGTCTCAAGCGCGTTGGCCGCCACTGCGAGCTGTTCGGAAAGCGCTCTTGCGCCCTCTCTGGTGCGCCCGACCATCAGCTGACTCGTCCGCCTCGTCGTCAGCGGGCCCTCCGGATCCACGATCCGAGCCCACCGGCGCTCCAGCTCCGCACCCTTACGCTCGAAATCAGCCATCTCGCGCTGGAGAGCCGCGCGCTCACGATCGCCGCGGCCATCCCAGAACCGCGCGGCGCGTTCGTGGTTCGCCGCAGCCATCTCGTGACGCGAAGCCGCCTGGTGGTGCTCGGCCCCCGAATCGCTCACACGCCCAGTATGAGGCCTCGCGACGGTGTTTTTCCAGAGCGTCAGGAACTACGGACGCGCGCTGAGGATTCCCCCCGATGCTCTGCCGCTCTGACCGGTTTACGGTCGAGGATGAAGATGGCAGCTACCACCCGTGAGGAAGCTGACGTAGCGACGGCCCCGACGGCCGGAGGTGGTCCCGAGCGCGCGGCCGATTTGGAGGCGCTCTTCCCTGGCCGCTTTCTGAGCGTCACGAGCTTCAAACGTGACGGCACCGGGGTCGCCACGCCGGTCTGGTCGGTGTCGGACGGCACCCGGCTGTTCGCGTTCACCGACCTGCACTCACCGAAGGTCTGGCGCATACGCCGCAACCCGCGCGTTCTCGTCGCGTCGTGCCGCGCGGATGGCAAGCTCCGAGGCCAGCCCGTCGAGGCACGGGCGGAGGTCCTGACTGCTGCCGCAGACCTGGAGCGCGTCCAGAAGCTCCTGCTGACCCGCTACAAGGTCACCTACCGGGTCGTGATGCGGTTCTATCGGGTCGGGCGACGTCTTCGCGGCAAACAAAGCGTCGCCGACGGGGCGGCACTGGCGATCACGCTCGAGTAGCGGAAGGGCGACGAGATGTCCACCGTCTCGAGCGACCAGACCGAAGAGCAGATCGTGGAGGTAAGCGGCCCTCGCCCGACCTTCACCCAGCTCGTGCGCGAGCTCCGCGACGTCGTGGTTGCGGTTCCGCTGTTCGCCACGGCGCCCATCATGAGAACCTGGCATCGGCGCTGGGGCGCGACGGGCGCGGAGGTCGCGGCGGCGATGCCCGGCGATGAGCTCGTGCCAGGCTCTCAGACCTTCTGCACGCGGGCGATCACGATCGACGCGCCCCCGGAGGCGGTCTGGCCGTGGCTCGTCCAGGTCGGATTCGGCAGGGCC
>DATIEI010000173.1:0-7056 GCA_035455845.1 Solirubrobacteraceae bacterium
GACGTCCTGAACGTCGTGGAGGTGGAACGCCCCGCGCCCGGCCCCGGGCAGGTGCTCGTCGCTGTCAAGGCGGCCGGGCTCAACCCGGGCGAGGCGTCGATCCGCAAGGGGCTGATGCACGAACTATGGCCGGCCACCTTCCCATCCGGGCAGGGGAGCGATCTGGCCGGGGTGGTCGAGGAGGTAGGGCCGGACGTCGACTCGTTCTCGCTCGGCGACGAGGTGCTCGGCTGGACCGATCAACGGGCCAGCCATGCCGAGCTCGTCGTGGTGCCCGCCGATCAGCTGACCCGTAAACCGCCCGGCGTGTCTTGGGAGGCGGCCGGGTCGCTGTTCGTGGCCGGCACCACGGCGTATGCCGCGGTGCGCGCGGTCGGCGCCGGCTCGGGCGACACGGTGGTGGTGTCGGGCGCGGCCGGCGGCGTGGGCTCGCTCACCGTCCAGCTCGCCCGGCTGGCCGGAGCCGCGGTGATCGGCCTGGCCGGCGAGTCCAACCACCAGTGGCTGCTCGAGCACGGGGCGATCCCGGTGGCGTACGGCGACGGAGTGGCCGGGCGCATCCGGGAGGTGACCGACGACCATGTCGACGCGCTCATCGACACGTTCGGTGGCGGCTACGTCGCGCTGGCGATCGAGGAGCTCGGCGTGACGCCCCAGCGGGTCGACACGATCATCGACTGGGCCGCCGCGGAGCAGTACGGCGTCAAGACCGAGGGCACCGCCGCGGCGGCAGACGTCGAGGTGCTGGCCGAGCTGATCGAGCTCGTCGACGGCGGCCAGCTCGAGGTCCCGATCGCTCGCGTGTACCCGCTCGAGGAGGTACGCGACGCCTACCGCGAGCTCGAGCGCCGGCACACCCGCGGAAAGATCGTCCTGGTGCCCTAGAAGGGGAGCTCGCCGTGGCTGCGCCATCCGGCGAGCTTCGCGAGCGCGCCCAGCGGGACCCCGCGGTCCCCGGAGAGCACGCATGTGTGCCCTTGCCGCAGCCAGGTGACGACGGGCCGGCCTCGGCTCCACGACTCGGCCAGCACGGTGCCCGCGCGGACCGTGGTGCGCGTTGCCTGGGCCGGTGGCAGCGAGTCGCCCGAGACGATCGTGTAGGCGATCCGCTCGGCGCCGCGCCGGTAGAACACGGTCGTGAGCTCCCGCCCATCGAGGCGATCGGTGCGCGCGCCGGCGGCGTGCCAACCGAAGCGGTCCTCCCAATAGGGGAACGGCATGCCCGCGGCCTGCACGCCGGGCAGCGCGACGTGGTCGTCGGACGCGGGCTCGGCCACCGCGGTGGTGGCCGGCCGGAACGCGATCGTCGCTGCCTGCGCCACCGTAAGGGCGGCCTGCCCGCCGCCCAGCGCGGCGATCGTCCACGCGAGCGCTCCGGCCGCGGCAGCCAGTCCGAGGCCGGCTGCCGGCGCCCGGCGGCGGCGGCGGCCGCTGATCAGCGCTCGGTATTGCGTGTGCAACGCGAGTGGTGCCCGCTCGAGCTCTGCCAGCGACCGGGTCGCCGCGATCGCGCGGCGCTGGGCGCACAGGCGGGCCCGGAGCTCGGGCGAACGCGCCACGAGTTGCTCGAGGCGACCGCGGCGCCGGCCTTGGAGGGTGCCGTCGGCGAGGCGGGCAAGGTCGCGCTCGATTTGGCTGGATTTCGGATGGCGGCGAGGCAGGCGCATCGCCGGGGTCAGCCCGCCTGCTCGGTGCCGAGAGCGTGGGCGAGGCGCTGGCGGGCCCGGTAGAGCCGGGTGGTGATCGTCGCCTCGCGGACGCGCAGGGCACGGGCGGCCTCGCGATAGGACAGCCCGACAACGTCGATCGCGACCAGGGCCTCTCGGAACGGGTCGGGGAGCTCGGCGATCAGCGCATAGAGCTCGGAGGCGTCGAGGGCCGCCTCGGGTCCCTGCGTGCGGCGATCCTCGAAGCGCTCGAGCTCCTCGGGGAGGTGCTCGGGACGCGGGCGGCGTGCCGCGGCCCGCAGGCGGGAGAAGTGGGTGTTGCGCAGCACGCGCAGCAGGTAGCCGAGGTCCTCCTCGGAGCGGAGCATGCGCGGCTTCTGGAGCACGCGCGCGTAGGTCTCCTGGACGAGATCCTCGGCGTCCTCGCGCGAGCCGCACAAAGCCCAGGCGGCGCGGTAGAGCCGGTCGAGGTGATCGCCGAGGTGGTTGGGGTCAAGGCGGCGCGCCGGTGAGGCGGCGGTGGCGGCGGGCGCGGCGGTGCGAGGTAGCGCGTGGTCGGCGGCGATCCGCATCGCCTCCAAGGACCCCAGGTGCAGGAAGAACCTTCCCGCCCGCCGGTCTTTGGCGCTGCACATGACATATACGGGAGTGCAGCGCCAAAGTCCTAGGCTGCCGGGAGGCTGAAGCGCACCCGCGTACCTATCGGAGCTTCGGCCAGCCAGATGCGACCGCCATGGGCTTCGACGATCGCGCGCGAGACCGCGAGGCCCAGGCCGGCGCCGGGGCTGGTCCGGGCCGAGTCCGCCCCACCGCGGTAGAACGCGGTGAACACCCGCTCGCGCTCCTCGGGGGCGATCCCGTCGCCGGTGTCGGCGACCTCGAACTCGATCCCGGTGGCGACCGACTCGGCGCGCACGACCACGCTGCCGTCGGCCGGCGTGTGGCGGATCGCGTTCTGGATCAGGTTGAACAGCACGCGCTGGAGCTTCTCGGGGTTGGCCTGGGCCGGTCTCAAGGTCTCCGGGACCTCGGCCAGCACGGCCACCCCCTTGGCCTCGGCCTGTACGCGCATCGCCTCGACGGTCTCGCCCACAAGCTCCTGGAGCGGCACCTGCTCACGCGTCCAGTTGATGTCGCCGGCCTCCAGGCGCGAGAGCTCGAACAAGTCGTCGATCAGCACGCTGAGCGCGTCGATATGGGTGCCCATGCGGCGCAGATAGTTCCGACGCGTCTCGGGGTCCTCCACGATGTCGTCGCCGATCGCGTCGGCCAGGAGGCGCAGCGAGGTGATCGGGGTGCGCAGGTCGTGCGAGACGGCCGCGATCAGGCGGCGGCGGGCAGCCTCGGCCTGGTCCCGGCCTGCCTCCTCGTCGCGCAGCTGGTAGATCATCGCGTTGGCCGCCGCGGCGAGCTCGGCCAGCTCGTCGTGCGCGGCGGTCTCGATCTTCACCTCCCGGCGGCCGCGGCCCACCGCCACCAGGCCGTCGCGGATCACCAGCACGTCGCGCATGATCCCTCCGGCCACCATCCGGGCCGCGACGATCGCGATCAGGCCGGCGCCGATCACGATCGCCGCCACGATCGCGACACCGCGGTCTGACACCACCATCAACGCGTCGCCCACGACCAGCGCCACCAGGACCGGGGCGACCACGATCGCCACCACCAGCGCGAACTGGCGCCCGAGCGAGCCGGCGTGCGCCCGGATCCAGCCCACCAGTCGGCGTTGCGTCATGGCTGGAAGCGGTAGCCGACGCCCCACACGGTCTGGATGTGACGCGGCCGGGCCGGATCGGCCTCGATTTTCGATCGCAGACGCCGTACGTGCACGGTGACCGTCGAGGTGTCGGTGTAGAACGAGTACTGCCACACCGCGTCCATGAGCTGGTTGCGCGAGAACGCCTGTCCCGGGTGACGGGCCAGGAACAGCAGCACGTCGAACTCGCGGTGGGTCAGCTGAACCTCCTCGCCGCGGACGTGGACCTGCCGCGCGGTGGGGTCGATCGTCATGTCGCTCAGCTCGATCGGCGCCTCCTGGGTCCGGGACGTGTCGAAGCGGCGGAGAACAGCATCGACGCGCGCCACCAACTCGGCCGGCGAGAACGGCTTGACCACGTAGTCGTCGGCACCCAGTCGCAACCCGATCACGCGGTCGGATTCCTCGCTCTTGGCCGTGAGCAGGATCACCGCCACCCGGTCTCGATCCTGGTCACGCAGGCGGCGCATCACCTCGAGGCCATCGATCCCGGGGAGCATCAGGTCGAGCACGACGAGGTCGGGACGCTGCGTCGCCGCGGCCTCGAGCGCCTCACGTCCGTTGGCGGCCACCCGGGTGGCGTAGCCGGCGCGGCTGAGGTAGCGGGCTACGACCTCTGTGATCGTGGGCTCGTCATCCACGACGAGCACCGAGCCCCGGATGTGGTCCTCCATGCGGGGGATTGTCGCAGCGTCGTGGGGTTGGATCGAGCGCGTTTGCGGCGCATTCATCGGCTGTTCAGATCCGGGGGAGGCGAATTTCCCGGGAAGCAACCCGGGGGGCGCGGCGTCCTTGGAGATGAGTCATGAGATATCTACGCACTGCACTTGGGGCCGTACTGCTCGTATTGATCGTGAGCGCCTGTGGTGCCTCCTCGTCCACCTCGAGCCAGAGCGCGGCGGCGACGGCGAGCACCTCGACGACCCGGACCACGCCAGCCACGACCACTACCACCAAGGCCAAGCCGAAACACAAGCACAAGGCCAAGAAGCACGAGAGCGGCAAGCAGGCCGCACACAAGGCGCGGGTGACCGCGGTGCCGACCGCCCCGAGCAGCACCCCGCCTCCCACCACCACGACGCACGCGGCACCTCCGCCACCGCCACCGCCGGTCCACACGACCACCACGCACGTGACACCGCCTCCACCCACCGGGAACTGCATCCCGCAGGGCGGCGGTGGCGACGCCGACCCCGATAACCACGGCGCCCCCAGCGACGGCGACGGCTGCCTGTAGTTCGCGGATTGACAAGCCGCTTGAGTTTCCCGCGGGTATTCTGCGGCACACTCGATGATCGGCGACATCCTTTGGACGCCCCGCCCGGACTGGCGCGACACGACCGAGATCGGGCGGCTTATGAACTGGCTGCGCGCCGAACGCGGGGTCGAGCTGAGCGACTACGACGAGCTGTGGCGCTGGTCGGTGACCGACCTCGAGGGGTTTTGGGGCGCACTGTGGGAGTTCTTTGGCATCCGTACCAGCACGCCGTATGAGCAGGTACTCACCCAGCGGGCCATGCCCGGGGCGCAGTGGTTCACCGGCGCCCGCCTGAATTACGCCGAGCATCTGCTGGGCACCGATGAGGACCGCGATCGGGTCGCGGTGGTGGCGCGCTCCCAGACCCGGCCGCCGCGCGAGCTGACCTTCGGCGAGCTGCGCGAGCTGGCCGGCCGAGTGCGAGCCGGACTCCAGCGGTTGGGCGTCGGACAGGGCGATCGCGTGGCGGCCTACATGCCGAACATCCCCGAGACGCTGGCCGCGTTCATCGCCACGGCCAGCCTGGGCGCGATCTGGGCCACGTGCGCGCCCGAGTTCGGCGCCCGCAGCGTGATCGGCCGGTTCGGCCAGATCGAGCCATGCGTGCTGCTCACGGTCGGCGGCTACGGCTACCGCGACCGCTATGTCGATCGCACCGCCGAGGTGGCGGCGGTCCGGGCGCGGCTTCCCACGCTCGAGCACGTGGTGAGCGTTCCCTACGGCGAGGCAACGGTGCCAGATGCCGTGTCGTGGGAGGACCTGACCGCCGAGAGCGCGCCGCTCGAGTTCGACCAGGTCCCGGTCGACCACCCCGTGTACGTGCTGTTCTCTTCGGGCACCACCGGCCTGCCCAAGCCGATCGTCCACGGCCACGGGCTCCAGCTGATCGAGCACCAGAAGAACCTGGGTCTCGGCTGGGATCTCAAGCCGGGCGGCCGGCTGCTGTGGTTCTCGACCACAGCCTGGATGATGTGGAACGCGCTCGTCTCCGCGCTGCTGTTGCGCTCCTCGATCGTGATGCTCGACGGCGATCCCGCGTGGCCGGATCTGCTCGAGCAGTGGCGACTGGCCGAGGAACTCGAGCCGAGCGTGATGGGGGTCAGCCCGGCCTACCTGATGGCCTGCCGCAAGGCGGGGACTGCACCTGGACGCGAGTGTGATCTGAGCAGCATCCGGATGCTCTGCACGGCCGGCTCGCCGCTGCCACCCGAGGGCTACCTGTACGCCTACGAGCAGCTCGGTTCCGACGTGCTGCTCAACAACGGCTCCGGCGGGACCGATGTGTGCACCGGGCTGGTCCACGGCACTCTCGCGCAACCCGTGTACGAGGGCGAGATCACCGGTCCGTGCCTGGCGGTCGACGTGCACGCGTTCGATGCGGAAGGGAACGACGCGCCGGTCGGGGAACTCGGCGAGATGGTGATCACGCAGCCGATGCCCTCGATGCCGGTGGGGTTCTGGAACGACCCGGACGGCAAGCGTTACCGGAGCTCGTACTTCGATCGCTATCCGGGCGTGTGGCGTCAGGGGGACTGGATCAGGTTCACCGAGCGCGGCAGCTGTGTGATCACCGGGCGCTCCGACGCCACGCTGAACCGCGGTGGGGTCCGCCTCGGCACCGGCGAGTTCTACGCGGTCGTGGAGGACATTCCCGAGATCGTCGATGCGCTCGTGGTCCATCTCGAGGACGGCAGCGGCGGTGCCGGCGAGCTGCTGCTGTTCGTGGTGCCCCGGGAAGGGGCGGTACTCGACGAGGACCTCCGGGGGCGGATCGCACGGGCATTGCGAAGCGAGCTCTCGCCGCGCCACGTGCCCGACACGATCGTCTCGGTGCCGGCCATCCCCCGCACGCTGACCGGAAAGAAGCTCGAGGCGCCGGTCAAGCGAATCCTGCTCGGCGAGGCGTCCGAGCGCGTGGCCAGCCGCGACTCGCTGCTTGACCCGGGCGCCCTCGACGCGTTCGTTCAGCTGGCCTCGGAGCGGACGGCTGTATGAGTAGGTTTGTCGGCGGCGCCTGACGGCGGCGCCTAGACCGTCCCGCGACCGGCGCTAGGATTTGACGGCGGATCGGACAATCCAGGTCTGACCAGGGAGAAATCAAGAGAGAGGACAGCTGCTCTGGCCCCCACGCTCGCAACCGCCGTGGCGCCGACGCCGGCCGCCCGCGAGCCGGAGCGCTGGCGCGCCACCGGTGCCGGCACCGCCCGCCGTCTGGACTCCTGGGCGGACATCCTCGCCGACACCCACCTCGCGTTCGAGGTCCACCCCACCCACCGCACGCCGGGCGAGTTCCGCGGCGCTGTAACCCGCCGGGCAATCGGCGATCTGATGCTGGTGGACTGCGCGGCCTCGCCGTTCCTGGGTCATCGCGGCCG
>DATIEI010000174.1:0-8227 GCA_035455845.1 Solirubrobacteraceae bacterium
TCAAGCCCGAGGACAGCTGGGAGTCGCACGCGTACGACACGGTCAAGGGATCTGACTACCTTGGCGACCAGGACGCGATCGAGCTGATGTGTAAGGCGGCACCGGAGGAGATCCTGCATCTCGAGCATCTCGGCGTCACCTTCCACCGCAATGACGTCGGTGAGCTTGGCACGCGCGCGTTCGGCGGCGCGTCGGCGGCGCGCACGTTCTACGTCGCGGACATCACCGGCCAGGCGCTGCTGCATGTCCTCTACGAGCAGCTCCTGAAGCACGAGACGATCGTCGACCGCTTCGAGGAGTGGTTCGTGACCTCGCTGCTACGTGGCGACGACGGGCGGTGCACCGGCGCGATCGCGCGTGACCTCCGCACCGGCCAGCTCGAGGCGCTGGCCGCCAAGAGCGTGATCCTGGCCACCGGCGGCGCCGGCCAGGTGTTCCACCCAACGACGAACGCACTGATCTGCACCGGCGACGGGATCTCGCTGGCCTACCGAATCGGCTGCCCGCTGATGGACATGGAGATGATCCAGTACCACCCGACGACCCTGGTCGAGAACGGCCTGTTGATCACCGAGGGGGCGCGAGGCGAGGGCGCGCGGCTGTTCAACGCCAACGGCGGGCGGTTCATGGAGCGCTACGCGCCCAGCAAGCTCGAGCTGGCCTCGCGCGACGTGGTCTCGCAGGCCGAGCAGACCGAGATCAACGAGGGCCGAGGATTCCCGGACGGCGGCCTGGCGCTCGACGTCACCTACGTCCCGCGCCACCGGATCCTCGAGGCGCTGCGCGAGATCGTGCACATCGGCCGCGACTTCGCCGGCGTGGACATCACCCGCGAGCCGATCCACATCCGCCCCGGCATGCACTACATCATGGGTGGAGTGAAGACCGACAGCTGGGGCGAGACGCCCGTCCCGGGCCTGTACGCCGCCGGGGAGTGCGCGTGCGTGTCGGTCCACGGCGGCAACCGGTTGGGGGCCAACTCGCTGCTGGACACGCTGATCTTCGGCCGGCGTGCCGGGGAGCATGCGGCCAGGCGGGCGGAAGGCGTCACGATGCCCACGCTTTCCGACGCGCGCCTGCGCGACGAGCAGGCGTGGGTTGACTCGATCATGGCCCGCGACCACGGAGGGCGTCGCGTGGCCGAGATCAAGCAGGAACTCGGCGAGACGATGAACCGCCATTGCGCGGTGTTCCGCGACGCCGCGGGCCTGGCCAGGGCGCTCGAGGTTGTGCGGCGGCTCAAGGAGGAGGCCGATACCGCCTGGATCGACGACCACAGCCGGATGTTCAACCAGGATGTGATCGCCGCGATCGAGCTGGGTCACATGCTGGACGTGGCGGACGCAGTCGTGGTGGCGGCGATCGAGCGCACCGAGTCGCGCGGCGCGCAGTTCCGCACCGACTTTCCCAAACGCGACGACGAGCGCTGGCTCAAGCACATCACGGTCTCCGCCAATGGCGCCGAGCCGGAGATCGGCTACGCGCCGGTGACGATCACCCGCTGGCAACCGGAGGAGCGCCACTACTGATGAACGAATACACCCTCAGGCTCCGCCGCTACCAGCCTGAGAACGGGCGGGAGGCCTACTGGCAGTCTTTCACCGTGAGGCTGGCACCGCACCACTCGGTGCTCGAGGGAATCCTGCAGGCGCGCGACCTGCAGGACGGAACGATCGGGATCCGCTGCTCGTGCCGCTCGGCGATCTGCGGCTCCTGTGCTGTCAGCATCAACGGCACGCCGATGCTGGCCTGTCGTACGCACATCGGCAAGGCGCTCGAGGCCGCTCGGGGCGGTGAGATCACGGTCGAGCCGATGGGGAACATGCCGGTTCTCAAGGACCTGATCGTCGATATGGACGCGGTCCACTGGAAGAAGATCAAGCGTGTGACCCCGTGGCTGATCGGCAAGCAGCCGATCCCTGAGCGCGAGTACATCGTGCCGCACGACGCGATGGTCGACGTCACCCAGACGATGGCCTGCATCCAGTGCGGTGCCTGCGTCGGGGCGTGCCTGTCGCTGGAGGTCGACCCCGAGTTCATCGGCCCGGCCGCGCTGGCCAAGGCCTACCGGTTCGTCGGCGACCCCCGGGATGCGCGCCAGCGCGAGCGGCTGCAGGACCTCTCCGAGGACCCGCACGGGATCTACGACTGCACGCACTGCTTCATGTGCGTGCAGGTGTGCCCCAAGGACGTCGCGCCGATGGACCAGATCATGCGGCTGCGAAGGATCGCCGGCTCCGACCACGAGATCGTCGATCCCAACAACGGCTACCGCCACGAGCACGCGTTCACCGAGAACATCCGCCGCAACGTCCTGCTGGACGAGGCCGAGCTGTTACCGGACTCCTACGGCGGCCGGTTCAATCCGCGCGCGATCCGCGAGCTGGTCAGCGACCTGCCCGTCGTGCTGCTGGGGGTCCTGCGCAGGAAGATCAGCCCGGCGAAGGCGCTGCTTCACCCCCGCCACCCCGCGCGCGAGAACGTCGGGCGGGTCTACGAGTACGTCGAGACCGAGCGGCCACGGCGCGAGCTCAACCTCTACGTGACGGGCTACGAAGAGGGCCCCGACACGTCTGGAAGCATCGTCCAGACGGCCGGCGCGGGAGCGGAGCCGTGGCATTCCGAGGCCCTCGCGGGTCCCCAGTCGAGTGGAAGTGAGAGCAGATGAAGGTGGCTTACTGGCCGGGGTGCGTGAGCCGGGGGTTCACCCCCGAGCTGCATGGGTCGATGGCGAAGGTCGCGCCCCTGCTGGACATCGAACTGCTCGAGCTCGACCGGGCGTCGTGTTGCGGCGCGGGGGTCATCGCCGAGCACAATCAGGAGCTGGCCGACACCCTCAACGCTCGCACGTTCGCGCTGGCTCAGCGGACCGACGGCGCGCTGATGATGAACATCTGCTCGACCTGCCAGGGCTCACAGTCGGAGTGCCAGGAGCGACTGGACGCCAACACCGAGTACCGCGAGCACATCAACCAGACGCTGGCCCCGGAGGGGCTGCACTATGGACGAGATCCCGCCCACCTCTTCGAGAACAAGAACTTCCTGTGGCTGCTGGTTGAGGACATCGGCCTGGACGAGCTGCGCTCGCGGGTCAGGCGACCGCTGACCGACCTCAAGGTCGGTCCGTTCTACGGCTGTTACATCGTGCGGCCCACCCGGCGGCTGGGAATCGACGAGCAGCACCCCCGCGACCGGTACCTGCACATGCTGATCGAGGCGCTCGGCGGCACCGTGATCGATTACGCCGGCGTCTACAAGTGCTGTGGCTTTCCGATCATCACGATGAACAAGCAGGCCTCGCTCACGCAGGCGGGCCGCCACATCGGCGACGCGATCGACGCCCACGCGGACTGTCTGGTCACCCCCTGCGCGCTGTGTCACCTCAACCTCGACCTCCAGCAGCCGCTGGCCGCCAAGGCGGTCGGGCGGGGCCTGGGGCTGCCCGTGCTCCACCTGCCCCAGCTGGTGGGGCTTGCGCTCGGTTTGACCCCGAAGGAGCTGGGCCTGGGCAGGCACATCGTCAAGCCGACCTCCGTGATCGACTGGTCGCAGGCCGTGATCGGCGCGGCCCGGGTCCACGAGGTCTGACCGAAGAAGGAGTCAAAGATGCCGATCACGTTCGCCGGCCGGTTCGCCCTCTCGCAGCGGTGGGCCGGGCCGCTCGCCAAGCAGCTGCAACCGCTGATCAAGCGCGCCGAAGCCCCACCCCAGGTGCGCAACGCGCTCGACGGGGTATGGCTGGGGGCCCCGCTTCACCCGGCGCTGACGGACGTCCCAGTCGGCGCGTGGACGGCGGCGCTGGCCCTCGACACCGCCTCAATGCTGACCGGCGATGAGGCGCTCGGCGACGCCGCCGACCGGGTGCTCGCCGTCGGCGCACTGGCCGCACTGCCGGCCGCCGCCACCGGGCTCAACGACCTGCGCGACCTGATCGGCCAGAGCCGCCAGGTGGCGATGGTCCACGCGCTGCTCAACGTAATCGGTCTGTCGTTCACCTCCGCCTCGATCGCGCTGCGGTTCCGCGGCCGGCGAGGGCTGGCGCGCGGCCTGAGCGCCACGGGATACCTGATCAGCGCCAGCGCCGCGCACCTGGGTGGCAAGCTCACCTTCGGCCTGGGCATCCGGGTCAACCGCACGATCGGGGAGACCATGCCCGACTCGTTCGTCCCCGTACTGGACGCCGGCGAGCTCCAGGGCGAGCAGCTGCGCCAGGTCACCGTCGACGGCGTGCCGGTGCTGTTGGCGCGCAGCCGCACCGGTGAGGTGTGCGCGCTGGCCAACGTCTGCACCCATCTGGGTGGCCCACTCGCCGAGGGCTCACGCGACGGCGACACCGTCACCTGCCCCTGGCACGGGTCACGGTTCGACCTGCACACGGGCGCGGTCGTGGAGGGGCCCGCAGTGTTCGCACAACCGCGCATCCAGGCCCGCGAACGCGACGGCAAGATCGAGGTCGGGCTGCCCGGCGCCGGCGGCGTCGAGCTCCCCGAGCTCAACACCTTCCGGCCCACGGTCAACTCCGCCTCCCCATGATCATGCGCGCACCCGCCGCGAAGCGCGAGTCGACCCCGGTCAACGTGGTCGCATGGGGCAGCGGCGAGCCGGCGATCTGCGTCCACGGAAGCCTCTCCTGGGGAACGTTCGCGTTTCGCGAGCAGCGCCCGCTGGCGCGGACCCGGGCACTGCTGTTGCCGGACCGCCGCGGGTACGGCTCAAGCCCGCCGACCCCACGGGCCGACTTCGATATCGACGCCGCCGACATCGCCGCGCTGCTGGACGGACCGGCCGATCTCGTCGGCCACTCCTACGGCGCGGTCGTCGCCCTGCTGGTTGCCGCGCGCCGGCCCGGGTCGGTGCGTACGCTGACGCTGGTCGAGCCCGCGGCATTCGCGCTCGCCCGCGGGAACCCGGCGGTCGAGCAACTGATCACCGCGCTCACCGAGGTGCGGGCAGCCGCCCCGAGCTTGCCCTCGGGAGAGTTTGTGCTGCGCTACCTCGAAGCACTGGGCTACCGGCGCGGTGCCGACCTCCCTGCGCACCTGCCGCTGACCAGCCGGTCGGTCCGTGCCGCCCACGCGACGATGACCGAGCGGCCCCCATGGGAGGCCCAGATCCCGCTGGATGCACTGGCCGAGGCACGCCGGCCGACCCTGGTCGTCTCGGGGCGCTGGAACAACCTCGCGGCCGGCGAGGATGCCGTCGGCCGCCGGGCGTTCGCCGCCGTCGGCGATGCCCTTGCCCGTGTACTGGAAGCCGAACGCGTGGTGATCGACGGATGGGCGCATGGCTGCCAATACTCGGGAAAGGCATTCAACGACGTCCTGCAAGCGTTCTGGGACCGTACGCGGCGACGCCGCGGCCCATCTCGTCGCTGGAGCGCGGCGCTCGTGACGCGAAGTTAGAGGGTTTTCGCAGCGGTGGAACGGTTAGGACGAAGCAGGCAGAGAACTCCTTTCCAACCCGGGTCTACCTGCACGGACGCCACTCATCAGGCCTCACTTCGTCCCGCGCTCGGCGATGATCTGCTCGCGCTCGGCCAGGCGGTTGGCGCGACGCAGCTGCGCCTCGCACGCCGACCTCCATCGAGGTGCGCCAGGCGGCGTTCACGCTCGCCCGCAGCGTCAGGACCTCCGTGGATGCGGCCCACGGTGTTGGCGTCGGTGACGTTCATCCACCGAACCAGGAGCGCTTGCGCACGCATCGTCTGCTCGCCGCTCAGCGCGGGTCCGCGGCCAGGAGCCGTACGGGCGCGATCGCGGCTTTCAGCGTCGGCTCCGAGCGCTGCAGGCCGAACTGGGGGTGGACGCGAAGACGAGGATCACGAGCACGATCGGGGCGAGTGGGGCGAGGTCGGCGAGTCCGATCTCGCGGGTGGCGACCTGGCTTCCGACCCGGTTGTGCATCGAGACGATGAACAGGCGCAGCGCGTAGTAGGCGGCGCCGATCACGCCGAGGAACGCCACCGACGCGATCGCGATCTTTTCCTGGAACGTCCCGAGCAGGATGTTGAACTCGCCGATGAAGTTCGACGAGCCGGGCATCGCCAGGGTCGCTAGCGCGACGATCAGGAACAGCGACGCGAGAACCGGGGCGCGGAACGCGATCCCGCCCATCTCGCGCAGGTCCTCGGAGCCGCCGGCGCGTGCCGCCAGCGCCGCGACGATGAAGAACGCCGGCGCGGTGACCAGCCCGTGGTTGAGCATCTGCAACAGCGCGCCCTGGCCGCCCGCGGGGCGCAGCGAGAAGATCCCCAGCGTGATGAAGCCCAACTGGGCGACGCTTGAGTACGCGACCACCAGCCGGGCGTCGGGGGTGGTGAACGCAACCGCGGTGGCCCACAGGATCCCCGTGAGCGAAACCAGAAGCATCAGCGTCTGGTAGTGCACCGACGCGTAGGGGAACAGGGGCAGCACGATCCGCAGGAAGCCGTAGGCGGCGACCTTGGCGACCACCCCGGAGAACACCGCGACGGCGGGGATCGGCATCGACTTGTAGCCGTCGGCGAGCCAGCCGTGGAAGGGGACCAGCGGCATCTTGACCATGAACGCGAACGCGAAGCACAGAAAGATCCACTCCTGTGAGGTGTGTGACACGCGCCGGTGCTGGAGCGAGGAGAGGACGAACGTGAGGCTGGTTCCGTGCTGGTCTGCGGCGAGCACGCCGGTGGCGACGGCGGCGGCGAGCATGAAGAGCGAGCCGACCAGCGTGTAGATCACGAGCTTGGTAGTCGCCCGGACGCGCTCTCCGGTGCCCCACATTCCGATCAGGAAGTAGAACGGAATCAGCATCAGGTCGAAGAAGGCAACGAACAGCGCGAGGTCCTGGATACAGAATGCCCCGAGCACGCCGCTCTCTGCGAGCCCGAAATGGAAGTAGAAGGTCCGGGGGTGCTCCCAGTCGCGGAAGGTGGCCCACACCAGCGACGCCGAGAACAGAAACGTGGTCAGGACCACGAACCGAGAATGCGAAGGCCGGCGCGATCGCAGCCGTGCCAAGCCAGCCCGCGGCGCGCCCTGGGAACCTCCGGTAGCCCAGGCCGATCGCGATCGTGCCCAGGAGTGGGCACAGCAGCACCAGCCAGCCGAACGTCGTTGCCACGGGTCGGGTCGAAGCCTCGCCCAGGCGCCCGCTGCGCTGCATCCCACGGCTAGGGGATCTCGTGTGGGAGGAGGACTCCTGTAGTCAGGCCGCCGGGCCCCTCCCGGTGTCGGGCCTCCGTCGCCTGCACTAGCCCCGTCATCGACCCGGTCCGTCACCTGCGGGATTGATCGGCGGCGCGATTGATGGAGGCTTTGGTGCCCTCAGGCGACATCGCCCTCCCGCGGAGGTGACGGTATGAGTACGACCACGCCCACTACCAATGACGCGTCCCTACACGTGGGCCGCGCGTTGCGCCGCAAGGAGGACCCGCGGCTGATCACCGGCCGCGCGCGCTACATCGATGACATCTCGCTGCCCGGGATGCTGTGGGCGGCGCTGGTGCGCTCGCCCGAGGCGCACGCGACGATCACCTCGATCGACGCCTCGGCCGCGCTCGAACGCCCCGACGTTCATGCCGTGTTCACCGGGCAGGACATGGCCGACCTGGGCGCGCCGCTGCCGCTCGCGTGGGCCCCACCCGGCGTGCAGGTCAACAACCCTGAGCACTGGCCGCTGGCACGCGAGCAGGTCAACCACGTCGGCGACCCGGTCGCGGTCGTGCTGGCCGAGGACCGCTACGCGGTCATCGACGCGACCGAGGACGTGGTGGTCGAGTATGACCCGCTGCCGGCCGTGACCGATCCGGAGGCCGCGCTCGAAGGGCCGCCGTTCGTGCACGAGCAGTTCGCCACCAACAAGGTCCACGAGTGGACGCTCACCGGAGGAGACCTCGACGCAGGCTTCGCCGAGGCCGATGTGATCGTCGAGCGCCGCATCGTCAACCACCGCACGGCCGGAGCCGCGATCGAGCCGCGGGGGGTGCTGGCCGACTGCCGTGCCGGTCAGCTGACCGTGTGGAGCTCGACACAGGTGCCCCACTTCCTGCGGCTGTTCTTGGCGGTGATGCTGGGGATGAGCGAGGAGCACGTGCGGGTGATCGCGCCCGAGGTCGGCGGCGGGTTCGGCTCCAAGCTGCAGGTGTATGGCGAGGAGATCCTGGCCGCGTGGTGCTCACGGCGGCTGGGACGGCCGGTGAAGTGGATCGCGACCCGTTCGGAGGACATGGCCGCCGCCCACCAGGGCCGCG
>DATIEI010000175.1:0-23828 GCA_035455845.1 Solirubrobacteraceae bacterium
TCGGAGTCATTGCGGCCGAAGTTGAGCGTGCCGATCACCTCGCCGCCCTCCATCAGCGGCACCTCGAGCAGCCCGGTCATCCGGTGCAGGCCGAAGACCTCGTCGTACACCGGCAGCTTGCACCATTCCTCGACGCTCATCAGCATTCGGTTGTCGACTGCGGCGCCGTCGGCCAGGGCACGTTGCAGGACCGGGTCTCGGGCGCGCCCGAGCGCCTCGTATCGTGAGAGGAAGAAGTCCGAGACCCCGCGCGCAGCGAAGCGCTGGGCGCCGTGCGTGAACGGATTCAGGATGTACAGTCCCGCCGCGAAGCCACCGACGAAGTCGCGGACGCCCTCGAGGTATCGGGTTTCCAGATCCTCGACGGCGTCGGCTCGGGCGACGTCGGCGACGAACTGCAACAACGCGTCCGGCGCTGTGGGGACTTGGGCCATGGCTCCGCGGTCAGTCGTGGGTCTCTCCTCCCGCGAGGAGCCTACCAGCGGCGGCGCATGAGTTAGAGTCGCCGCCGATGGACGGACGGCCTCTCGTCTCGGGCGCGTCGGGCCAGCTCGGGCGGCTGACCGCGGAGCGGCTCCTGGCCGCGGGCGCGGAGCCAATCCTGGTCACGCGCACGCCCGAAGCCGTCGCCGACCTCGGCTGCGAGACCCGCTTCGGTGACTACGGCGAGCCGAACTCGCTCCGCGACGCCTACGCGGGTGCCGAGCGCCTGCTGCTGATCAGCGGCTCCGATCTGGAGGCACGCACCGAGCAGCACCGCGCGGCGATCGCGGCTGCGGCGGCCGCGGGCGTCCGTCACGTCATCTACACCTCAGGCTTGAATCCGGAGCCGCCGAATCCAGCCGTCATCTCGCCGAGTCACCACGCGACAGAGCAGGCGCTCGCCGCGAGCGGGCTCGCCTGGACCGTGCTGCGCGACAGCCTGTACTCCGAATACCAAGTGCCCGAGGCGAGGCAGGTGATCGCCGCCGGGACGCTGACGCACAACCGCGGCGATGGTCAGATCGCCTACGTCTCGCGCGAGGACTGTGCGGCCGTCGCCGCGGCCGTGCTGACCGGATCAGGCCACGAAGGTCGCGTTTATGACGTGACGGGGCCGGAGCTCTTCACCGCGTCCGAGCTCGCCACGCTTTACGGAGCGCTCGGTGGATGTGAAGTGCGCGCGGGCGCGCTCGACGACGACGCGTTCACCGAACTGCTCGCGGGCGCATTCGGCGGCGACGACGAGCACGCCCGCTACGGCGCGGTACTCGTCGCATCGTTCGGCCGCTCGATCCGCGAGGGGTACATGGCAAGCCGAAGCGACGTGGTCGAGCGGCTGACCGGACGCCCGCCGCGGACCCTGCGCTCCGTTCTCGAAGCCGGGCTCTAGGTGCCCCAGTCCGCCGGCGGCGCGTGGTCGCCCATCTCGAAGTTCCACGTCTCGCGCAGCTCTTCGCAGAGGCCGTCGTCGGCGAAGCGGAGGAAGAGGATGCCGATCACGCTGACCGGCTGGCCGTCGTTCAGGAACCGCGCCCAGAACTCGACCGCCGCGCGGCGGTTGTCGCTCGAGACGATCGGCGCGCCCATCCGCACGTCGGGGTCCTTTTGCGGTGCGGTGATGTTCGTCCAGTAGGTGCGCACGCCGTCAGGCCCGCGGTACCCGTCACCGGTTGGATGATCGCGATACGTGGCGTTCTCCGTGAAGAGCGCTGCCGCTGCGTCGGCATCCCTGTCTCGCCAGGCCTGCCCGTAGCCGTCCACCCACTCTTGAACCGTCATCGAAGCTCCTTTCGCGGGCGCCGAGCTTATCCCACGCCGCGGGTCAAAAAGCGGAGGGTGCGGCGAGCGAGGTCGGTGCCGGGCTCCGAGATCCGCCGGTGATGAAGTCGGCGGCGCGCTCGCCGATCATGAGACTCGGTGCGTTGGTGTTCCCGGAAGTGACGACCGGCATGACCGATGCATCCGCGACGCGCAACCCGTCGATCCCGTGCACCCGCAGGCGGGGGTCGACGACGGCATCTCGGTCGACCCCCATCCGGCAGGTTCCGACCTGATGGTGGTAGGTGATCGCCGTGCGGCGCACGTAGTCCCGCACCTGGGCCGCGGTGCGCACGTCGGGCCCGGGGTAGAGCTCCCGGGCGCCCCACTCGTCGCGCAGCGGTGCGGCCGCCGCGATCTCGCGCACCTGGGTGAGCGATGCCTCCAGGCTCTCCAGGTCGGCCGGAACCTCGAACGCGTTCAGGTCGATCAGCAGCGGGTCGTCTGGGTCAGGACCACTCAGCCGGATCGAGCCACGGCTCTGGGGACGGACCATCCCGCCCAGCAGCGTAAAGCCGTCCGGCGGGCCCTCCATCCATGGCTCGTACAGCGGGACGCTGAAGTGAACGGGCTGTGTGTCTGGTCCGGGCAGGTCCGGGCGGCTGCGCCACCACAGATGTGTCTGGATCGTCGGCAGTCCGGGAGCCGGCGGGTCGATCGTCCGCTCCGTCGCGTGGATCGACGGCGACAGGAGGTGGTCGTGGAGGTTGCGACCAACGCCGGGCAGGTCGAGGACGACGCGGATGCCGTGATCGGCGAGATCCCGCGCGGGTCCGATGCCCGACAGCAGGAGCAACTTCGGCGACGCGATCGCCCCGGCGCTGATCACGACCTCGGACCCCGCCAGCGCGGTGTGCAGACGACCGGAGTGCTCCCACTCCACGCCCACGCAGCGGGTGCCTTCGATCAACAGCCGGCGGGCGGGCGCCCGAGTGACGACCCGTAGGTTGGGCGCGTCGATCACCGGGCGAAGGTAGGCGGCCGCGGCGCTGTCCCGTCGCCCGTCCCGGATCGTCAGCTGCGTTTGGGCGACGCCGTCCAGGTAGCCGGAGTTGTAATCGTCGTTGCGGGCGATACCGACCTCCTGCGCGGCCGCGATGATCGCCTCGTGGACCGGCGCCAGCTTGTACCGGCTGATGATCGAGGTCGGGCCGCCGACGGCGTGCAGCTCGGACCCGCCCCCGTCGAAGTCCTCCATCCGAAGAAAGACGGGCAGGACGTCTTCCCACCCCCAGCCCTCGGCGCCGAGCCGGACCCATTCGCGGTAGTCCGACCTGGCGCCGCGGACGTGCACCATCCCGTTGAGACAGCTCGATCCGCCGAGGACCCGGCCGCGGGGCAGGTGCAGGCGGCGGCCGGCGGCGCGCTCCTGTGGGACGGTGTAGTAGGCCCAGTCCTCGGGAGACAGCCACAGCTCGTGCACCCGCGCCGGCTCGTGGATGGCCGGGTTCTCGTCGGGCCCGCCCGCCTCCAGGAGCAGGACCGCAACGTCGCGGTCGACCAGCCGGCGGGCCAGCGCACACCCGGCCGAGCCGGCACCCACGATGATCACATCAGCGGCGAAATCGGTCACCGGCCCCACAATGCAGCCACCCTATCCGAACCCCGCGTCGCAGACCGCGAGCGCATCACGAGATTCTCGTGTCCGGGTCGAGCGCCGTCCACTCAGCGCTGTTTGCTCGCCGGAAGTGGTCGACTGCGGCTTCGAGCGTCGGAAAGAAGTGGTCGGGGTCGAGCGGGCCGATCAGCTGGTAGCGCTCGAGCTTTGCGCGAACTGGATCCTTGAGCTCTGCGAATACCAGCGAGGTGCCGGCGGCGTTGAGCTCCTCGTCGAGGTCGGCGAGCATGTCGGCCGCGGTGGTATCGACATCGGTGATCGGCTCGGCTGCGATTACGATCCATCGCGGCCGTGGTTCGGCGGCGGCCAGGCGGCGGATCTGATCGCGAAACGTCCGGGCGTTGGCAAAGAACAGCTGAGCGTCGAAGCGGTAGATCACCAGGCCGGGTAGCTGCTCGGCCTCGGGGTACATCTCCCGGTCGTGATAACCGGCAACGCCGGGCACGCGCCCGAGGACGGTTTGATAGGGCCACCATGCCCGACGGAACACGTTGAGGATCGAAAGCACGACCGCGACCGCGATGCCCTGCAGAACCCCCAGCAGCGCCACGCCGAGAAACGCCGCAATTGACAGCACGAACTCGGTGCGACGCTGACGCCACAGCCGCACGGTCCCGGGAACATCGGCCAGCGAAAGCGACGCGGCGATCACCACCGCGGCCAAGGTCGGGTTCGGGAGGTTCTTGAGCAACCCCGGCACGAGCACCAGCATCAGGACGATCAGTGCCGCACCGACGACGCCGGTCATCTGCGTCTTGGCACCGGCCTGCTCGGCGACCGCCGTACGCGAGCCGCTGGTGCTGACCGGGAACCCCTGGAAGAACCCAGCCGCGACGTTCGCGGCGCCGATCCCGATCATCTCCCCGTTGCCGTCGACCTCCTGTCCGGTACGGGCGGCGAACGCCGAGGCGGTCGAGATCGTGTCGGTGAGCGCGACGAGAGCGATCCCGACCGCGCCGGCCACCAACAACGGGAGATCCGAGACCGGGTTCGGCACGGTGAGCGGCGGAAACCCCTTCGGCAACGTCCCGACGAGCGACACCCCGTGGTCGGCGAGGCTAAACGCGGAGGTGGCGGCAATCGCGAGGACGACCGCGATCAGCACACCCGGGACCTTCGGCAGCCAGCGCCCGAGAACCAGAATCACGATCAGGCTGAACATGCCGATCGCGATGGCCGCGCCCACCGCGTCGCCGGACGAGAGACCGTCGACGAACCCGCGGGCCTCGTTGATGAGCCCGTCCGCGCTGACCGAAAAGCCGAACAACTTGGGCAGCTGGCCGATCAGGATCGTCAGCGCCAGGCCGTTCATGTAGCCGATCTGCGTCGGCTTGGAGAGCAGGTCGGCCACGAACCCGAGCTTGGCGACGCCGGCCGTGATCATGACCGCGCCGACGATCAGCGCCAGCATCGAGGCCAGCGCAATCGCGTGCTCGGGGCTGCCGTTCGATCCGATGATCGGCAGGATCGTCGCCGCGATCATCGGGCCGAGCGACGAGTCCGGGCCGAGCACGAGAATCCTCGACGGACCGAACACCGCGTAGCCGACCAAGCACAGGATCGTCGTGTAGAGGCCGGTTATCGCCGGGAGGCCGGCGAGTTCGGCGTACGCCATCCCCTGCGGGACGAGCAGGGTCGTCAACACGACTCCCGCCACCACGTCCCGACGAAGCCAGGACACCCTGTAGGTGGCGAGCGCTCGCGCCCCGGGAACCGAAGCCAATCCCATGGCTGCGCCTGCGCGGATCAGCTAGCGCCGGCGGTGGCGACGAGGATCGACTCGTGCACGCCCGTTACTGCACACTGGGTCAGGCCAGCGCCTTGGCCTTGATCGAGTCGAACTCGGCCTGAGTGATCGCACCGTCGTCGAGGAGCTTCTTCGCCCTCTCTATCTCGGCGGCCGCCCCGCCTGAGCCGGCCGTCGTGCGAACGTACTGGTCGAACTGCGCCTGCTGGTCCGCCGCCTCCCGGTAGCGGCGCTCTGCCATGCCCTCGTGGTTCACGATCAGGTAGATCAGGACGCCGATCCACGGGAACAGAACGACCAAGATCGTCCAGGCGGCCTTGCCCCAGCCGGATATGTCATGCCGGCGGAACACGTCGATGAGCACCGTGATGGCGATCCAGATGAAGATCACCCAGGCAAAGAAGATGAGCATCGACCACAGGACGTTCAGGAACGGATAGGAACTTGCGAATACCGCCACGTCTCCTCCGATCTGTCATTAGCCGGCACCAACCTGCAGCGCGAACACTCGACCACGCTGGGGCGAAGCGCATCACCCAACACGGGTGATCTCAGTTCGCTAGCGCGGGGAGTCTGCATGCGAGTCCCAATGCCGCGTCGGCCGATCCGCGGGCCTCCGCCTCACGCGGCCTTTCACGCCGGCACGTAGCCGGCGAGCCCCTGCTCGAGCAGGTCGTAGGCATGGTCGGCCTGCTCGATCATGTCGGTCACGACCGTCGCCTGATCCTCGCCGGCGGTGAGGCGGCCGAGCCCGCTGGTGAGGATCGTGACGTTCACGCCACAGAGTGCCCGGGCCAGCGCGTGGCAGATCGGATCGTCCGGCGGCCGGCCCCACTCCCGGGCGAGTTCCTGGCCGACGCTCATGGCGTGGCGAGCGAACGACGTCTCGGCGTAGTCGCGCAGCCCCGGGTTGGCCTCCACGATCTCCCAGAATCCATGGGTGTTGCCGCCGCCTTCGAGGATCCGGCCGAACCGCTCCCAGAACGCGCGCGTGTGACCGCGGAAGGCGGCGACGAGCGAGTGGCCATCGGGCCGGCCGCGGACGAGCGCCAGGAGGGCCGCGCCGATCTCCTCGTCGCGGTCGAACAACATCTTCTCCTTGGTCGGGAAGTAGTTGAAGGTCTCGGGCGCGATCCTCGGCGTGAGCCTCCCGGCAGGCGATTGGCTCGAGATGACCCGTCCTGATCCTCGTCGGGCTGCTGCCGTTCGCGGCGCTCGGAATCGCGCTTGGGCATCTGCTCACCGTCGACTCGATCGGTCCGGCGATCGGCGGACTGACCGCGCTGCTGGCCCTCGTCGGCGGCGTCTGGTTCCCGGTGACCCACGGGTTCCTGCACGACGTCGGCCAATGCCTGCCCTCCTACTGGCTCGCCCAGGCTGGACACGTCGGCACCGGTGACGCCCCGTGGGGGCTGACCGGGTGGCTCGTAATGGCGGGCTGGACCGTGGTCCTGACCGCGTTCGCCGGGTACGCGTACCGCCGAGATACCGGCCGGGTCTAGACGCGCTCGCACGAAGCGCCGGGGCGCGTACTTGGGTTCACCCCCTGGCGCGCCGGGTAGCTGAATAACGCGGCAAGCCAGGAAACGGCGACCCGCAACTCAACGGGTGGCACGCACGGATCGACTCAGCGATGCGCGGTCGACTCGACTGCCCATGCCCGGAGTTCGATGGCAGCGCCAATGCACCGTTTATCCAACCGAATCGCCGCCGCCACGGTCGCCGGGGGCTGGGCGCTGAGGGAACCATGAGCACCTCGGTTCTCGCCGGGGTCGTCTCCCTCGCCGTGCTCCAGGGCCTGCTGATCGTCCTGCCGCGGCGGAACGCGCTCGGCTGGCTGCGCCCGCTGCGCTCGCCGGCGTGGGCGGCTGTGCCCGCGCTCGCGCTCCTCGTCGGAACGTTCGCGCCGCTCGCGATTCCCGGTGCGGCGTCGGCTCTGGTGCTGCTCGCGTTGGCCGGGGCGCCGGTGTCGCTCGTGGTCGCGGTGATCTCGGTCGTGCGCGGTCCGCGCGTGGCGGTCGCCATCGCGACGGCTGCCCTGATCGCGACATCGTTGACCACCGCCGGTATGGCCGGCCAGCTCTCCACCACCGCGCTCACGGCGCTGGCGTGTCTGACGGTGGGGGTGGCACTGGCGCGTCTGACACCGCGGGGGTGGCTGCTCGGCGGCGTGTTCGTGATGTGCGTCGCGGACGTGATCCTGCTGGGCTCGGGCGTCGGCGCAACCGCCTCGGCCGCGATGAATGCCGCGACACACCACTTCCATGGACCCCTGCTCGATCACGCGACGATTGGGGCGGTCGCAATCGGCTACCCAGATCTCGTGCTCGCCGGCATGCTCGGCGGGTTCCTCGCAGCAGAGGGGGCGGTCCAGAGGCGCACGGGACTGCTGCTCGTCACGATTGTCGCTGCCTACGGAATGTTCCTCCCGGTCGCTGGGATTCTCCCCGCGACTGTCCCGATCGGGCTCGCCTTCGCGCTCACGCGGCGCCGCCGAGTTCTGCCAGGTGGCCCACCCGGGCGGCATCGTCCAGGAACGACGCTTCGAAGCTGTTCCTGGCGAGTTGAATGAGCGCACTGTCGTCGAGGCGCAGTGCGCTCGCGATTCCGGCGAGGTTCTCGCCAACGTAGCCGCCGAAGTACGCCGGGTCGTCGGAGTTGACCGTGGCGCACAGTCCATGCTCGAGCATCGTCGCGAGCGGGTGCTGCTCGAGCCGGTCGACGACCCGCAGCTTGACGTTCGAGAACGGGCACACGGTGAGCGGAATCCGATCGGCCGCGAGGCGATGTACAAGCGAACGATCCTCCAGGCAGCGCACGCCGTGATCGATCCTCTCGGCGCCGAGCACGTCGAGCGCCTGCCAGATGTACTCGGGCGGGCCCTCTTCGCCGGCATGGGCAACGGCCCGGAAGCCGGCGTCGATGGCCCTGGCGAAGACGTCTCGGAATTTCTCCGGCGGATGACCCAGCTCGGCGGAATCGAGTCCGACGCCGGAGATGACGTCCCGGTGAGCGAGCGCTTGCTCCAGTGTGGCCATCGCGTCATCGGCGGGCAGATCGCGCAGAAAGCACATGATCAGGTGCGAGGTCATCCCACGCTGCCCTGCCTCGGCCAGGGCCCGGCCGATTCCGCGCACCACGGTTTCGAACTTGACGCCGCGAGCGGTATGGGTCTGAGGGTCGAAGAAGATCTCGGCATGCCGAACCCCCTGGTCGCGGGCCCGGGCCAGGTAAGCGGCGGTGAGCTCATAGAAGTCCCGTTCGTGGATGAGCACCGAGCACGCCCGGTAATAGACGTCCAGGAACGACTGCAGATTGCTGAAGCTGTAGGCCCGCCTGACGGCTTCCGGGTCCGGGTACGGGAGCCGGACGCCGTTGCGCTGCGCGAGCTCGAACATCAGCTCCGGCTCGAGCGTTCCCTCGATATGCAGGTGCAACTCGGCCTTGGGCAGCGTGAGGGGATCAATCATGCCGTCACTCATTCCGCGGCGAACACGATGTCCTGGGCTCCGTGCCAGAGGGTCATCTCGCCCAGCGGCCGGAGGTTCTCGTTGCCCTCGAACACGGTCAGGAAGTGATTGCCCGCCAGCTGGCCGACGATGCTCGAGAACATGCAGCCGCCGTAGGGCAGGAGGATCTCGGTCTCGCTGAAGCCGCCTGGGTAGAGCAGGATCTGGCCGGGCGCGGGGTGGCTGGTGTGGTTCTCGAAGCCGACGCCGACGTCGAAGTCGCCGAGTGGGATCCAGGTCGACTCGCCGCTCCAGCGCACGTGGATGACCTTCTGCTCGAACGGCAGCAGCTTTGAGAACGCCTCGCAGGTGTTGGGCGCGCGTTCCCGTTCGAGGCGGGCGCGGAAGCTGTACGGGCCGGCGGTGATCGACAGCGTTGTCATGAGCTCTCCATTCGGGTCGCGGGAGTCAGGAGGCGGCCCGCGGGCGGACCGACGATCCGGCCGTCGGCGAAAACGGTTCGGCCGCGCGCAAGCGTGCGTGAGACCCGAGCGCCGACGGTCCGGCCGAGGAAGGGGCTGTGGCGATGGCGGTAGTGCAGATCGTCCGCGGACAACTCATCCGTCACGCCCAGGTCGACCAGCGCGAGGTCGGCATCCGCGCCCGGCTCGAGTCGTCCCTTGCCGCGCAAGCCGAATCTGCGGGCGACGTAGCCCGACGTGACCCGAGCGATGAGCTCGAGCTCGACGCCGCGGGCGCGATAGCCCTCGCTCAGCAGCAGAGCGAGCATCGTCTGGCAGCCGGAGATGCCTCCCCAGGCGGCGAACGCGTCGTCTGCGCTCTTCAGCTCCCACGGTGCCGGCGAGTGGTCCGATGCGACCATCGGCAGCGTGCCGTCGGCGAGCGCACGCCACAGCGTCTCGCTCTCCTCGCGCGGGCGCAGCGGCGGGGCGCATTTCGCGACGTTGCCGAGGGCCTCGGCGTCCTCCTCGGTTAGCACGAGGTAGTGGGGGCAGGTCTCGCAGCTCACATCGACGCCACGAGCGCGGGCATCGGCCACGAGCGCGACGCCGCGCCCGGTCGAGACGTGTACGACGTGCAGCGAGCAGCCGCTCTCCTGGGCGATCGCGACCGCGCGTGCGATCGCCTGGAGCTCGGCGATCACCGGGCGCGAGGCGAGGAAATCGCGCATCGCGGTGCGGCCCGCGGCGCGAGCGCGCCGAGCGAGGCCGGCGGTGATCGCCTCGCTCTCGGCGTGCACGGCGACCGGCAGCCCGAGAGACGCCGCGCGGCGCATTCCCTCGTACAGGGTGAGGTCGTCGACGTCGGAGAAGTCGTCGATCCCGCTCGAGCACATGAACGCCTTGAAGCCGACCACGCCGCGGGCGGCGAGCTCGTCCATCGCCTCGACGCCGCCCGGGACGAGGCCGCCCCACAGCGCCACGTCGACCAGTGCGCTCCGCTCCAGGCAGCGGCGCTTCTCGTCGAACGCGGCGGCGGTGACGGTCGGGGGATGGGCGTTCAGCGGCATGTCGATCGCCGCCGTCGCACCGCCGGCGGCGAGCGCCCGCGTGCCGGTCTCGAAGCCCTCCCAGTCGGCGCGACCGGGCTCGTTCATGTGCACGTGGGCATCGAGGACCCCGGGGAAGAGGTGCAGGCCGGTGGCGTCGATCTCCTGCGTCGCCGGCCCCGCCATCTCCGGGCCGAGCGCAGCGATCAACCCGTCGGAGATGCCGACATCGAGGCGGCGCTCGGTGGCGCCGGAGCCGACCACGGTTGCGCCGCGAATCAGGACGTCGAGGCTCATCCGACCAGCTCGAGGAACCGCGTCGTCACCTCGATCGCCGCCGCCACATCCTCGACGGTCACGGACTCGGCCGGGTGGTGGCTGACGCCGCCCGCGCAGCGAACGAACAGCATCGCGACCGGGGCGATCCTCGACATCATGGCCGCGTCGTGGCCGGCCCCGCTCGGCAGGCGGACGACAGGATGGCCGGACGCCGCGACCGCCTCGGCAACCAGGTCGGTCAGGGCAGCCGAGGTCTCGACCGCTTCAGTGCCGTGCCCGACCTGCCACTCGAGGCCGACCCCGCGGGCGCCCGCGATCGCGCCGGCCCGCTCACGTACGCGAGTGAGAACGGACTCCCGGACCGAGTCCGAGGCGTGCCGGACATCGAGGGTGAGGACGACGCGGCCGGGGATCACATTCCTCGCACCGGGCTCGACCTCGACGTGCCCGACGGTCGCAACCACGCCGTCCTGATTGCGGGCCAGCATCTCGAGCGCGGTGACAAACTCGGCTGCCGCGGCGAGCGCGTCCCGGCGCAGCCCCATCGGCACCGTGCCCGCGTGCCCGCCCTGACCGGTGAACACGATCCGTCCCGCGGTCTGTCCGGCGATCGCGGTGACGACACCCAGCGGAACGCCGTCGCCCTCGAGCACCGGCCCCTGCTCGATGTGGACCTCGTAGTAGCCGATCAGATCGGTCCGGTCGCGGCGGGCGCCCGCAGCTCCCGCAGGATCGCCCCCAAACCCCCGTACTGCGTCGGCCAGCAGCACTCCGTCATCGTCGCGCCGCTCGAGGTCGGCGGTGTCGAAGCAGCCGGCGACGACGCTGCTGCCCAGATAGCCGGTGCCGAAGCGCACACCTTCCTCATCGGCGAACGCGAGCACCTCGACGGCGTATGGCAGTGAACACCGTTGGTCGCGCAGGCGCTCGAGGCACGCGATGGCCACGAGCACCCCGAGCATGCCGTCGTAGCGGCCTGCGTCGCGGACCGTGTCGAGGTGCGAGCCGATCAGCAACGTCCGCCGGTCGTTGTCGCCGACACGGCCGATCAGGTTGCCGATCGCGTCGCGGCGTGTCGCCAACCCCGCCGCCTCCATCCACCCGCGCACCGTCTCGCCGGCCTCCCTGAGCGCAGGTGTGCCGAACCGGCGCGTCAGGCGCCCACGTTCTTCGCTGAACGCGGCGAGCTCGTCGCAGCGCCGAAGGACGCTGGCGGCGTAGTGCAGGAAGTCTGTCATCTGACGTTGCCGGGGGAGGGGGCGGTGAGCGAGACTAATCGCTGGCGCCATGGAAGTACTGCAAACCGACAGCTGGCAAGAGGCCCTCGAGCTGAAGGCGACACATCCGGACGCGGTTCCAATCGCCGGCGGCACCGACCTCATGGTCGAGCTCAACTTCGGCCGGTCCCGCCCGGCGACAATTCTCGATCTCACTCGGATCGCCGAGCTGACCGAATGGGGACCGTTCAACGGTCGCCTCCGCGTCGGGGCCGGCGTCCCGTACGCGCGCCTGATCGCCGAGCTCGGCGATCGCCTGCCCGGGCTGGCGATCGCGGCGCGCACGGTCGGGTCGCCTCAGATCCGCAACCGGGGGACGGTCGGAGGCAACCTGGGCACCTCGTCCCCGGCGGGGGACGCGCTGCCGCCGCTGTTCGCGGCCGATGCCGAGGTCGAGCTCGCATCGCGGGCCGGCACCCGGCGGATCCCGGTGAGCGAGTTCGTGACGGGGCCGAAGCGCAACTGCCTGGCGGACGACGAACTGATCGCGGCCTTCCACATCGCCCCGGCCGACGGGCCGCAGCAGTTCGCGAAGATCGGCACCCGCAATGCGATGGTGATCGCGGTCTGCTCTCTCGCGCTGTCGATCTGGCCCGGCCGCCGAGGCGTGGCCGCGTGCATCGGCTCCGCCGGGCCGACGCCGATCCGCTGCGGCGAGGCCGAATGCCTCATCGCCGGCGTGCTCGACGAGCATGACCTGTGGGGGACGCGCACACCGATTCCAGACGCGGCACTGACGCGCTTCGGCGAGCTCGTAGAAGACGCCGCGCGCCCGATCGACGACGTGCGCGGGACAGCCCGCTACCGCCACCATGCGCTCGGCGTGCTGGCACGAAGGACGCTCACATGGGCCTGGGAGGCATACCGGTGCGCCTGACGCTGACCGTCAACGGCGAGCGCCGAGAGGCGGACGGGGTGTGGGAGGGCGCGAGCCTGCTGCACGCGCTGCGCGAGCATCTCGATCTCCCAGGCTCGAAGAACGCATGCGAGCAGGGCGAATGTGGGTCGTGCTCGGTCTACCTCGACGGCGACGTCGTGTGCTCCTGCCTGGTGCTCGCCGCGCAGGCGCAGGGCCGGAACGTCGTGACCGTCGAGGGGATCGCGAACGGCGACGGTCTTCACGAGGTGCAGCGCGCGTTCGTCGAGGCGGGCGGCGTGCAGTGCGGGTTCTGCACGCCGGGACTGATCGTGGCCACCCACGATCTGCTGCGCCGCAACCCGCGCCCGAGTGACCCCGAGATCCGTGAGGCGCTCGCGGGCAACCTGTGCCGGTGCACGGGCTACGAGAAGATCCTCGACGCGGTCCGGCTCGCCGGCGAGCGCATCGCAGCGGAGACGTGACGATGCGGACCGTGATCGAGGGCTGTGCGATCGCGACGGTCGACGGGGCCGGAACCGAGTATGGCGACGGGCACCTGGTGGTCGAGGCGGATCGGATCGTCGCGGTCGGCGAAGGTCCCGCGCCCGAGAGCCAGGGCGCACGCCGGATCGACGGGCGCGGCCTGCTGGCGACGCCCGGCCTGGTCAACTGCCACCACCACCTCTACCAGTGGGCTACCCGCGGCCTCGCTCAGGACGCGACGCTGTTCGAGTGGCTGATCGCGCTGTACCCGGTGTGGGCGGTGATCGACGACGACACGTGCTGGGCGGCGACCCGTGCCGGGCTCGCCGCGCTCGCGCGCTCGGGTTGCTCGGCGTCGACCGACCACCACTATGTCTTCCCGCGGGACGCCGGCGACCTGCTCGAGGTCGAGATCGGCGCGGCTGCGTCGGTCGGCCTGCGGTTTCACCCGTGCCGAGGCTCGATGGATCTCGGGCGCTCGGACGGCGGGCTCCCGCCCGACGAGATCGTGGAGGACCGCGACGCGATCATGGCGGCGAGCGAGGCCGCGATCAGCCGCTTCCACGACCCGGCGCCCGGCGCGATGGTGCGGATCGCGCTGGCGCCGTGCTCGCCGTTCTCGGTGACCCGCGGCCTGATGACCGATGCCGCGGAGCTGGCGCGGCGCCGCGGCGTGCGCCTGCACACGCATCTGGCCGAGACGATCGACGAGGAGGTCTTCTGCCAGGAGCGGTTCGGCATGCGGCCCGTCGACTACGTCGAGGAGCTCGGCTGGCTGGGCGACGACGTGTGGCTCGCGCACTGCGTGCATGTCAACGATGCCGAGATCACCCGCTTCCGCGCGACCGGAACCGGGGTCGCCCACTGCCCGAATTCGAACGCGCGGCTGGGCAGCGGGATAGCACCGGTCGCCGGACTCATCGGGGCGGGCGTCGCGGTCGGCCTGGGCGTGGACGGCGCCGCATCGAACGAAGACGGCGGCCTCGCGTCCGAGATGCGCGCCGCGCTGCAATTCGCCCGGCTGGCCCGCGGACCGCGGGCGCTCACGGCGCGCGAGGCGCTTGCCCGCGCCACGATCGACGGAGCGCGCTGCCTCGGCCGGGACGACGAGCTGGGCTCGCTCGAGGTCGGTAAGCTCGCCGACGTCGCGCTCTGGCGAGTCGACGGGCTTGACGGCGCGGGCATAGAGGATCCGGTCGCTGCGCTCGTCTTCGGCGCGACGCAGGCGGTCGAGCTGCTGCTCGTCGGCGGGCGCCCGATCGTCGAGGAGGCGGAGCTGCGCACCGTCGACGAGGCGCAGGTGGCCGCCGAGATCGCACGGGAGAGCCGGCGGCTCGCCGCCCGGGCGGAGGCTCGGGTATGACGACCGTGCCGACGTCACCGAGCCGGGAGCGCGGACGGGGCGAAATCCAGCGACCGGGCGCCGTCGGCACGAACACGATCAGGGCGGACGGCATCCCGAAGGTCAAGGGCGAGTTCGAGTACTCCTCGGATATGCGGATGGACGGGATGCTGTGGGGCGCGACCTTGCGCAGCGCGCACCCCCGGGCGGACATCTGGTCGGTTAACGTCTCGCGGGCGCTGGCGATCCCGGGCGTTCGCGCGATCCTGACCCACGAGGACGTCCCGGGTCGCAAGGTCTACGGGATGGAGCGGGCCGACCAGCCGGTGCTCGCATGGCAGCACGTTCGCTACCAGGGCGAGCCGATCGCGATCGTCGCGGCCGATCACCCCGAGACGGCCCGGCGCGCGGTCGAGGCGATCGAGGTCGACTACGACGTGCTCGAGCCGCTGACCGATCCAGAACGCGCGATAGCCGCGGACGCGCCGCAACTCCACCTGTCCGGGAACGTCCTGCGCCACGTCCGGATCGCTCACGGCGACCCCGACGCGGACGCCGCGGTCGTGGTCAGCGGTGAATACGAGGTCGGCATGCAGGACCAGGCCTTCCTCGGCCCGGAGTCCGGCCTCGCCGTCCCCGGCGGCGATGGTGGCGTCGACCTCTACATCGCCACGCAGTGGCTCCACGTCGATCGCGACCAGCTCGCTCACTGCCTGGATCTGCCGCCCGAAAAGGTGCGACTGATCCTTAGCGGCGTCGGCGGAGCGTTCGGCGGCCGCGAGGACCTGTCGATGCAGATTCATGCGTGCATGCTCGCGCTGCACACCGGCCGCCCGGTCCGGATGGTCTACAACCGCGAGGAGTCGTTCTACGGCCACGTCCACCGCCACCCATGCCGTATGCGCTACGAGCACGGCGCGAGCCCCGACGGCCGGCTCGTGTTCGTGCGCGCGCGAATCGTGCTCGACGGCGGTGCCTACGCCTCGAGCTCGACGGCCGTGTGCTCGAACGCCGCGTGCTTCGCCGCCGGGCCGTACGACATCCCGAACGCGCACATCGACTCCTACGTGACCTACACCAACAACCCGCCGTGCGGTGCGATGCGCGGATTCGGCGCCGTCCAGGTCGCGATCGCCCACGAGGCCCAGATGGACAAGCTCGCGGCGGCGCTGGGGGCCGACCCCGTGGAGCTGAGGATTGCCAACGCGATGCGGCCGGGTACGCGGATGCCGACCGGTCAGGTGGTCCGGGAGCCGGCACCGGTCGCCGAGCTGCTCGAGCGGGTGCGGGCTATGCCGCTGCCCCCGGTAGCGCCCGACGGCGGCGGTGATCTACGGGAGCTCCCCGGCGGCGTCTCGAACACGACCCACGGCGAGGGTGTCCGCCGAGGCGTCGGCTACGCGGTCGGGATCAAGAACGTCGGCTTCTCCGAGGGATTCGACGACTACTCCACCGCCCGCGTGCGCCTGTCGATCGACGGCGGAGAGCCGTTGGTGGAGGTGCACACCGCGGCGGTGGAGGTCGGCCAGGGGCTGGTGACCGTGCAGGCCCAGATCGCGCGGACCGAGCTGGGCGTGGAGCGCGTCGCCGTGCTCACGGCCGACACACAGGTGGGCTCGGCTGGGTCGAGCTCGGCCTCGCGCCAGACGTACGTGACCGGCGGTGCGGTCAAGGCCGCGTGCGAGGCGGTCCGAGACCGACTGCCGGCCGATCCACGGACGATGACCACGGTGCAGCTCGCAGCCCTGCTCGGCGACGACGCGATCGAGGAGACGGTCGAGTGGCGCCACCGCGACACGTACCCGCTCGATGAGAACGGCCAGGGCGACGCGCACGTCCAGTTCGCGTTCTCCGTCCATCGGGCCGTCGTCGACGTCGACGTCGAGCTGGGTCTTGTTCGGGTCGTCGAGCTCGCAACCGCGCAGGAGGTCGGGAAGGCCATGAATCCCCAGGCCCTCGAAGGCCAGATCCAGGGTGGGAGCGCCCAGGGGCTCGGCCTGGCGTTGTTCGAGGAGATCCAGGTCAAGGACGGCAGAGTGCTGAACGCGTCGTTCACCGACTACCTGCTTCCGACGATCCTCGACATGCCGCCGATGCGGATCGACATCCTCGAGCACCCCGATCCGGACGCGCCGTACGGCCTCAAGGGCGTGGGGGAGCCGCCGCACATCTCAACCCCGCCCGCGGTCGTCGCCGCGGTGCGGGCCGCCAGCGGCCGGCCGCTGACGCGGATCCCGGTCCGCCCTGAGCACATCGTCGGGCTTGATGGCGCAGGGGTATCCGTCTCTCTGGCTGATCTGGGCACGCTGTTCGAGCACTCGCCGTGGGTCGCTGAGTCGGCATGGCGACAGCGCCCGTTCGACAGCGTCGCGGAGCTGCACGCCGCGCTCGAGGCGGCGATGCGCGAGGCGCCCCGCGAGCGACAGCTCGCACTGATCAGGGCCCACCCCGAGCTCGCCGGGCGGGAGGCCGAGGAGGGCACGCTAACGCGCGAGTCCACGCATGAGCAGGCCTCGGCTGGCCTCGATCGGCTCACCGGGGACGAGGTCGAAGCACTCAGGGGCCTGAATCGCTTGTATCGCGAGCGTTTCGGGTTCCCGCTGATCGTGTGCGTGCGCGAGCACACGAAGGACTCGATCCTCGCGTGGGGGGCCGTCCGGCTCGAGCACTCGTGCGAGCAGGAGATCGAGGTCGCGCTCGGCGAGATCAGCAAGATCGCGCGGCTTCGGCTCGCCGACCTGCTCTCTGAGGAGGCGTCGTGAGTGGCATCACCACGCATGTGCTCGACACCTCGCGGGGGTGTCCGGCGGCGGGCGTGCCGGTGGTGCTCGAGCGTGCCGTGAATGGCGGGTGGGAGGCGGTCGCGCGCGGAGCGACCGATGCCGACGGGCGTGCCAGCGATCTGCTCACATCGATCCCGACGGACGGGCACTACAGGCTCACCTTCGACACCGGCGCCTACTTCGGCGACGCGGGCTTCTACCCCGAGGTGTCGGTGACCTTCGCTGTCGCGTGCGGCGAAGAGCACTACCACGTGCCGCTGCTGCTCAGCCCGTTTGGATACAGCACATATCGAGGGAGCTGACCGATGTCGATTGTTCTCCGTGACGCCGGCTACGGGAAGTCCGAGGTCCGCCTGGTCAAGGTCTCGCGGCGGGCCGGCGGCCACGATCTGCTCGATCTCACGGTTGGCGTCGGACTCGAGGGCGACTTCGATGCCGCCTATACCGCGGGGGACAACACCGGCCTGCTCGCCACCGACACCATGCGAAACACGGTCTACGCGCTCGCCAAGGAACATCCGATCGACGACATCGAGTCGTTCGGCCAGCGGGTCGCCGAGCACTTCCTGGCGGCCGGGCCGGGTGTTTCTCGCGCGCGCGTGCACATCGTCGAGCACCCGTGGGACCGGCTCGAGGTCGGCGGCCGGCCCCACGAGCACGCCTTCCAGCGCGGACGCGGCGGCAAGCGCGTCGCCACCGTGGTCGGCGACGGGGGCGAGCCATTGATCGAAGCCGGGATCGACGACCTGCTCGTGCTAAAGACCACCGCCTCGGGTTGGGAGGGCTTCCTGCGTGACCGCTACACCTCGCTCGCGGAGACTTCGGACCGGATCCTGGCGACGATCGTCACCGCGCGGTGGTCTTACCGCTGGCCCGACATCGATTACGGCCATGCCTGGCGGAGGGTGCGCGAAACGATCCTCGAGGCGTTCGGCGATCACTACAGCCCGTCGGTCCAGTTCACGCTGCACCACATGGGGCGGGCCGTCCTCGACGCGCGCCCGGAGGTAGCGCGGATCAGCTTCTCGCTGCCCAACAAGCACCACCTTTTGTTCGATCTCGGGCGGTTCGGGCTCGAGAACGAGAACGAGATCTTCCAGCCAACCGACGAGCCCTACGGGTTAATTGAGGGCACGGTGGAGCGCTCGACAGGTTAGGCTCCGAGAACAGGCATCCGACCGGTTGGCGAGAGGAGAGAGATGCTCGATTTCGGTGCCACGTTCCTACCCGACCCGCCGTCGCGGCGTTTCGTCGAGCTTGTCGTCCGAGCCGAGGAACTGGGCTTCACCCACGCCTGGACGTATGACTCGCACATTCTGTGGGAGGAGGGGTATGTCTTCCTGACGTTGGCCGCGACCGCGACGTCACGAATCCACCTCGGCCACTGCGTCACCAATCCTGGCATCCGGGAGCCAACGGTGACCGCCAGCGGTTACGCGACGCTTCAGGGCGTGAGCGAAGGACGGATGGCGCTCGGCATCGGCCGTGGCGACTCCTCGCGACGGGTGGTGGGTCTGGACCCCGTGCCGATGGCCCGGTTCGAGCAGTCGCTCGAGATGATCAAGGACCTCATGAACGGGCGAGAGGTCGAATGGAACGGCAAGAAGCTGCATCTCGAGTGGGCGAAGGGTCAGCCCGAGATCCCGATGTACGTGGCCGGCTATGGCCCGCGGGCCCTGGGCGTCGCCGGGCGCGTGGGCGACGGCGTGATCATCCAGCTCGCCGACCCCGAGATCACACGCTGGATCATCGAGCAGGCGCGCGCCGCCGCGGTCAAGGCCGGGCGCGATCCCGACGCTCTGGCGCCGATCGTGGTCGCGCCAGCCGTCGTCGACGCCGACCTGCCCCGCTGGCGCGAGGAGACACGCTGGTTCCCGGCGATGGTCTCCAACCATGTCAAGGACCTGATCGCCCGGTACGGCACGGACGGAGAGATCCCGACCGCGCTGACTGAGTACGCGCTCGCCGTCAAGGAGTACGACTACAACGAGCACAGCCTCGTCGGCGCCAGCCACGGCCAGTACATCAGCGACGAGATCTGCGACCGGTTCTGCCTGCTCGGCGATGCCGATCAGCACATCGCGCGCCTGCGCGAGCTCGAGGACCTGGGCGTCAGGCAGGTGAACCTCTACCTGATGACCACCGGGTTCGAAGAGACGATGGAGCGCTACGGACGAGAGATCATCCCGCATTTCCAGCCGACGGCGGTGGCGTGATGAGCGTCCTGATCAAGGGCGGGCGAGTCGTCACAGTCGTCTCCACCGACCACTGCCCGTTTCGGTGGGGAGACCAGAAGACGCTCGGGCGCGAGGATTTCTCGAGGATCCCCAACGGAGGCCCGGGGATCGAGAACCGCCTGCACATGCTGCATCACTTCGGGGTGCGGGAGGGCCGGCTGACGATGAACCAGCTCGTCGACCTCTGCTGCACCCAGCCGGCGCGGCTGTTCGGGCTGTTCCCGCGCAAGGGCACGATCGCCGCCGGCGCCGATGCCGACATCGTCGTGTGGGACAGCGAGAAGCCACTCACGCTGTCGGCCTCCACCACCACTCGAACGTCGACTACAACCTGTTCGAGGGGACCGAGGTGATCGGCGCACCGGAGGTCGTGCTCGTCCGCGGGCAGGTGTTCCTCGAGGGCGACGAGCTGGTGGCCGCCCCCGGCGCCGGGCAGTTCCTGCGCCGTGCCCGGTTCGGCGAACTGCTGCATCCGCGCCAGCGGGCCGCGGCCTGAGTCCCCCGGAGGCCCGACCGATGGCTGCCGACGCGAGGAGAATGATCGCGGAGCTTCGCGAGCTGGCCGAGCTGACCGGAGACGAGCGCGGCGCTCAGCGGCTGGCCTGGACCGATACCTGGGCCAGGGCACGGGAGTGGGAACGGACCCTGCTCGCCGAGCTGCCGGTCGAGGTCGAACGCGACGAGGCTGGAAACGTGTGGGCGACGCTGGCCGGTCGCTCGCCGAAGACCCTGATCATCGGCAGCCACATCGACTCGGTGCCGAACGGCGGCTGGCTCGACGGCTGCCTCGGCGTGCTGTCGGCGCTCGAGGTGCTCCGGGCGGTGTCCGCCGACGGCACGCCGGCCCTGACCGTGAAGCTCGTCGACTGGGCCGACGAGGAGGGGGCCCGGTTCGGTCTCAGCCTGATGGGCTCGATGGCCGCCGCCGGGCAGCACGACCCCGAGTTCGTCCGCCGGCTGCGCGATGCCGAGGGGGTCTCGGCGGGCGACGCGCTGGCCGCTCACGGCGTCGACGTGGACCGGATGGGCGATTCGAGCTCGCGGTTGAAGGACGCTGTCGGCTACCTCGAGCTGCACATCGAGCAGGGCCCTGTGCTCGAGGCGCGCGACCTGCCGGTCGGGGTGGTGACCGGCACCTACGGAACCGAAAGATGGGCGGTCAAGTTCACCGGCCAGGCCGCCCACTCCGGCTCGACGCCGATGGACCAGCGGCGCGATGCGCTGTCGGCCGCCGCGCGGCTCGCGCTCGAGGTCCGCGAGGTGGCGCGGACGCGGGGCGGGGTCGGGACGGTCGGGCGGATCGACGCCGAACCCGGGATCCCGACCGCGGTCGCCGGAGTCGCCACGGCGCTGGTCGACCAGCGCCACGTCGACGCCGACACGCTTGCCGAGCTACACGACGCCGTGGTCGAGGCGAGCCACCGCATCGCGGAGGAGGAGCATGTCGAAGTTGACTGGTCGCCGCTCTTCCGGGTCGCGCCGATCCATTTCGACGCGGACATGGTCGAGGCGGCGAGCGCGATCATCACCGACCTTCAGGGTGAGGACGCGCGGCTGCCGAGCGGGCCGCTGCACGACGCCGCCCGCGTGGCCGAGGCGGGCGTACCGACCGTGATGCTGTTCGTACGCAGCAAGCGCGGACTCTCACATACCCGCGAGGAGGACACGGACGAGGCCGACCTCGAGCTAGCGCTAACCGCGCTCGAGCGGCTGGCGAGGGGCGAACTCGAACGGCGCAGGTGACCGTGCGATCCAGCAGATGAGCGTGACCGCCTCGCACGCCACCGCGGCCACACCGAGCGGGTTCGCCCAGTCGCCGATGTCGTCCGGCATCGAGGGAAGCCCTACCGAGCGCGAGACGAAGTAGGCGACCAGCGCGCCGAGCGAGATCGCGATCGCGACCAGCCAGACCAGCTCGTGGTCGGTGGCCGCGAGCACCATGGCGCTCGCCAGCGCGGCGGCGCTCAGCGCGATGAACAGCGCACCGGCATACGGCGCCTCGTGCAGGTGCTCCGGCACGAGGGTCATGTGAATGGCGGCGGTCGCGGACAGCGCCGCGGCGGCCGGCCAGCGCCAGAGTGAGGTTGGGTGTGAGAGACGCATGCGTTAGCTCCCCGGTTGAAGTCGTGGGGGAGTACGGGCCGCGCTGCCCAGGTGCGCACGCGGCCCGACTCACTGCCCCCTGGTGATTGCCCGTTACTTGACGCGGATCAGGCGCTCCATGCCGACCTGAACGTGCTCGCGCCCATCCTGCGTGTCCATGAAGCACGCCTCGACGTACCACCCTGGCTTGGCCTTCAGCACGGTTTGCTGCATCGCCCCGGGCGAAGCCGGATCGAGCAGGCTGATGAACACGCCGTTCGACAGGGGGCGGAAGAACTTCTGGCTCTTGCCAGCCTTCAGCCCCGCGAGCGCAAGCCGACCGTCGGCCTTGTTCTTGACCCCGAGCAGGTCGATCATGTGGACCAGGTATCCGCCGTTCTCCGCCCGCACGATTGTGCCGTTATGCAGTGTGGTCGGCCCACGGAAACCGAACTCGATCGCGGTCTGGGTCGCTCTCGCGGCTGGCAGCGACGCGGGCGATCCGGACTGCGTGACGGTGAACATCGTGAACCCGGGCTGGCCCATGCCCGTAACGTTGAGCGCGACGTAGGCCCCCGGCTGGAGCACCGTCTGGATCGTGCCTGGCGCCTGAGCCGAGGCGACCACCAAGCTTCCGGTAGCGGTCAACGCGTTCTCGTCACCGTGGCTGTGCTGGACAGCTGCGAACCCCTGCTGCACCGCCGTTTGCGGCGGAAGGTTGGGATTCAAACGCACGAGCGCAAACGCGCCCGGACCACCCTTGCCGGTGAACGTCGAGACGACGTTGACCGCGCCGGATACCTCGCTGCCCGACACCGACACACCGGTCTTGCCGGTGAGCGCGATGTTGAGGGTGGGCAGCGAGTCTCCGGCGGCTCCGGCGGCGCCGGCCCCGCCGGCAAGCACCAGCGCACCCGTGACGGCGAGTGCGCCCGCCGTGGCGATTAGCGATGTCAATCGCTTTGACATGTGGATTGGACCTCCGCGGTATGAGTGATGGTCGGAGCAGGCGGTTCGATCGCGACTCCGGGACTGATGCGGGCGAACGCGAGCTGGGCTCGATGGTTCACCTCGGTCACTGCCTCGACCCGGTCTGAGTCGAAGCGGCAGAAGCACGCCTCCTCCACGGCCAGGAAGATCGAGCCGCGGTACCAGATCTCGGTTCCGGCGGCACGCAACTCCGCGCACGCCGCGTCAGCTCGCCGCAGTGCGGCGCGGACCTCGGCTTCGGACAGGCCCGGCAGATAGCGCTCGATCAGGTAGGCATGCACCGCGGGGCAAGCTACGGCCGGCCCCCGAGGCGATCAACCAGTGAAATCCGCGGATTTAGCCCGGTGTGGTCAAGCCTGCGTCCGGTGGTTCCCCGTGCCGAGCGCGCGAGCCAGCTCGGTGCGCGAGCGCACCTCGAGCTTGCGATACAGCTTGGACAGGTTCCACTCCACCGTGCGCTCGCTGAGATGAAGCGCGGTCGCGACCTCGCGGTTCGTGCGGCCCGCCGCGACCAGCCTCGCGACCTCGGATTCGGTCGTGCTGAGCCCTCCCGCCGGGCTGGCGCGGCGTCCCCCAATTCGTCCGAGCTCCACGCGGGTGCGCTCCGCCCACAGCGCGGCTCGGGCCGCCTCAAAGCGCTCGAGCGCCGAGGTGAGCAGTTCGCGCGCGCTGGACTTCTGGCGTCGCCGGCGGTGCATGGTCCCCCAGGACAACAACGTACGGGCGCGGTCGAGCGGGCGATCCTGCAGGTCGTGTTCGTGCAGCGCGCGCTCGAACGCGACCTCGGCGACCTTCTCCTCGCCGCGGGCCTCGGCGACCAATGCCTCGGAGCGCGCCGCCAGGGCGCGGATCCATGGCCGGTCGAGTTGTTGCGAAATGCGAAGTAACTCCGTCCCCGCGGCGGCCGCCTGTTCGGTCTCGCCGAGCGCGACCAGAGCTTCGACCAGATCGGGCAGTACCGGGAACCGGCCCGGCGACTCCACGCCTCCATCGGACATCAGCTCCCATGCCCGCCCCAATGCCGCGACGGCCGCAACCGAGTCCTCGAGCGCCAGCTCGAGCGCGCCCACCGCGGCGAGGTTGCCGATCACGTACAGGCAGTGGCCGGTCCGCTCGGCCAGCTCCAGCCCTTGGCTCGCGGCATCGCGTGCCTCCTCGGTGCGCCCAAGCCACCCTGCCGCGGCGGCCAATGGCCACAGCGCGCTCGCCCGCTGAGCGTCGTGGTCGGCGGCGGCCGTCAGCTCCAGATAGCGGAGTGCCATCTCTCGCCCTCGCGCTGGACGGCCGAGATTGGTATCCAGCGCGCTCAAGTAGGCGAGCGCATGAATCTCGCTCCACGGATCGGCAGATTCACCGGCCTCGCGCAGCATCG
>DATIEI010000176.1:0-18659 GCA_035455845.1 Solirubrobacteraceae bacterium
GAGGAGATGGCTGAGAACCGTCGTGTTCATCCGACCAGCGACGGGATCGAGAGGTACAGGTTCTGGGCGTAGGTAACGAGTTGGTTCAGCATCCAGGGGCCGAGCACCACGATCAGCACGGCCACCCCGACGATCTTCGGAATGAACGACAGGCTCTGCTCCTGGATCGAGGTGACCGCCTGGAAGATGCTGACCAGGAGGCCGATGATCAGACCGAGCAAAAGCACCGGGCCGGCGATCTTCAGCGCCAGCATCATCGCCTGGGTCGCGAGGTTGACGACGGTGTCCTGGTTCATCTCAGTGGAAGCTCAGGACCAGCGAGTGGGTGACCAGGTCCCAGCCGTCGACCAGGACGAACAGCAGGATCTTGAACGGGAGCGATATGAAGCTCGGAGGCAACATGACCATCCCCATGCTCATCAAGGTCGAGCTGATGATCACGTCGATGAGCAGGAATGGCAGGAAGATCAGAAACCCGATCTGGAACGCCGTCTTGAGCTCGCTGGTGATGAAGGCGGGGATCAGGACGTAGGTGGGGACCTGGGCGCGCGTCTTCGGCTGGTTCTTGAGCTTGGCCATGCCGATGAACAGCGACAGGTCCTGGGAGCGGGTCTGCTTGAACATGAACTCGCGCAGCGGCTCCTGGCCGCGCTGGAGCGCCTGGGTGGTGGTGATCTGATGGTGGGCCAGTGGCTCGTAGGCGTCGTTCTTGATCGCCTTGATCGTCGGGAACATCACGAACAGGGTCAGGAACAGCGCGATCCCCACGAGCACCTGGTTGGGCGGGGTGTTCTGGGTGCCCAGCGCCTGCCGGATGAAGCCCAGGACGATCAGGATCCGTGTGAACCCGGTGACCGTGAACAGGAGCGCCGGGATGATCGACAGGCCGCCGATCAGCAGCAGGATCTGCAGCGCGTTGCTCGAGTCGACCTTCACGAGCGAGCCGTAATCCTGCGCAAGTTGTCGAGCATCCGGCCGAGAGGCTTCTCGACGACCGGGTCTGCGTTACGCGACTCCTCGGGCGGGACCTCGATGCCGAGAGCAATCGCCTCGGCCTCGCTGTAGCTGCGGATCGGCGTGACGCCGTTCTCGGCCACGCCGACGACCAGGATCTCCCGGCCGGCGCGAACCACCGCAACGCTGCGCCCGCTGCCCAGCGGCAGGTTGGCCACCTGGCTCAGGCCGTGGCCGGTCGGGCGGACCTTGCTCTTCTTGGCCTGCTTCATGATCCACGCGATCCCGTAGATCACGGCGATCACGATGAACAGGCCGACGATCGTGCGCACGATGCTCGCGCCACCGCCGCTCGAGGCGGCGTGGGTGGCCGCAGTGTGGGTCAGGTTCAGCGGCGTGTTCTCGCCGCTGGACTGAGCCAGCGAGGCCGCGCTCTGGACGGGAGCGGCCTTGGCGGTGCTCGTCGTATGCGTGGCCGCGCCGAGCGCGGTGGCGGCATGGGTGAGCGTCAGGGCGCCGGCAAGTCCGACGCCACGAATCAACGTGAGCGACTTCATCGAGGAAAGACTCCGAGGGAGAGTCCCTCCGGTAATCGACCGGAGTGGCCTCTGCCTTGAATCGCCTGTGCGGTCAGGCTTTGAAGTGGTCGATCAGCAGCTCGGAGACGCGGTCGGGCTCGTCGTGCTGGACCCAGTGGGAGGCCTCGGGGAGGCGGACGACCCGCGTCAGCCCGGGGACGTCATCCCGGTCAGGCTCGGCCAGCTCCACGCCCAGAGCACGGTCACGCTCGCCCCAGATGACCAGCGTGGGCGTCTGAATCGGCGTGAACCGACCTCCCCCGCCCGACGGTGGCCGGCGGACCGAGGCCCGGTAATAGCCCAGCATCGCTTCGACCGCGCCGGGCTGTGACCACGCCTCCCTGTAGCGGTCGATGTCCGCCGGCGTGAACGCCCCGGGACGGGCGTCGTGCTCGAAGCTGTAGCGCAGCATGTACCAGTCGCCGGCGGCGACCGCCTGCTCGGGCAGCCAGGGCAGCTGGAAGAAGAAGATGTACCAGGAGCGCAGCAGCTGCCGGCTCGGCCGGCGCAGGGCGCCTAGCATGCGGCGGGGATGGGGCACGTTGAGGATGGCCAGCCGCTCCAGCACCTCGGGGTGGCGCATCGCCAGCACCCAGGCCACCGCTGCGCCCCAGTCGTGGCCCGCGACGCGTGCCCGCTCGCAACCCCGCTCACGGATCAGGTCGCGGATGTCCGCGGCCAGCCGGCTGGCGGAGTAGGCGGAGATCCCCGCCGGCTTCGAGGACAGGTTGTAGCCCCGCATGTCGGGCGCGATGGCCCGAAAGCCGGACGCGGCCAGGGCCGGGATCTGGTGGCGCCAGCTGTACCAGAAGTCGGGAAACCCGTGCAGGAGGACCACCGCCGGACCGGAGGACGGACCCGCCTCCACGTAGTGCAGCCGCGCCTCGGACAGCTCGGCGTATCCCTCGCGCAGCTCGATGTCGGCAAGCGTGGACATCCGGGTAGGAATAGCGCATGAACCTGGAATGGGCGAGCGCGGAGGTCAAGGACGCCACCCTGACCGTCGAGCTCACGGGCGACGCGCCCAAGGGCTGGAAGCAGAGCTTCGAGCGGACGGTCACGCTGCTCGGTGATGGCGACTGGGGCGAGATTCAGCTGAGGAAGGGAACCGTCAGCGTCGGCGATGTCCCGCCGGGCAGCGAGGACAAGCTGCGCCACCACCTCGAAGCGATTGTCGCCCAGGCGAACGCGGCGCACGAGGAAGAAGATGACGAGCGCGGGGACGGCGACGAGCCCGAAGGTCCCGACGCCGAGATGACCGATCGCTTCAGGGCGTTCGCCGAAGACGATGACGAGGCCGCCGAAAACGGCGGTTGAACACGAAACAGGCGGGTCTCCCCGCCTGTCCGCGCCAGCTCTAAATATCGACTCGCGGTTACGCGAGGGCCTTGCCGACCGCCTCGAGCAGCTGCGCGGGCTGGAACGGCTTGACCACGAAGTCCTTGGCGCCCTTCTGAATCGACTCGATCACTTTGCTCTCCTGGCCGAGCGCCGAGCACATCAGCACCTTCGCGCCGGGATCGAGCGAGATGATCTCGCCGAGGGCCTCGAGGCCGTCCTTCACGGGCATGGTGATGTCCAGCGTCACGAGCTCAGGGGAGAGCTCCTGGTAGCGCTGGACAGCTTCGGTGCCGTTGCCTGCCTCCCCGACCACCTCGTGGCCGCCGGAGGCGAGAGCATCGCTCACCACCTTGCGCATGAATGCGGCATCGTCGACTACGAGTACACGGGCCATCAGGTCACGGCTCCTTCCACTTCGGGTTGCTTCAGATCGGGGGTTTCGGGGTTGGTTGACGAGGTTTGGCTCTCTATCGGTAGAACGGATCGGGAGTCGAGGGGTTGAGAGTCGGCCTCGACGTCTTCATTACCCTCGGGGCGGGCTGCACGCGCGCGCTCGAGCAGGCGCATACCCTCGCTCTCGAGCGACTGCAGCGACACCGCCCACTCGCCCTCGTCAGTGACGATCAGCTGCGCGCGGGCGAAGCGCATGCCGTTGACGTACAGGTCCACTGGCGCGTCGGCGCTCCGGTCCAAATCCAGCACGGCGCCCACCGGCAGACCGAGCGCGCTGCCCAGCGGCATCCGCGCGCGGCCCAACTCGGCCCACACGCGGAGGTTGATGCCGCCCAGGACCTCCTCGAGCGCGGCGGTATGCGGGCTCACGTCGACGGCTGAGGCGGCGGCGGCGGCGGCCGGTGAGCCGGCGACCGCGCCAGCTTCGGCGATCTCGCCGGTCAGCTCGTCCATGGCGCGCACCATGCGCACCACGAACGCCGCCGGGATCAACTGGATCAGCCGGCAGGACTCGCCGGCGATCACGAATGTGGTCGAGGTGGCGTGCGGCGCGGTGCCGTAGATGTCGGATGCCTTGCGCGGCTCGTCGAGCACCCGCGTGTCGGGGGTGGAGATCTCGACCTCCTGGCCCAGCACCACACTGATCGCGGCGGCAGCGGCGGCCATCGTCTGGTTGGCCGCCTCGGCTATGGCCGACATCTCGAGCTCGGACAGCGCGGGGGTCTCGGCGCCCTCCTCGACCTCCGGCGGCGGAGCGCCCATCGCGGTGGCCAGGCCGCGGGCGCCGGCCGGGGTGAGCACGAAGATGTTGGCGCCGGTCACGCCGTCGACGTAGGACACGCTCGAGGCGATCGAACCCCGGGCCACGTTCGCGAACGGCGACGCGCCGTCGGGCAGCACGGTGACCTCACCGCGCTGGACCGCGCCGGGAGTGAACATCTCGAGGACCTGAGCGATCGACTCGGCGGTCGAGGCGCCGAGGCGCATCAGCGCCTCGCGCGGGGTGATGTCCTGCTGCGTGGTCATCCGAACCTCCTCTCGGTGCCGGACACCTGGACGGCGCGGCGCGGCCCGTTGGCCCCCGGCTGGGCGCGGGCCAGCTTGACGTTCTCGGCGAACACGGTCACGCCCTGATCGGCCTGTACGCCCAGCTTGATCACGCTGCCCGGGCCGAGCGCGAGGATCTCGTCGATCGGCATGTCGATCGCCGCCACCTCGGCCCGCAACGTCACCGGTACGCCCGCGACGGCACGGCCGATCTCGGTCGCACCGGCGAGGTCGGCGTCGGCTTCGCGACTCTCCTTGCCCGAAAGCTTGTCGGCCACCGGATCGATGGCGAGCCAGGGGATCAGGAGCCCCATCGACGCCGAGTGCTTGTTGATCCGGCTCTCGACCATCACGACCAGGGTGGGCTCCGAGACGGCCGCGATCTGGCTGGCGTCGTTGTAGGTCTCGATCTCGACGATCGACAGGCTGATTCCGGCCAGGTCCTGCCAGACCAGCGACATCTGATGAACCATCGACTCGATCAGCCGCTGGGTGAGCATCGTGTCGATCTCCGAAAAGCGCCGCTCACGCGGGGGCTTGTCGGGCGAGCCGCCCAGCAGGCAGTCGAGGCACATCAGGATGAACGACTGCTCGACCGTGAACAGCATCCGGGTCCCGAGCGGCTGAACGTCCAGGGTCACCCACAGCGAGCCGGCCGGCAGCTGGGACTGTGCTCCGGACCAGGTGGCCTGGTTGGTGTTGAGCGTCTCGAGCTCGATCGCCGTGCGCAGCTCGGTCGAAAGGCGGGTGACCGAGGTCTGGCAGAACGTGTCGATCGCGCGCTCGATGCGGCGCTGGTGGTCCGAGGTGAACTTGGTCGGGCGCGAGAAGTCGACCGTCCGCAGTCGCGGGGCCCGGCGACTGGTGCCGGCCGAGGGCTGCTCGGGCAGCTGACCCTGCTTGGCCGCCTCGACCAGCGCGGCGACCTGATCGGCGCTCATGCGATCGCCGCTCATGCCCGTACCACCTGCCGAGCGCGACGCGCAGCCGGGCCGCCGTCGTACAGCGTGACCGGCTCGCCGCCGGCCTCCTTGACGGTGACCTCGAAGTTCCCCACGGTCAGGCGCATGGTGCGTCCACGGTTGCCACCGGTCGCGGCGGCGCGGACCCTGAGACCGGCCTGGGCCAGCCCGGTCCTGACGGCGTCGGCGTTGCGGGCGCCGATGTCCATCTCGCCCAGCTCGAACATCCGCGCGCCACCGGCCAGCACGGCTTCGAGCCGGCGGGTGACGGCTCCGGCCTGCTGCATCTGCGTGACGAGCGCGGGCACGGCCAGGTCGGCGAACTTGCCGGGCTCTCTCTCCGAGCCGTTCGATTCAGGCAGCACGACGTGAGCCATTCCGGCGACCCCGGAGGAGCGGTCGATCAGCGCCAGCCCGATGCAGGAGCCCAGGCCGCGGGCCACGAGCTCCTCGCCGGTGCGCTTCGACACCTTGATCTCGCCCATCCGTACCAACCCCATGATTAGGCCGCTTCGGCAAAGCCAAGCGGCGCGAGCAGGTCCGACACGCCGCCGGCGGTCGGCAGCAGCACGAACGAGATCGAGCAGGGCTCCCCGGCCACGGCGAGCTCGGAGTCGAGCACGAGAACCAGCTCGGTGGAGGCGGTCTGGGACAGGGCCAGCGAGGACACGATCGCCCCGAGCATGTCGGTGGCCAGGTGCGGCGGGCACGGCTCCATGTGGAGGCCGGTCATCGACACCAGCGCGTTCAGGCAGGAGGTCCCGAGGATGTTGCCGATCTCGCGCAGGGCCGACTCGCCGATCTCGCTATCGGCTTCGACGCCCAGGAGCCCGCACAGCGCCGCGGCGCCGTCCGGGTCGATCAGCAGCAGCACCACGCCGTCGATGTCGCCGTCGAGCGGGATGACCACGCTCGTGGTCGCCTCATCCGGGCTGCCGCACGCGTCGACGGCGTCGGCCAGGGGGAGGGCGAGGACACGTGGCACGTTCAGGTGGACCTCTCGCCCCAGCATCTGCGCCAGGGAGGTCGCGGCGTTACCAGAGGCGATGTTCGCCAACTCCCGCAACGCATCCAGCTGCAGTTCGGTGTAGCGAGGGGTCACTGATCAGGGCTCCTGTATTTGATGATTGGTTTGGTTTTCTCAGCTTTAGGCGGCGATGGCGGCGACGGCCGCACCACGGCTAGCAGTGTTATCGGCAGCCAGTGCGTCGCAGTCGACAATCAGGGCGATCCGGCCGTCGGCCAGGGCGGCACCGCCGGACACCGGCTCGCCGTCGGAGACGATCTCCGGGAGCGGCCGGGTGACCAGCTCGCGCTGACCGACCAGGTCGTCCACGGCCAGGGCGAGTCGCTTGTCCTGGGCGCGGATGATCACGACGAACTCGTGCTCGCCGACCGTGTCGCGGCGGAATACGTCGGCTCCGTCGAGCAGCGGCAGGACGCCGTCCTCGAGCACGAGCATCTGCTTGCCGGCCACCGATCGCACGGTCTGCTCGGACAGGCGCAGGGTGCGCTCGATCCGGTCAAGCGGGATCGCGAACGGCACGCCCGACACGTCGACCTGCAATGCCGAAACGATGGCCAGGGTCAGCGGGAGGCGGATCTGGGCAATCGTGCCCTGCCCGGGAGTGGACTCGATCACGACCTCGCCGCCGAGCCGACGGATCTTCTCGCGCACCGCGTCCATGCCGACACCGCGGCCCGAGATGTCGCTGGTCGTCTCGGCGGTCGAGAAGCCTGACGTGAAGAGCAGCTCGACCGCGCCGCGCATGTCGATGTTCGCCGCGGCGTCCTCGTCGATCATGCCGAGGGACAGGGCCTTGTTGGCCACGGCCTTGGGGTTGATCCCGTTGCCGTCGTCGCGGACCTCGATGACCACGCTGCCGCCGGCGTGGCGGGCGGCGATCTGGAGCGTCCCCTGGCGGGCCTTTCCGGCCCCGATGCGGTCCTCAGGCGACTCCAGGCCGTGGTCGAGTGCGTTGCGCACCAGGTGCACGAGCGGGTCGCCCAGCGCGTCGACCACGGTGCGGTCGAGCTCGGTCTCGGAGCCGATGAGCTCGAGCTTCACCTGCTTGCCGAGCTTGGTCGAGAGGTCGCGGATCAGGCGCGGGAAGCGCAGGAAGACGACGTCGACGGGGATCATGCGGACCTGCATGACCATCGCCTGCAGAGCCTGGGATGATCGGGTGAGCTCCTGGACGGCCTGCTGAAGGCCCTCGACCTCGAGGTTGGCGGTCAGCGCCTCCACCGCCGTGCGGTGGATGACCAGTTCGCCCATTGAGTGCATCAGCGCGTCGAGACGCTCGGCGTCGACACGCACCGTGCGAGTGGCCTTGTTGGCATCAGCGGGCTTGTCCGCAGCGGCCCTGGCCGGGGCGGGCTTGGCCGGGGCAGCCGGCGCGCTCGTCTCGCTCGATGACTCGGCCGCAGGCGCCGGAGCGGGCTTGGGCGTCGCCTCGGCGACGGGCTCGGGCGTGGTCACGGCGACCGGCTCCGGTGCTGGAGCCACGTCGGGAGCGGCGTCGGGCTTGGTGACGTCGGTGACGGTCACGGTGGCTACCTCGGAGATCGAGGCGAGGTTCTCAATGATCGTGGCGTCCTCGTGGTCGGAAGCCACCCAGGCGTCGATATCGCGGCCCGAGAACTGCTCGAGTCCGTCCGGCGCGGGCATGCTGCCCAGAACTTCGCCGTGGTCGGACAGCGCGGCCAGAACCATGTGGGCGCGGACGGCCGGCATCATGACGTCCTCGGTAAGGTCGACCCGGACCCGCAGCACACGGGCGCCGGCCTCGCGGGCGGCCTGGACCGCGGCGTGATTGGGCGCGTCGATCCCGCCGGCGCGAGCCACCTCCTGCTCGGGGGTGCGCGGCCGGACCAGGCTGCGCAGCCGCTTGACGAGCGGGGCCGGATCGAGCTCCTCCTGCCCGTCGGTTTCGATCGAGTCGGTGGCCGCCGACAGCGCGTCCAGGCAGGCGAACACGGTGTCGATCGCCTCGGAGGGGAGGCCGCCTGAGCGCTGGCGCAGCAGCTCGAAGACGTCCTCCATGTTGTGGGTGAGCTCGGCGATCTTGGCGAAGCCCATCGTGGCGCTCATGCCCTTGAAGGAGTGAGCGATCCGGAAGATCTCTTCGACCGTCGCCTGGTCCTTCGGGTCTTCCTCGAGTCGGACGATGACGAGATTCAGTTGTTCGAGATGCTCGCGGGCCTCCGCGAGGAACATCGGCATGTACTCGGAGGTATCCATTACGACTTTCGATAGATGAAGGGGTGAATCGGTGCCAGGCCGAGCGACGCTGCATCGGTGATTCGCTCGGTTCCGCCGATCACCATGAGCCCGCCCGGTCGCAGGGCATGGGCGAACTTGGCGTGCAGCTCGTCCCGGATCTGATCGGCGAAGTAGATGACCGTGTTGCGACACATGATCAGTTCATAGCTCGACGCGGCGGGCCGGACCTTGAGCAGGTCGCCCACCTCGAAGTGGGTCATCGACTGCAGCGCGGGCTTGGCGCGCCAGCCGTTCGGGGTGCGCTCGAACCACCGCTCCATGGCGGCGGTCGGCGCGGTGCGGGCGTCGCCCTCGGAGAACTCGCCGAGCTTCGCCCTGGCGACCATCCGCTGGTCGATGTCGGTGCCGGTGATCCGCACGGTGGCCTTGGGGATTGCGGCGGCGCACACGGCGGCCAGGGTGTATGCCTCGGCCCCGTAGGAGCAGCCGGCGCTCCATGCACGCAGGCGCCCGTCCTTGGTCAGCTCGGCCAGCAGGCCGCGCTCGAGGTGGGCCCACTGGTCCGGATGGCGCCAGAGCTGCGAGACGTTGATCGTCACGCGATCGAGCAGGTCGTCGAGCTGAGCGGCGTCTGAGCGCAGCCGCGGAAGGGCGTCGGTCAGCTTGGAAACGCCGAGGCGCATCCAGTAGGAGCGCAGACGGCGCTCCATCTGCGGCCGCTTGTACTGGGTCAGGTCGATACCGCAGATCTGGCGCAGTCCCTCGCAGAAGCCGATGTAGTCATCGGTGGCGGCGAAGTCGCTGCGCGGTGCGCCGGCGACCGCGTCGTGGCCCCGGTGACGCGGCAGGGTGGAGCGCTGGAAGGTCCGTATCTCACGTTCGGTGCTCATGCCCGGACCTCGCTCGCGATGATCTCGGCCAGCCGGCCCAGGTCGTGCACCTCGTCGGCCAGGCCGGCCTCGACGATCGCGCGGGGCATGCCGTACACCGTGCAGCTCTCCTCGGACTCGACCAGGATGCGACCACCGTTGCGCCGCACCTCGCGGGCGCCGGCCAGGCCGTCGCTGCCCATCCCGGTCAGCACGACCAGAAGCAGACGGTCACGGTAGGCCCGGGCGGCATCCTGGATCAGGAGGTCGGCGCGGGGCCGCAGGCCGCCGATCGCCGGGTCGTCGCTGAGCCGCGCGGTGCGGGCGTCCTGGGCGAGGCGCAGGTGGCTTCCCCCCGGGGCGAGCAACGCGGTGCGGGAATCGATCGTCTCGCCGCCGGTGGCCTCGATTACGTTGAGCGCGCTGGCGGCGTTCAGGCGCGTGGCCAGCGAGCCGGTGAACCCGGCCGGCATGTGCTGCACAATCAGCGTCCCCAGGCCGAGCGGGGCGGGCAGCTTGGGCACCAGCGCGGCGAGCGCGCGGGGGCCACCCGTGGAAGTGGCGATCACGACGAGCCGGGCAACCTTGGAGGCGGCCGGGGAGCGCCGCGGGGCCCGGGCGGGGGGCTCGGGGGCCCAGGGGGCGCGCCTGGCGGGGGCTTCGGCGCCGCCTGCGGTCGCGGCCGGGCGCGGCTTGCGGCGCGACGCGGCCGCCTGCTTGACCTTGGTCCCGAGGGCCTCGATGAACGAGTCGAGGCTCTCGCTGGCGGTCGGCTTGGAGACCAGGTCGAAGGCGCCCTCGGCGAGGGCATCCACCGCGCGGGCGCCATGGGCGGCCGAGAAGGCCGACACGACCACCACCGGGATGTTGGTGTCGGTTCGCTCGCGCAGGATCCGCAGCACGCCGAGCCCGTCCAGGCCGGGCATAGTCAGGTCGAGCGTCATCGCGTCGGGACGCTCGCGCTCGCACAGGGCGAGCGCCTCGTCACCGTCGCGGGCACTGCCCACCACCTCGAGCCCGGCCTTGGTCAACGATCGCGCGACGATGTTGCGCATCAGGGCGCTGTCGTCGGCGACGACGACCCGCACGGGGGAGGTGGTGGCCATGGTCCTGTGGTCCGTTCTGTCAGTCGGAGGGTTAGGCGGCGAGAGTCAGTTCGCTTTCCGAGAAGATCGCGGTCGGCTTGAGCAGGATGACCAGCCGGTTGCCGATCTTGGCGATCGAGTCGATCAGCGTGGTGTCGGCGCCCGGCGCCTCCTGCATGTTCTCGTCCTCGACGGTCAGCACTTCCTCGACGCCGTCGACGATCACGCCGGCGGTCTCCGAGCCAGCCTCGACGATCACGATCTTGGTCTGCTCGGTCAGCTCGGACGGGACGCCGAGGCGGGCCGCCAGGTCGTACACGGGGACGATCCGGCCGCGGAGGCTGATCACGCCACGGACCCAGTCGGCGCGCGAGGCGACCGAACGAGGCTCGGAGTAACGGATGATCTCGTGGACCTGCTGGATGCCGAGCGCGTAGTGCTCAGTGCCCAGGGTGAACACGACAAGTTGGCGAGGATTGTTTGCGTCAGGCATGGGGTTGCTTGCTCCTTGCAGTTCAGACAAGCCGGGGAATGGGCGGCCCTTCCCATCAGTGGGTCGGTAATCAGGTCTTCGTCACCAGCGCGACCCAGCTTTAGTTCGCGGAGGTGTGGCCAGGACCACTAGGCGACGGTTTTGCGGGTAATTACTGCTGCGGCGCGTCCGCGCCGGGCTCAGCGACCCCGCCGAAGCCGTCTGCGGCCGAGACCTGGCCGAGCACTTCGGTGACTCGCAGACCGAACTGCTCATCGATCACGACTACCTCGCCGCGGGCGATCGCGGTGCCGTTGACCAGCAGGTCGACAGGCTCCCCGGCCATCCGGTTCAGCGTGATGATCGAGCCCTGACGGAGCTCGAGCGTCTCGCCGACGGTCATCCGAGTGCGGCCCATCTCGACGCTCAAGTCGACGGGCACGGCGCTCAGCCGGCGCAGGTCGCCGACCGCGGTCGGCCCGTGGGTGGGCTCGCCGACACCGGTCGGGAGCTGCTCGAGTTCAAGCTTCTCGCTCATCGCCGCACCTACTGGACAGCGACGTCGGTGAAGAACACCTGGTCCACCTTGACGTCGGTCGTGGTCTTGATCTTGGACAGGATCTGCGTCTCCAAGCTGGTGCGTCCGGAGTCCGTGACGAGCTCGTTGGAGGTGTCGTTGGTGATCAGGTTGGTGATGATCGCCCGGATCACCGCCTCCTCGGGCAGGGTGCCGACGGTCGCGCCGGTCGTGCTTCCAGCCTCCGCGGTGGCGCCGTCGCTCTGCCCGGGGGCGAGCTCGAGCGCCACGGTCAGCGTGGCGTAGTGCCCGTCCTGGAGGTTGCACATGAACTGCTTGGGGAGGATGTAGATCTCGCCCGCGAGCTTCGGCTTGACGACCTTGGCCGGCATCAGCTTGGCCTTGGCCACGTAGCCACCGCCGAGCAGCAGCACGGGGAGGATGATCATGATCTTCTTTTTCATTGGGCTCGTGTACCAGGATCGGAGGTGTCAGGAGGGTGGGACGGGGTTCAGGCGCATCAGCACGATGTCCACGCGCCGGTTGCGCGCTCGCCCGGTAGCGGTGGCGTTCGAGTCGACTGGATGCAGAGCGGCATAGCCGGCCGCGGCCAGTCGCCCGGCGCTCACGCCGTGGGCGATCAGGAAGCGGACCACAGTCGTCGCCCGTGCCGTCGACAGCTCCCAGTTGGAGGGGAACTGCGACGTGGCGATCGGCTGGTTGTCCGTGTTTCCTTCCACGGTGATCGGATGAGTGTTGTCAACATTGAGCAGCGAGGCCACCTCTTCGAGCAGCGGGTCCCCTGCCGGCTGGAGGGTGGCCTGCCCGGAGTCGAACAAAAGCTTGTCGGTGAGCACGCGCACGACCAGGCCGCGACGCTCGATCACGGTCTGCACCCGATCGCTGAAGCCGTGGGCCTTGGCGTAGGCGTTGAGCTTCTTCTGAAGCGCCTTGAAGCTCTGTTGCTCGGCAACCGAGGCGGCCATGCTGTTCAGCGCGGCGCGGAGCTGAGTGGTGCTGAGCGGCTTGGCGCTTGCGGCCTTCGCCGCCTGGGACGCGGGGGTGTTGGCGGCACCGGTGCTGCTGCTCGAGCGCGAGGTCGGCGTGGGAACCAGCGGGACGATCGACGGGACCGCGGCGGTGGCCGGGACGTGCTGGGCGGTCGACTCCGAGCCCGACTGCATGATCGCGCGGCCGCCGGGCAGGATGGAGCCCGAGAAAGCGGCCTTCAGAGACTGCTGAAGGACCTGGTACTTGGAGATGTTGACCGAGGAGATCGAGAACAAGACCATGAACAGCGCGAACAGCAGCGTGAGCATGTCCGCGTAGGTCAGGAGCCAGCGCTCCTCGTTCTCGTGCTCGGCGGCCGGGCCGCGCCGCTTGCCTTTGCCGTGCCCGGCCATGGCTAGGCGGCTTCGGCTTCGCGCTGGGGCATCTCGGTGACGTTGTCCGGGTCGCCGGCGCCGCGCTCGGCCGGGGGCACGAACGAGGTCAGCTTGTCGGCCACCACGCGCGGGTTGTCACCGGCCTGGACGGACAGGATGCCCTCCAGGGTTAGCGTGCGCAGTTCGACTTCGGCCGCAGACAGCGCCTTCAGCCGATTGGCCACCGGCAGGTAGATCACGTTGGCGGAGGCGACGCCGAACAGCGTCGCGATGAAGGCGGAGGAGATCGACGGTCCGAGCGTGGCCGGCGCGGATAGGTTCTGGAGCACGTGCACCAGACCCATCACCGTGCCGATGATGCCGATCGTCGGAGCGAAGCCGCCGGCCTTCTCGAACGGCAGCGCGCCGGCGTGGTGGCGGGCGGTCATACCGTCGATCTCGGCGTCGAGGATGTCGCGCACGAGCTCGGGATCGGTGCCGTCCACGACCAGCTGGAGGCCCTTCTTGGTGAACTCGTCGTCGATCTCGGCGATCTGGGCGTCGAGCGCCAGTAGACCTTCGCGGCGGGCCTGCTCGGCCAGCGAGACGAGCAGGTTCACGCGGCCCTGGACGTCGATCGGATCGGCGCCGATCACCAGCTTGTAGCCGGACGGGATCTTCTTGACTCCGTCCATGCCGACGCTCGCCATCGTCACGCCGCCGGTCCCCGCAATGATGAGGATGATCGCCGGCATGTTGATGAACGCGGCGGGGCTGGTTCCGTCCATCATCGCGGCGAGGAGGATCCCCAGCGCGGCGACGGCGATGCCTATGCCGGTTGCGGCCTTCATGACCCGTTCATCGGCTGGGTTACGGAAACCTTCACCCCGGGGACGGACGCGCGTCCAGGCATGGTCTGGTCGCTGACCTCGTGGCTGAGAGCACGGCGGATCATCACGCGGTGGCGTGCCCGGATGCGTGCGGAGAATCGTGGTCGGCCTCGCCCAGCTCGGCGGCCAGGCGAACGGGCGCGAGGTGCGGCGTCTGGCCGCGGCGCAGCTCGTGGCGTCGGCCCAGAGCCGAGGCCAGGATCTCAACGCGGTAGTTGCGAACCTCCTTGGCCACGCGCTCGGGCGTCTCGGCGACGACGATCTTGGCGCCGGTGGCAAGGGTGATCACCGTGTCGGGAGTGGCCTCCACGGTGACGATCAAGTCTGGATTGAGGCGGAAGGGCTCGAGCTTGTGCCCGAGACGGTGCAGGGAGATCATGAGTTCGGTCCTCGGTGCTCTTTCTAGAGGTGGCGCGCGTGCGCCGAGGGAGCGGGATCCCTCGATTCCCGCTCCCCCGGCTGCGCGTGGGGTGAATTACTGCTTCATCTGCACGGCCGTCTGCATCATCTGATCGGCCGTGGTGATCGTCGAGGCGTTGGCCTGGTAGCCGCGCTCGGCCTCGATCATGTTCGTGAACTCGGTACCCATGTCGACGTTCGACTGCTCGAGTTCGCCGCTGATGGTCTTGCCGTAGTTGCCGATGCCGGGCTGACCCACCTGGGCGGCACCGGACGCGCTGGTGGCGCTCCAAAGCGAGCCGCCGTCGCGCTGCAGGCCGGCCTCGTTCGGGAACGTGGCGAGCGAGATGTAGCCGGCGGTCACGCGCTGCTGGTAGGTGGGCGAGGCCGAGTTGCCGTCGACGTAGGACACGCTGCCGTCCGGGCCGACGGCGATCCCGGTCGAGCCGGTGGGGACGTTGATGGCGTTGTTGGCGCCGCCGGCCGCGTTGATCGAGCCGTTGGCGTTGGCCGGGTAGCCGAGCACGTACTGGCCGGTCTGGGTGCACAGGAAGCCCTGCGAGTTGAACGTGAGGTCACCGGCCCGGGTGTACTCCGGCGAGGTGGTGATCCCGGGGGCGGCGACCGTCGGCGCCCCGTTGGCCACGACCAGGAATCCGTCGCCCTGGACCGCCACGTCGGTGGCGTTCCCGGTCGACTGCACGCCGCCGGCGGCCATGTTGTTATCGATCGAGTTGACGTGGACGCCGAGGCCGACCTGGAGCGGGTTGGTGCCGGCGTTGAACCCGTTCGGGCCGGTGCCGGCCTGGATGAGCTGGGAGAGCTCATCGGAGAACACGGTGCTCTGGGCCTTGTAGCCGACGGTGTCGACGTTGGCCAGGTTGTTGGCGGTCACGTCGAGCATCGTCTGGTGGGCGTCGAGGCCGCTGATCGCGGCGTACATACCTGACATCATCGGGACATCATTTCCTTTCGCGGCTTCCTCGATGAGGTCCGGCCGCTGTTGTTGGTGACCGTTTCGCTCACGCGATCACGGCGCTGTCGATGTTGGTGAACACCTGCTGACGCATGTGCTCAGCCGGCACCGCCGTGATGACGGTGTTGTTCGCGACCGACACCACGTAGGCGGTGCCGTCGACGAAGACCACGGAGTCGCGCGAGCCCTTTTGCGCTGCGCGAGCGACGCCGTCCGTCAGCCGGTTCAAGGTCGGCTGATCAAGGTTGATTCCACGCTGCTGGAGACGCTCGACCGCATGCCGCGAGAACGTCGGCGCGTTTGTGTGCTGGGCCAGCACCTCGCCGAACGAGGGGCCGGTCGTCGCCTGCGCCTGGTTCTGGCGCTGCGTCGGCGCGGTCGGCTGGACCGGCGCGATGGGGCCGGGCGCGACCAGCGCGGCGTTGGGAAGCACGGCGCTCATGACACCTGGTTGACCGCCGCGGCGTTGATCCCCGACGTTCCGTTGATCGTGAGGGTGGGGCCGGAGGAGGTGAACTCGACGCTCTGCACGATGCCGCTGGCCGGGGCCTGGGTCGTCGGGTCGGTGTAGTCCACGGTGTGGCCGATGAGCGCGATCGCGGTGGCGTTGTTCTGGCCCGAGGCAATGGTCTGGGTCGACTCCGCCGTGTAGGTCTGCTGCTCCACCGAGGTGAACTGGGCGAGCTCGGTGACGAACTGCATGGGGTCACTCGAGTTCGGGTTCATCGGGTTCTGGTTCTTGAGCTCGGCCATCAGCATCTGCAGGAACTGGTCCTGGTTGATCGGCATGCTCTTCTGGGCCGCGGTGGCGGCCGTGGTGGGCGTGCCGGTCGTGCCGCTGGTGCTCTGGGTGGTGAAGCTCATCGAGGTCGTCCTTGTCTCGTTGGTTCTGGATCGTCAGGCGAGGACGTTTACGAGGGTGCCCTCGGGGAGCACCGCGGTGGTCGTCTGGGCCTGGCTCGAGTCGGTCTCGCCGATCGCGTCGATCTGGACGGAGCGTGCGCCGCCCTGCGAGCGGGACGATGAGTCGTTCGAGCGATCCTGAGCCGGCGCGCCCGAGTCGCCGCGCGCCTCGATGTTGAGGCCGATCAGGTTGACTCCGGCCGACTGGAGCGAGCGACGCAGATCGTCGCTGCCCTGCGAGAGCGTGTCGGCGGTGGCGGCGCTGTCGGTCAGGACGTGCGCGGTCACGCCGTCGTCGGTGCGGTGCAGCTGGATCCGAATCGTGCCGAGCGAGGCCGGGGAAAGCTCGATCCGCGCCTGGGTGGCGCCCTGGCGCGCGCCGAGCTCGATCGTCGTGCGGACCGCGTCGGCGGCGTGCTGGAGCGAGACGCCGTAACGGGTGGGCACCGCGGCCTGGGCGGCCTGGGTGGCCTGGGTCGCCGGCGCGCTCTGGGGCGCGGCGGTCGGGGCGACGGCTGGCGTCTCCGCCTGCGCCGGCGCCTGCGCGGTCGGCTTGGGCTGAGACTGTGAGTCGGACTGCGACTGTGACTGTGACTGTGACTGTGACTGGGTCGCGGCCTGCTCGACGGTGGCGTCGGGCGCCGTCTGCGGCGCGTTCGGGTCGGCCTGGGTGGGCGCACCCGCGGCGGGCTGGGGCGCAGCCTGAGTCGCGGTCACGTCCTGGGAAGCGGTCTCCGTACCGGTGATGGCGTGTTGGTGCTGGGGGGCCGGGGCGGCCTGGCTCGGCTGAGCCGGCTGGTCCTGGGCGGGTGCCGTCGTCTGCGCCGGCTGGGGAGCCGTGGCGACCGGCTGGTGTGCGGGCGCGCTGTGCGCGGGCGAGCTCGGCGTCGGCTGGGCGGGTGAAGCGGCCGGGGCGGTCTGAGTAGTGGTCGGAGCGGAAAGCGCCGGCGGCGCAGCGTCGGGCGCCGCCGGGCTCTCGCTGGGGGTGGGGGTGTCGGTCAGGGTGGTGGTGTCGGTCAGGGTGGGGGTGTCGGTCAGGGTGGACGCCGCCGGGGTGGTGGCGGCGGCCGGGGTCTGCGCGGGCTGCGCAGCAGTCGAAGTCAGCGTGGAGGCGATGGGCGGCGCCGGGGCCTGAGCCTGCGTGGTCGCGTTCGCCGGGGCTGGGGCGTCCGAGGGTGTGGGCGCGGCCGCCGGCGCGACGGGCGCCACGTTGGCGGCAGCCGCCGCGGCAATCAGCTGTTCAACCGGCGCGGACGAGTTGTTCGAAGTTGAGTCGCTTTGGGTGGCGGCCGGAGTGTCCTGAGGGGACGTGTTCGCGGCCGTGGCGCCGGCAGAGGCAGGAGTGGGCGCGGGCTGCGCGACCTGCGCGGCAGCGCTCAGTGCAGCCGCGACCGCCTCGGCCACGGCCTGCGTGGCATCGGTCGTGGGCTGGGCGGCATCCTTCGCCGCCGGCGCCGATCCACCGGCGCTTCCCTTCTGGCCTTCCGCAACCGCGGTCCGGGCCACATGATCGTCGAGCACGCTGGCAAAGCCGGGCGGCGCGCTCGCGAGGCCCGGGGGACCGCTGGCCGCGGCCGGGGCGTCGGTGGCGGCCGGAGCGAGCGCATCCGCGCTCGGGGCCGGCGCTGCCTGCAGGGCAGCCGCAATCGAAGTCGTCACGCTGCGTTCCTCCGGTAGCCGTTCAGGGCGATCTCGTCGAGCATCAGGCCTTCCTGACGAGCGACCTCGCGCTCGTGATCGGCGCGGCGGTTCTCCTTCAGACGCTCGAGCGCCTGACGCTCGCGGGCGGCCTGGGTCAGCGCGTCGCGACGCTGGGCCAGCTCGAGCTCGTGGCGCTGGAGGTTCTGCCGCGTGGCCTGGTGGGCGCGCTCCGCGCGCTCCAGGTACGCCTGGTGGGCGAGGAAGTCGGTCGCGCTCGAGGGCAGACGAGTCGCGTCCACCTGCGCGGCGCGGGCGTTGGCGATGCGCGCGGCGGCCGCTTGTACTTCCTCCTCGCAACGGCGGTGGCGCAGCATGGCGCCGGCGAGCTCCTCCTTGGCGGCGTCTTCACGACGCTCCCGCAGGGCACGAACTCGTTCGAGTCGGAAGCGGAACGAGGATCCGTTCATGGCCCTTTACTCGACCGGCCCGTTCGGGCCCTAAGCGGCCCTGGACACTTGTCCTAGAGGACGCTTGGGAAGAAACTACGACTATGTTGGAGTTTCTTCCCAAGGGACTTGTGATGGCGCTGGCGATCCTGCCCGCGTTCACGACCGCACCGAAGACCGCGCCCCCGCGCGGCGACGCGGCCGAGCTGTCGGGCGCCGCGGCCGGGTGCCACGCCACGTTCGACCGGTTCGTGATCCGTGCGCGCTTCGCCACCCCGGGCTACGACGTGCGCTACGTGCGCCGGATCGTCGCCGACCCGTCGGGCCGCCCCGTTGCGCTTCTCGGGTCCAGGCGCATACGCATCGCCTTCAACCTGGCCGCCGGCCATGACAACCACGGCACGAACCTGCTGGCGAGCACTCTGACGCCCCGCTGTCCGAACCTGCTGCAGGTCAAGAAGACCGGTGACTTCGAGGGCACCGTGTCGTTCGGACTTGGGCTGTGCCGCATGACCGGCTTCCGTGTGTTCCGGCTG
>DATIEI010000177.1:0-4543 GCA_035455845.1 Solirubrobacteraceae bacterium
GGGCCGCGAGGGGCGGCCGGGCACGCGGGACTGCAGCGCCGAGCCAACCGCGCCCAGCGCGATCAGGGTGACCAGGCCCGACTTGTGGTCGCGGGGAATGCCGAACATGCGCTCCATGGTCCGGCGGCGGGCGTCGTCGGCGAGCAGGTACACGACCCGCGCGTCGGCGGCCAGCAGGCGGGCGCCGCCGAAGAATCCCTCGGGCCGGATCGGGGCCAGCGCCGCCTGGACGGCGTCGGCTGGGGAGGTGGGGTCGGTGGCGCTGATGCCACCACGCTAGGGAGGGCATGACCGTGCGCATCACCCGGTTCGGGTGAGCCGGGCCCCTATTTGAGCAGCCGCGAGAGCCGCCGGTCCTTGAGCAGCTTGCCCTCGGTCTGGCAGGTCGGGCAGTAACACATCACGTAGTCCTCGTAGAACACGGCCTCGAGCTGATCGCCGCAGCGCGGGCAGGGCTCGCCGTTGCGCCGGTGGACGGTCAGCGGCATCGGCAGCTTGTCGGGGATCGGCAGCGACAGGGTCTGCTCGTAGTGCGCGATCGCGTCCCCGAGCACGCGGACCGTGGTCTCGCGCAGCAGCTCGGCCTCGGCGGGCTCGAGATCGGAGCCGCGCTTGAACGGCGAGATCATCGCGCCATGGAGGATCTCGTCGACCCAGGAGCGTCCGATCCCGGCGATCACATGCTGGTCGCGCATCAGGGCGTAAAGCGGGCGCGGCTGGTCGAGCAGCTCCGCGAACGGTGGCGGGTCGGGCCACGCCTCGGGTCCGAGCTCGGCGATCGTCTCCTCGGTCTCGACCTCCTGCGCCCGGAGCAGCTTCACCCAGGCCCGCTGACGGGTGCCGAATTCGCGCAACCGCAGCTCGCGGCCGTCGGCCAGCCGGACCAGCAGCCTCGAGGTCCGGTCGCGAAGCGACGCCCGGGTGTCGAACAGCTGCAGACGCCCGGCGGACATCAGGTGGATCTCGAGCGCCAGGTCGCCGTCAAGCTCGGCCACGAACAGCTTGCCGCGACGCCCGATGCGCTGAAAGCTCCGGCCCTCGAGCGCGGTGAGCGGCGGGTCGAATGTCTTGAGCGCGTTGATTCCCGGGGCCAGCGCGGACTCGATCCGGCTGCCGGCGACGGCCGCGCCGATCAGGCGGGCGGTGATCTCGACCTCGGGCAATTCGGGCATGGTGATTCGAGAGTAGCTAGGCGCGTACTAGTCTCGCTACCGCAGATGGTCGCCACCGTCGCACCCGACGACATCGTGCGCACGCATGCCGAGGCCGCCGCGAACCCACGGGAGCCTCTGATCGTGCTCGAGCCTCTGGCCGAGGTGCTCGCCGCATCCGGGCTGGATGCCCCCGAGGACCTGACCGCCACCCCGATCGGAGATGGTCACTCGAACGTGACGTTCGTGCTGTCCACGGGCGTCGTGCTGCGCCGGCCCCCTCGCGGTCCGCTTCCGCCGAGCGCTCACGACGTACTGCGCGAGGCTCGGCTGTTACGCGCGCTCGAGGCTACGCCCGTGCGGGTGCCCAGGGTGCTCGCCGTGTGCGAGGACGCCGAGGTGATGGGCGCTCCGTTCTATGTGATGGAGCGCGTGGCCGGCGAGGTGATCACGGACAGCATCCCCACCGTGCTGGACACGCCCGAGCAACGCGCCCTGGTCGCCGAGGAGCTGATCGACGCCCTGGTCGAGCTACACCAGGTGGACTGGACCGCGCTCGGACTGAACGGGTTCGGAAAGCCGACCGGCTACCTCGAGCGCCAGCTTCGGCGGTTTGGCGGGCTGTGGGAGCACAACCGCACTCGCGAGCTTTCCCAGGTCGAGGAGGTCGGACAATGGCTGGCGGCCAACCTGCCGACCTCGCCGGAGGCCACGATCGTGCACGGCGACTTCCGGCTCGGCAACACGATGTTCGCCGCCCACGCCCCGGCGCGCCTGGTGGCGATCTTCGACTGGGAGATGGCCACGATCGGCGACCCGCTGGCCGATGTCGGCTACATGCTGATGCACTGGACGCAGCCCGGCGACGTGCTCGGCAAGTTCAACGCCCACAACGTCACCCTGTTGCCCGGCTTCCCGACGCGCGCTGAGCTGACCGCCGCGTACGAGGAGCGTTCGGGGCGCTCGGTTCAGGCACTCGACTGGTATGTGACGCTGGCCCTCTGGAAGGCGATCGTGTTCATGGAGGGCAACTACAAGCGCGCCCTGGCGGGCTCCACCGACGATCCATACCTGAAGTCGTTCGGGGACGGCGTGGTCGAGATCGCCGATCGCGCCCTGGCCATCACGCGCGATGGCTTCTGAGAACGGCCGATACCAGGGCCTGCTGATCGACTGGGGCGGGGTGCTGACCAGCGACCTGTTCGCGTCGTTCCGTGCGTTCTGCGAACTCGAGGGACTCGAGCCAGACGCCATCGGCGAGATCTTTCGCCGCGATGCCGCCTGCCGGGACTTGCTCATCGCCTTCGAGACCGGCGCTCTGACCGAGGAGGCCTTCGAGCTTCAGTTCGCGCCATACCTCGGCGTCGATGCATCGGGACTGATCGATCGGTTGTTTGCCGGCTCGGGGCCCGATGCCAAGATGATCGAGGCGGTCCGGCAGGCCCGCACCGCCGGCGTGCGGACCGGCCTCGTCTCGAACTCCTGGGGTACGCGACGCTACCCGCGCGACATCCTGGCCGAACTGTTCGATGGCGTGGTGATCTCAGGAGAGGTCGGCATTCGCAAGCCGGCGCCGGAGATCTACGCGCTGGGGGCAGAGAGCATCGGCCTCGCGCCGGAGGTCTGCGTGTTCGTCGACGACCTCCCGTTCAACCTCGAGCCCGCCGCCGAGCTCGGGATGGCGACGGTGCTCCATCGCACAGCCGAAGAGACGCTCGGCGAACTCGAGCGCCTCCTCGGCGTGAGCCTGCGCTGAGGCCGTGGGGCGGGATCCCTAGAGCTGCGTCAGCTTCAGCTTCTCGGTGCAGGTGAGATGAACCGCGTCACCGCTCGCGCACTTGAGGACACCCTTCTTGCCGGATGCCTTGGCCAGCGTGCCGGTTCCCCGCGTCACGGTCACTGTGCCGGTCCACGCCTCACTGGTGAAGCGGGGCGAGCCAAACGACGCGCCCGCGCAGTGGACGGTTCCGTACTGCTCTCCTCCAGAGGGCGGCTGATCCACCGCAGCGGAACCCGGCGGAGGTACCGTGCCCAACGACGTGTGACACTTCAACACCACAGCCTTCGCCTACGGTTCGTTCGTGGTGCTCTTGCCGGCCGCGGCCGCGACCGAAATCCCGACTGCGAGCGGAACCACTGCGATCGCGGTCCCGACGAGGCGGAGACGACGCTTCACAACGACGTCCAACTCTTTCTGATATCGAACAATTCACCTCGACAGTTCCGCCTGCCTGCGAACTGACGATTGACCGCGTAACAGTCCCGCGAGGGCCCGGCCGCCAGGACCGGGCCCCGAAACAGGCTTCATCTCATCCGGCGATCCGGTTGACCGTCGTCCTGGCCGCCCCGAGGACGCCCTTGGGCAACGGGGCGAAATCCAGCGACGGCCCGAAGCGCTGGCCGGCGCCCAGCGCATAGCTGATGAACGACTTAAGCAGGCACCCCGCCGGCGGTCCCGCCGGCCGCGATGGGGGTGAGTACTCCGACTTCGACCGACCCGACCGACCCCGACGCCGACGGGGACCGACACGTCCACCGGCACGACGACGACTGCCACTCCGACGCCGGCGACCTCGCTCGGCGACGGCGAGACCACTCCGACCGGTGGCGGCGGCCACGTCGGCCTGCTCCTGATCTCACGCTACGTCAAGCCCGGCAGCATCGACGTGGTCGACTATTTCAACCACTTCTCGCTGCTGGCCTCCATGGAGAACCTGTTCGGGTTGCACCGCCTGGGCTATGCCGGGATCCCGGGCCTGCCCGTGTTCGGCGTAGGCGTATATAACGCCTACGCGCGTTAGTCCCCCAGCTCGATCGACTCGATCACCGGCGGATCGACTGGACGGTCGCCGGCGCCGGTCGGCGTGGCCTCGATCTTGTCGACCGTGTCCATCCCGTCGGTCACCTGGCCGAACACCGTGTGCTTGCCGTCGAGCCAGGGCGCGGCCGCGGTGGTCACAATGAAGAACTGCGAGCCGTTCGTATTCGGGCCGGCGTTCGCCATGGCCAGCGCACCCCGGACGACCTTGTGCTGGTTGAACTCGTCGGCGAAGGTGTAGCCGGGGCCACCGGTTCCGGTGCCCTGCGGGCAGCCGCCCTGGATCATGAAGTCGGAGATCACCCGGTGGAAGATGATCCCGTCGTAGAAGTGATCGCCCGCGAGCTTGCGGAAGTTGGCGACGGTCTCGGGCGCGTCCTCGTCGAAGAACTCGATGTCGATCGTGCCCAGGCTGGTGTTCATTTTTGCGGTTGACATGACTGCCAGCGTACTCAGCTGTCGGTGTTGGCGGCCGTCTGGACCGCGTTGATCGTGGCGTTGACGGTCACGGTCGGCGGCTGCACGGCCGGTGCTGCAGTGAAGGCGCAGGTGATCACAACGTCTCCATGGGAAC
>DATIEI010000178.1:0-6286 GCA_035455845.1 Solirubrobacteraceae bacterium
GGCGGGTGGCGCGGAGGCGGCGGGCGGAGCCATGCCGCACACGTCGCAGTACCCGTCCACGACCTGACCGGTGCATCCGGGCCGCGGGCAGTTCATCTGAGCACCTCCTGGGCGCTGTTCAGCCGCTCCTGATAGCGGCGCACCAGCTGAGCCGCCGCCGCCAGGTCGGTGGGAGCGGTGTAAAGCGCGTCGTGGGCCTGGGCGAAGATCCGCTCGAGCCCGGGATCCTCGATCGAGCCGAGCCGGCCGGCCTTTACCTGGTAGGCCTCGAGCAGGGCTCGGAGCTGATTACGCGCGTCGAGCGGCGCACGGTTGGCGCGCAGCGCGCTCTCGCAGCCATTTAGGTCCGTGTTCAAGCGCTCGGTCAAGGCGTCAAGCCTGCGGCCGGCCTCACGCCAGGCACCCGCGCCGGCGAGCGACGCGATCTGGTCGAGCTCGCCGGCCATGTCTTGGTCATCGGCCGGTGGCGCCGGCGCGCTCGGCGCCGCGATCTTCACCAGCAGCTCCTGATGCGCGACCCTGCATTCCTCGAGGAGGGCGCCGAGGCGCGTGAGCCGGGTCCGGGCGTCGCCCAAGCGGAAATCCAGGTCGCGGCGAAGCGTGGCGGTGGCTTCGAGATCGCGGTGGATCGTCTGCAGTGATTCGATCAGCCGGTCAACGTCGCCGGTCGGCACGCTGACCGGATCGGTCCTCAGGCGCTCGCCGATCGCCACGGTCCGCCGCGCGGCGTCTTCAAGATCGGGGCGACCGGACTCACCGACGGTCGCGGCGAGCGTCCGCGCCCGGTCCAGCGCCGCCCGCGCGTCGGTCAGCCGCGGCGTGAGCGTCTCCCAGGCCTCCCCAAACCGCGCCACCACGCGCTTGACCTCATCGAAGGCGCGCGACATGCGAGCGAGCAGCTCGTCGGGGGTGCAGCGGACCGCGCGCTCCGGGCTGCTGAGCAGGTCGCGCTCGGCCAAAGGCAACTCGGAGCGAGTCAGCTCGATCGACGGCCCGGTCAGGAGCGCGTGCAACTCGTCGGCGCGACGACGTCGCCTCAGCCCCTGTGCTCGCTCGAGAAAGCCGTCGAGCTGCCCCCGCCACTGCCACAGGTCGGTCAGGGCGGCACTCGCCGCCGACCATTGCTTCGCCGACTCGCCGCTCAGGGTGCTCGCCTCGAGCAGCTGGCGGCTCGAGTCGATCTCGAGCTCCACCAGGTTGGCGGCAACCCGTTCGCTCGCGGCTCGAAGGCGGTTCAGCTCGCTGTCGCAGTCCTCGAGCTTCATGTCAACCGTCGTACTGGGCCGCGGGGATGGTCGGGTTCGAACCCAGTTGGCCGAGCCACTTGCCGTACAGCCGCCGCCAGGTTCCGTTCGCACGCAGCTCGGCGAGAACGCCGTTGACGAAACGCACGAAGTCCGGGTGTGCCTGGTTGATCGCCATGCCATACGGGACGTCGGCCAGGCTCGAGCCGATGATCTTCGTGTTCGGGTCCTGCGCGTGGAACCCGAGCAGGATCGAGTCGTCGGTGGAGATCGCGGGGATCGTGCCCTGCTGGAGCGCGACCAGGCAGTCGATCGCCTGGGGCATCCCGACCGGCTTCGGGGGTGCCGGGAGCCCGTTCATGATCTGGATCGGGGCCGACTGAGCGCTCGCGCACACCGGTTGGCCGATCAACGAGGCGATGCTGGTGGCCGAGGAGTTCGACGGCACGAGGACGCGCTGCTGCGCGTCGTAGTAGACGGTCGAGAAGTCGACCTGCTCCTTGCGGTCGCAGGTGATCGTGACGGCATCGACGACCACGTCCACCTTGCCGTCCTGCACAAACGGAATGCGCTGCGGCACGGTGAGCGCGACGAGCCGGTAATGGGCCGGGCTCGTGTCGCCGAAGATCGCCGCCGCCAGCCGGCGCACCAGATCGATCTCGAAGCCCTCGATCTGTCCGGTCGCCGGATTCAGATAGCCGAAGTCGAGCAGCCCGGCGTTGACGCCGGCCCGCAGGTAGCCACGCCGCCGGATCGCTGCCATGTAGCTGCCGCCGGGCATCGAGCCGGGCGTCGGCATGGTGGCGGGCGGCCGGAGGCTGGCCGTCAGGTGCGGGCAGGTTGTGGCCGGCGTCACCTTCGAGGCAGAAGGCGACTCGACCGGCGGGGTGCCGAGCGCCGCGAGCGTCGTCCGGAGCGCCCGGTCGGACGCGGTACCGCAGCCGGCCAGCGCTGCCGCCGCGACCAGCAAGGCGATCACGTATCGGGGTGTGCGGCTCATCTGTACTCGTTGATTCTCTGTCGGAGGCCGAGCAGCACGAGGACGGCCGCGAGCGCGGTGATCAGCGGAATCGCCAGGTCCAGCCCGCTGAGGCTGGAGCTCGCATCTGCGGCGTTGGTCGTGAAGCGCTCCTGGGCAGCGGCGATTCGCGTCCTGACGTCAGCACTGACACGGTCGGAGATCGTGCTGGCGGCGGGAGACACCGCGATGGCGGGACCCAGCTGGCCGCCGTTCTCGAGATCCTGGACCCGCTTGGCGGCGGCGAGGTACGACGGAAAGGCAGGTCCGAGACGGGTCGCGAGGCCGGTTGTCGCGAGCGCGTGCTTCACCTTCGCGAAATCCTGTGGATCGGTCACATCGGTGCCGCGGTTGACCAGCGCCAGGCTCAGGTCGCCCTCGGCGCGAGACAGCAGGACATTGGCGGCGGACAGCATCTCGACCGAGTCGGAGCCCCGGCGCTGCGCGGCGGCGAGCGCGTTCTGTTCGCTGATCAGCCCGATCACGGCCCACGCCGATACTGCGACGAGCGCCACGGTGGCGAGGACCATCAGGACGTTGAGGATCCGCCGGCTGATGCGTGCGACGAAGCGCTGCGCGACCAGCAGCAATCCGAGGGCCACGACCACGGCCACCACCAGTGCGACGAGCGACGCGTTCGATGTGCCGGTTCGGTAGTCGTCCTCGAGGCGCTGGGCCTCGGTTGCGTAGATCCGCCCGGCCGCCGGAAGCATCGTGTTGGTGAGCAAACCGGATGCCTGGCGCAGGTAGGCAGCTCCGATCGGGAAGTGCTGGCGATTGTTGGCGCGGGCGGTCTCGACCAGGCCGCTGTAGACGGGAAGCTGGTTGGCCACGGTGCGCAGCGCCCCCGCGGCGCCGGCCGAAGACCCTGCCTCGCGCGTCAGCGCGGTGAGAGATTGGCTGGCCACACGCAGGTCGGCCAGGTACCGGGCGCGCTTGGCCGGTGGCTCGAGCCCGCCCGCCAGGAGCCCGGTGGCCACCGTGGCGTTAGCGTCCGACAGCGCGGTATACAGGTTGACGGCGTGGACCAGGAGCGGCTCGGTGCCGGTTTGGGCGGCGCGCACCGCGCGCTGGCGCGACTGCTCGGCGCCGGTCGCGATGACTCCGAAGCAGACCGCGCCGAGCACGACCAGCACCGAAGTGAGGACCAGCTTGCCTGGGGTCGTCGTGATTCGCTGGCGAACCCAGTCGAGCGCCGCGCCGGCGCGGACGCGCCAGCGCCGCGTCGGCGCGGGTGCGGCGGCAATCCCGATCCCTTCCAAGCTCAGCTCCGGATCCGACGTCCACATGGCGCGATTCTGAGCCGCGCCAGGCCGCTTGTGCGACCACCCTGGTGTCGTCGTCGACACCCCGGGTCGGTGCCGGTCACACCACAGCTCCAACCTCGCCGCGCCTGCCCCGGCACGTCGCCCAACCCCCAATCAGTTGATGCTTGCCGCCGCTAGTCTAAACCCGCACTGCCACCAGGCCGATGGCGAGCAGAACGACCGCCAGCCACAAGCTGCGCAGCGCTGCCTCGAGGGGAGCCGACAGCCCCGCTCGGGTCAGTTCGATCACGCTTCCGTCGCGCAGGCGCTGCTGGCCAACCACCTCGGTGGTGTTCCGCCGCAGCCGGCGCACCGGCGTCGAGAGCTGCCGCTGAGCGGCGCTCAATAGGCAGCACGCCGCGGCCGTGAGGATCCCAGCCGGCCGGATTGCCAGAGCGTTCACGAAGTAGCCGGTGAAGGCCGGAAAGCCGCCCCAGGCCAGCGCGAACCAGGTGTCGTTGTGGAACCGGCCCCCGCCGAGCTCCAGGTTGTAGGCGGGGACGAGGATCGCCCCGGCGAGCACGAGAGGTGCGATCAGAGGGGAAACGATGGCCACGCCGGCGATGCCGATGGCGGTTGCCCCGATAAGCGACGTCACCGCCAGCGCGATCAGGGTCGTCTTGCTGAGCTTCGTGCCAAGTGGCCGGCCGTGTAGCTCGTCGAGCGCGTGGGCGCTGACTCCCACGGCGAGGAAGAACGCCCCCAGGGCGGCTATGAGGCGGCTGGCGTATATATGGGGCGCGGCCGCGGCGCCGATCGCCACGTAGCTCAGATGCCAGGCCGTGTAGGGCGGGTGAAGCAGCGTGACCACGTCGCGCCAGCCGCCCGAGCGCAGCGCGTAGAACGCGGGGCGGTCGAGCTCACGTTGGGCGCTGGCCATCCTTGATCCCCGACATGACGACCCCGGCGCCGAAGCTCATCGCACGCTCGCGGACGCGTTCGATGCCCGCGTTCTGCCAGAGCGTCGTGAGGTTTGGCTCGGCGGCATGGAACTGTTCGATGTTCGGCCCGAGAAAGCGTCCCACCTCGACCCAGGCCGGGGAGACCGCGCGGCCGAGCAGCGGCAGGCCGACGCGGGTGTGAACGCGCCAGGCGGCGCGCAACGGGGCGCTAGCCGGCACGCCGAACTCGACCATCCCGATCCGCCCGCCCGGCTTGACCACGCGCGCCAGCTCCCGCATGGTGGCGGCGCGGTCGTCCACGTAGCGGAGCAGGTAGGTGAATGTCAGCGCGTCGAATTCGCCGTCGGCGAACGGGAGGTGCTCGGCCTCGCCCGCGATGAAGCCGGGGTTGTCGGCTGCGGCGACGCGCTGCCGCGCCCTGGCCAGCATGTCCTCGCTCTGGTCGAGCCCGATGACGGTGGCGCCCCGGCGGGCCAGCTCGAACGCGACCATCCCGGTGCCGGTGGCCACGTCGAGGATGCGCTGGCCGGGGCGCGGGTCGATCGCGTCGATCATCGCGCGGCGCCAGCGGGGATCCTGGCCGAAGCTGAGCACGGCGCCCATCCGGTCGTAGGCATGCGGCAGGCCGGCGAACAACTCGAGCGCGTGCTGCTTGCGGGGCGAGAGCGCGGCCATGGCCTAAGGACTCGCGACCGGCTGGCGGGTCAGTCGCTCGGCCAGGCGGCTGTGGCGCCGGCCCATGTCGGGCGTGCGGGCGGCTCTCTGGACGACGTCGCGGGTGCCCACGATCACCGTGGCAAGCCGGGCTCGAGTGACCGCGGTATAGAGCATCTCGCGGCGCAGGAAGAAGGCGCCGGCGGCCGGATGGGCGACGATCACCGCGACCGGCAGCTCGATCCCCTGCCCGCGGTGCACCGAGCAGGCGTAGGCGGGACGCAGTCGCTCGGACTGCTCGGGCGGGAAGCGGAACACCTGGCCATCGTCGGCGCCGAGCAGCAACGCCCCCTCGCTGTCCTCGCCGCTCTCGATCTCGTCGAGCAGGCGGAGCAACGTGCCGTTCATCAGCCCGAGGTCGTGCAGGTTGCGCCCGGTCATCATCAGCTTGTCGCCGATCCGCAGCCGCCCGCCGCGGACCGGCTGGCCGTCGGGGTTGAGGCGAGCGCGGAGCGCCTCGTTGAGCGCGTCGATTCCCAGCTCGCCGCGGTAGACCGGCGCGAACACCTGAATGTCCCTGATCGGGTCGATCTCGTAGTGGGCCGGAAGGCGCTCGCAGACCAGCGAGACGATCTCCTCGCGGGCGGCTTGGGGATCGGCCCGGTCGATCAGGAACAGGTCGCGGCGCATGTCGGCTCCGGCCGTGAACGTGGGCGTCTCCCCCCGGCGGATCGCATGCGCGCCCTGAACGATCATGCTGCCGGCGGCCTGGCGGAAGATGTGGGTCAGGCGCGTGCTCGGCACATTGGCCGAGCCGATCAGCTCGGCGAACGGCTTGCCGGCCCCCACCGGCGCGAGCTGGTCGGCGTCGCCGACGAGCACCACGTGGGTCTTGGGGCCGACCGCGCGCAGCAGCGTGACCAGCAGCTCGAGGTTGGCCATCGAGGTCTCGTCGACGATCAGGACCTCGCAGCGCAGGGGGTCGTGCTCGTCATGCGTGGGCCCCTCGCCTGGGACCCAGCCGAGCGCCGAGTGGACCGTGGTGGCATGCATTCCACTCGCCTCGTGCATGCGGACGGCGGCGCGCCCGGTCGGAGCGACGAGCAGCACGCGGGCGTGCTGCGCCGTGGCCAGCGTGGCGATCGTCCGAATCGAGGCGGT
>DATIEI010000179.1:0-6323 GCA_035455845.1 Solirubrobacteraceae bacterium
TACGGCGTCTCGGAGGGGCGGATCGGCAGGCGGATGGTGAAGGTGGCGCCGTGCCCGAGGCCCTCGCTCGTCGCGGTCACGGTGCCATCGTGGGCCTCGACGATCGCGCGGACGATGGCCAGGCCGATCCCGGTGCCGCCGCTGGCGCGTGAGCGGGCGGGGTCGATGCGGTAGAAGCGCTCGAAGATGCGGTCGAGATGCTCAGGGGGGATGCCCTCGCCGGTGTCGGCGATCGCGATCTCGGCGAACCGACCCTGGGTGTGCGCTGAGACGCGGACCTCACCGCCGCTCGGGGTGTGTCTGAGTGCGTTGGCGAGCAGGTTGGCGAGAACCTCGGCGAGTCGCTCTCGGTCGACCTCGACGGTCGGCGAGTGCGACGAAAGCGCGGCGTCGAGCGTGACGCCCTTGGCAGCGTAGGTGGGAGTCGCGGCCTTGACTGCGTCCTCCGCCAGCGCGCTGAGCTTCGCGGGTGTCGGGTGTAGATCGAGTTCGTGCGCCTCGGCGCGCGAGACTTCTTGAAGGTCGTTGACCAGGCGGTTCAGGCGCGTTGTCTCGGCGCGGATCGCGCTCCAGTTTTCCTCGTCCGCGGCCAGCACGCCATCGGACAGCGCCTCGACGTAGCTCTCGACGGTGGCCAGCGGGTTGCGGAGCTCGTGCGCCACGTCGGCCAGTAGCTGGCGGCGGATCTGCTCGGCGCGCTCGAGCGAGGTGGCCATGTCGTTGAACGCGCCGGCGAGCTGCGCGAGCTCATCCGTGCCGCGGACCGGCACCCGTGACGCGTGCCCGCCGCGGGCGATCCGCTGCGCGGCGCCGGCAAGCGCCCGCACCGGCCGAACGACGCTGGCCGAGACGATCGTGCTGAGGATCAGTGCCATCAGCACCGCGGCGCCGACTGCGATGCCGAGGGAAATCAGCGTGGCGGTGTTGTAGGCCGTGTCGAGGTGGTGGGCTACGTCCGGGGGGACGTAGCCGAGCGCGTCGTGGATGTGGTGGTGAAAGATGCCCGGCCCTACCGAAAGGGCCACCAGCAGCAGCGTCCCGGCGCCGGCTAGCACCACGAGCAGCTGGCTCGCGAGCAGCTTGGCGCTCATGCTGGAGGCAAGGCGCGCTCTCATTGGCCCTCTCCCATGCGGTATCCGACGCCGCGGATGGTGCGCACGTAGCGGGGACTGCGCGGGTCGTCCGAGAGCTTGGTGCGGAGGTTGGCGATGTGGACGTCGACGACGTGGTCATCGCCGAACCACTCCCCGCCCCAGACGTGTTCGAGCAGCCGCTCGCGGCTGAACACCACCCGCGGCTCGGCCGAGAGCGCGTCGAGCAGGTCGAACTCGAGCTTGGTCAGCCCGATCGGTTCGCCGGCCAGCCGGACCTCGCGCGCCTGCGGGTCGATCTCCAGATCGCCGAACCGCCGCGCGCCCGGCACGGGCTGTGCACGGCCGGCGCGCGGTCGCCGGAGCATCGCGCGCACGCGGGCCATCAGCTCGCCCGGTGAGAACGGCTTGGTCACGTAGTCGTCGGCGCCGGTGGAAAGTCCGACGATCCGGTCGATCTCCTCGACGCGAGCGGTCAGCATGACGATGTAGGCGTCGCTGAAGGTGCGGATCCGCCGGCACGCCTCGATCCCGTCGATCCCGGGGAGCATCAGGTCGAGCACGATCACGTCGGGATCGAACTCTCGTGCCAGCGCAATCGCCTGCTCGCCGTCGCCGGCGCTCGCGACCTCGAAGCCCTCGCGCTCCAGGTAGCGGGAGACCACCTTGACCAGCGGCGGCTCGTCGTCGACCACCAGAGCGCGAAGACCGGCGGGCGCCGGCCCGCCGGTCCCACTTGTCGTGTCGGCTGCGCTCATCCGTTAGGACTTGGCGATAAACGCCCCGTGCCACCAATGCGGCCATACCGCACCGGTCGTGGCATTCACGGAGATCATGCCCGTGATCTTGCCGCCTCGCAGCGTCTCGAGGGTGTAGTAGCCGGGGAAGGCATCGCCGCCGGTCTCGACCTTCACCCCAGGCTCGTGGCGGTCAAGCCACTGCTGCGCCAACGAATGGGCCTTCGCCATCGTGACAGCGGTGCTGTTCGACGTGCCCCCCGAGCCGGCGCTGTCAGGTCCATGGCCCGGTCCGCCCATCATCCCGCTGTACTCGGAGCCGCCCATCATCCCGGGCCCATAGCCAGGACTCGCGGTCGCATCGGGCCGGCTGGCGGTCGAGCCTGTCGCGCCCATCATCGGGCCGCCGTAGTCACGCATCATCGACCGGCCGTAGCGGCCCATCATTCCGGCGGCGGCGTGGCCCATGCCGTACTTGGTGTTCCACATCATCGCCGGGCCGTATTCGATCGACACCGCGCCGGTGTGCGGGTCGACGAGCACCTCGGTCGCCCCGTTGCCGCTTGAGTCGACGAGCTTGGCGTAGAAGTTGTCCTTGAACTGGAGCACCTCATCGACCTTCAACCCGAGCCGGTCGGCGAATTTCTGCGCCTGGGTGCTTGCCGCCGCCAGCGTCCGCACCGGGATAGCCTGGGCCGGCCGGTAGACATAGCTGCGACCCATCATCCCGTAGCCGTAGTGCGACGTGCTCGTGCGGGTCGCGGCGAACGCCACGGCCGCTCCGACCAGGGCGAGCACGGCCGCGGTCACCGCAGCGGCTGCAATTCTCTGGTGACGCATTGCGATCACCCCCTCCCCGACGGTGAGCCCGGGCCAACCTTTGCGCTCAGCTGCTCGTAGGTGTCAATGTCGATCTCGCCGCTGGCGAGCCGGCGCTTGAGGATCTCGCGCGGGTCCTCGGCGCGCTCACGCGGCTCCGTAGCCGGCTCCGTCCGGGGGAACATGCGCATGACTGCGAACACGACCAGCGCAACCAGTGCGATCCAGAACAGCGCCATCAGCAGCCACCCGGCGGCTCCCATTCCATACCCGTTGAACATCCACATGACTTGCCTCCTGCTTTCGCGATCTGTGCGGATGATCAATCGGTCAGGTCAACCTCTCCCGGTCGCTTTGGTCAAGATTTGGTCAAGACGCGGGGTGGGAACGACGAAGCCCGGGCCCGTCGCGCGACGGGCCCGGGGAGGACCGAACTGACTAGCTGGAAGATGGTGACGCCGCGGCTTTCGCCGCGGCGTCACCGGCTGCGATGCCGACTCAAGTTGTGATGACGGGTGCCTGTCCGATCTGATGAAGATCGCGTGATGGCTCTACGCGAAGTCCGTGAACAGCGCTACATCTTTCCGTCCAGCCCTTGCTGATCAGACGTGTGATGACGGGCCAGGCGGTGAGGAAGCCGACAATCATCTTGAGACATCGGCGGACGCCCTGGACGGCGGGAGGGCGCTCGCCAGGACGCGCGAGCACACGGAATCCGTAGCAACCACGGAGCAGCGGGGGGGTGCTTCCCGGACGCTCTGGGCTCGCACATGATGGATACTCCCCGTGGGTATTTGATACCCTCCCAGGGTATATCGCCGAAGGAGTACCGAGTTATGTCTGAGACCGTCACATATCGCGTTCCGGGGATGAGCTGTGAGCACTGCAGGGCGGCTGTCACGAACGAGCTGAGCTCCGTGGACGGAGTGGAGTCGGTCGCCGTTGACCTGGACGAGAAGCTCGTCACCGTGCGTGGCGGGTCGCTCGACGACGGGGCGCTCCGTACCGCGATCGACGAAGCGGGCTATGAGGTGGCGTGATGGCCACCGCGACCACACAGCCACGCGAGCGTGTGGAGCTCGCGCTTGGGGGGATGACCTGCGCCTCGTGCGCGGCGCGGATCGAGAGGCGTCTGAACAAGCTCGAAGGGGTCAGCGCATCGGTCAACTATGCCTCCGAGCACGCGGCGGTCGGCTACGACCCGCGCCAGGTCTCGCTCGAGGATCTGATCGCCAGCGTCGAGGCGGCCGGCTATCACGCGTCGCTGCCCCAGGAGGCCATCGGAGAGGAGGATCCGGCGGCGCCCTACCGGCTGCGGCTGATCGTCGCGGCGGCGCTGTCGGTCCCGCTGGCCTTGATGGCGATGGTCCCGGCGCTTCAGTTCGCCGGGTGGAAGTGGGTTTCGCTGGTGCTGGCGACTCCGGTGGTGTTCTGGTCGGGCTGGCCGTTTCACCGTGCGGCGGCAGTGAACGCGCGCCACCTGGTCGCGACGATGGACACTCTGATCTCGGTCGGAACCCTGGCAGCGTGGGGATGGTCGGCGGCGGTGCTGCTGGCGGGGGTCAGCGAGGACACCTATTTCGAGACCGCCGGGGTGATCACGGCCCTGATCCTGCTCGGGCGCTACTTCGAGGCGCGCGCCAAGCGCCGCTCGGGCGAGGCGATCCGCAAACTGCTCGAGCTCGGCGCCAAGGAAGCCCACGTACTGCGCGACGGCGAGGAGGTCCTGGTGCCGGTCGAGCAGCTGCGCGTCGGCGAGCGCTTCGTGGTCCGGCCCGGCGAGAAGATCGCCACCGACGGCGTCATCGAGAGCGGTTCCTCGGCGATCGACGCCTCGATGCTCACCGGTGAGTCGGTGCCGGCCGAGGTGACCGCGGGCGAGCAGGTTGCAGGCGCGACGATCAACACCTCGGGGCGGCTGATCGTCCGGGCGACGAAGGTGGGAGCCGATACCGCGCTGGCGCAGATCGGGCGGCTGGTGGCGCAGGCCCAGTCGGGCAAAGCCGACGTGCAGCGCTTGGCGGATCGCGTCTCGGGCGTGTTCGTGCCGATCGTGATCGGCCTGTCGGTGTTGACGTTCGCCGGGTGGCTCCTGTTCGGCGGGACCGCGGCGGCGGCGTTCACGGCGGCGGTCGCGGTCGTGATCATCGCCTGCCCATGCGCGCTGGGCCTGGCCACGCCGACGGCGCTGATGGTCGGCACCGGCCGCGGCGCGCAGCTGGGGATCCTGATCAAGGGTCCCGAGATCCTCGAGCACACCCGCCAGGTCACCACGATCGTGCTCGACAAGACCGGCACCGTGACCGAAGGACGGATGGAAGTCGCCGCGCTCGTACCGGCCGATGGGGTGCCGGAGGAGGAGCTGCTGCAGCTGGCGGCCAGTGCTGAGGAGGCGAGCGAGCACCCGATCGCCCGCGCGATTGCAGACCACGGTCGCGAGCGGCTCGGCTCGCTGCCCGCCGTGGATCACTTCAGCAACCGGGCCGGACTGGGTGTGCAAGCCCGTGTCGATGACCAAGACGTGCTGATCGGCCGCCCGGCCTTCCTGGCCGAATGGGGGATCGAGCTTCCCGCCGAGCTGAGCGCGGCAGCCATACGGCTCGAGGACACCGGAGCGACCGTCGTCGCAGTCGCCTCAGACGGCCGCGCCTCTGGCCTGATCGCCGTGGCGGATCAGATCAAGTCGACGAGCGCCGAGGCGATATCGGACCTTAAACGGCTGGGCCTTCAGCCGGTGCTGCTGACCGGAGACAACGAGCGCGCGGCGAGCACCGTCGCGCGGAAGGTCGGGATCGAGCGCGTGCTCGCCGGCGTGCTCCCCGCCGGCAAGGCGCAGGAGATCAGTCGTCTGCAGGACGGCGGCGAGATCGTCGCGATGGTCGGCGACGGCGTCAACGACGCCCCGGCGCTCGCCCAGGCCGACCTCGGGCTGGCGATCGGCACCGGCACCGACGTGGCGATCGAGGCCTCCGACCTGACGCTGGTGTCGGGCGATCTGCGCGCCGCCGCCGACGCGATCCGCCTGGCCCGCCGCACGCTTCAGACGATCAAGGGGAACCTGTTCTGGGCCTTTGCCTACAACGTCGCGGCGATCCCGCTCGCGATCGCCGGCCTACTGAATCCGATCATCGCCGCCGCCGCGATGTCATTCTCGAGCGTGTTCGTGGTCACCAACTCGCTCAGGCTCAGGCGCTTCCAATCCCGAAGGGAGACCACATGACCGCCACCGCCACCGTCACCTACGGCTACGCCGCCGACAAGGACGCGCTGATCAAGCGCCTGCACCGGATCGAGGGACAGGTGCGCGGCATCGAGAAGATGGTTGACGAGGACCGCTACTGCATCGACATCATCACCCAGATCTCGGCCATCACGACCGCGCTCGATGCGGTGGCGTTCAGGATCCTCGACGAGCACGTCAACCACTGCGTGGCGGGCGCGCTGGCCGCCGGCGACGAGGAGGTCGCGGCCGAGAAGAGCCGCGAACTGCTCGACGCGGTGCACCGCTTCGCCCGCGTTCGCTGAGCGGGCAACGATGGGCGCGGCGAACCCGCAACTGACCGACTCCGCGACCGCGACCGCGGTGCTGCACGTGGGCCGGCAGTTCCGCGCGAGCGAGAAGGCGGTGGTCGAGGCGGCGCTCGCGCGCCATGCCGGCGTCGTCTCGGTTGACGCC
>DATIEI010000180.1:0-4832 GCA_035455845.1 Solirubrobacteraceae bacterium
GCCCCAGACCTCGTCTATGTCCTTGGGCCCGACGCCGGCGCCCACGCAGGCCGCGCCCGCCACCGGGTTCGACGAGGTCACGAACGGATACGTGCCGTGATCGATGTCGAGCAGAGCGCCCTGCGCTCCCTCGAACACCACGGTCTCGCCGGCGTCGAGCCGCTCGTGCACGAGCCGCACGGTGTCGGCGATGTAGGGCGCGAGCCGGTGGCCGTAGGTGAGGTACTCCTCGGTGATCGTCTGCAGGTCCAGCCGCGGGTCCTTCGCGTACGGGCGCAGCGACAGCCGCTTGGGGTCCAGTGCCGCGACGATCTTCTGCTTGAGGATCTTCTCGTCGAGCAGGTCCTGGACCCGGATCCCCAGCCGGGCCGCCTTGTCTGCGTAGCAGGGTCCGATGCCCCTTCGCGTGGTCCCGATCTGCAGCTTGCCGAGCTTGGCCTCGCCGGCGTGGTCAAGCATCATGTGGTAGGGCATGATCAGGTGCGCGCTGGCCGAGATCCGCAGCAGCCGCGTGTCGACCCGGCGCCGGCGCAGCTCGTCGAGCTCGTCGGTCAGCACCCGGGGATCGATCACCACCCCGTTGCCGATCACGCAAAGCGTGTCCTTGTGCAGGATCCCCGACGGGATCAGGTGCAGCTTGAATGTCTGGCGGCCGCGCACGATCGTGTGCCCGGCGTTGTTGCCTCCCTGGAAGCGCACCACCGCATCCGCGCGCTCCGCGAGCAGATCCGTGACCTTCCCCTTCCCCTCATCGCCCCACTGGGCGCCGACCAATACGATTCCCGGCATCGGCGACGGAGTGTACGCACGGCATGAGCGGACCCGCGCAGGCATCGGCGTGAGCCTTGGCGTCCCCGCGCCGCCCGCGCCCGGCCCGGACCCCTCCCCGCCCACGCCGGGCCCGGGAACACCGACTCCGGGCCCCGCCCCGACGCCCCCCGCACCCGACCCGAGCCCCCCGTCGCCGACGCCCGACCCCTCGCCGCTCCCGCCCCGCCCGGGCCCGCAGATCTGAGGCCCTTCCGCGGATCCGGCTGACTTTTCCGGGGGCTGACTTTTCCGGGAATAGTTACGGCAAAAGTCAGACGCAAGTGGGAAGGCCGCCGTTTGTGGCGTATCTCACATTCGGTCCGCGATACACCGGGTAGCCGATCTTCGGCGTGTCACTTCCACCCGGGCCCAGGCTTCCCAAGACGGTCCAGAGCGTGGCGTTCTGGACCCGCCCACTTGCCTTTCTCGAGCAGTGCCGCGCGCGCTACGGCTCGCGCTTCACGCTGCGGCTGCTGACCGCGCCGCCGTTCGTGATCCTGACGGACCCCGAGGAGATCAAGCAGGTGTTCACCGCCCCGGCGGACGAGCTGCACCCCGGCGAGGGCGCTCGCGTGCTGGAGCCGGTGGTCGGGCAGAACTCGGTGATCCTGCTCGACGAGGAAGTCCACATGGAGCAGCGCAGGCTCATGCTGCCGGCCTTCCATGGCGAGCGGGTGGCCCGGCTGGCCGATCCGTGGTCGCGGTGGCCGAGCGTGAGGTGGCCGGCTGGCCCGAGGACACCGCCACCGAGCTTCATCCGCTGCTCCAGCGCCTGACGCTCGAGGTGGTCCTGCGTGCCGTGTTCGGACTCGATCCCGGCCCCCGCCGGTCAGCCGACGCCGCGGGCCGGTCAGCCGACGCCGCGGCCGGTCAGCCGACGCCGCGGCCGGTCGGCCGCTCGCCCGGCGATCACCTCTCCCCAGTCGCGACCAACTCGATCCGGTTGCCCCACGGATCGGCTGTGAAGAACCGGCGGGTGCCCGCAATTGCGTCGTCCCACTGCACCGGGCTACCCGCCTCGACCAGCCGCTCAGCCAGGCGATCGATCTCGGCGGCCCGCACCGCGAGCGCCGGATGGGCCTTGGTGGCGGGCGCGAAGGGTTCGGCGACCCCGACGTGGAGCTGATGCTCACCACAGGCGAACCACACTCCGCCGCGGGCCTGGAGCACGGCGGGCTTGGTCAGCTCGGGCATGCCCAGCAGCTCGCCATAGAACCGGCGGGCGGCGTTCTCGCTTCCACGCGGCGCCGCCACCTGCACGTGGTCTAGGCCGATCAGCCGGGTCGGCTCGGGCTGCTCTCGGGGTCTCACCGCGCCCACGCTACTGCTTAGGCCCGGGCGGCCGACGCCCCGCCTGCGCGAGCCAGGGCCCCAAATGCCTGCGTTGGCGCTAGGTTCTGGAATGTGCCCGAGGATCCCATCACCGAGGAGCTCAAGCTGAGCCAGCTCGAACGCGAGCAGGCCGAGCGCCGGCGCGCCCGTGATGTCCCCGACGAGGACGAGGCGGCGCAGCACGAGCGCCGCGCCGAGAAGGCCAAATACCTGGCCGACAAGCTCGAGGAGCGGGCCGAGTCAGAGCGTCGGCAGGACGACTGATTCGGTCACGCCGAGCGGAGGTCCATCCGGCGGTCGTGACCGAGCAGCGGCAACTCGTCGCACATCTCGGTCAAGCGCGAAACGGTTCGCCCGCTGATCTGCTCGCACAGCGCCTCGCGGTCGAGGATGTTGGTCGTGATCACCATCGAGCGCTTGTCCTCATAGCGCGCATTGACGATCGAGTAGAGCTCCTCGAGCACCCAATCGGTGGTCCGCTCCGCGCCCACGTCGTCGACGTGCAGCAGATCGACCGCGGTGAGCCGGTCGAGCAGGTCGACGTGGGAGCGCTCGGCCCGGTGCGTGTCGCGGATCTCGTTGAGCAGCCTTGGCAGCGAGTAGATCGCGACGCTTCGCCCGGCCTCGAGGGCGGCCTTCGAGACGAGCATGGCCAGCGTCGTCTTGCCGGTTCCGACCGGCCCCATGAACCACAGCCCCCGTCCTGCGTCCAGGCGCTCGTCGATCCGGTCGGCGAACCGGCGCGTGGCCGCCACCACCACCGGATCGATCTCGGTTACCGGGTAGCGATCGAAGGCCACGTCGTGGTAGCGGCGGGGGATGACCGCGGACAGGCTGCGCGCCTTGCGCAGCGCGATGATCTGCCGGCGGCAGCGGCAGTCATACGCGGTGTTCGACGCCTCGTCGTAGAGCATCCCGCTGCCGTCGCACAGGCCAAACGGACACTCCCTGAACTCCCGCGCTTCGCGCGTCACCCCCACGGCCCCGGCCCTCGAGTAGCTCATGCTCCGGCGAACCGCTCGCCGGCGTAGTTCATGAACTTCGGATACTCCTTCTGGAAGGTCAGCACGACGTCGCCGACCGGCCCGTTGCGGTGCTTGGCGATGATGATGTCGGCCTCACCCGGGCGCTCGGATTCCTTCTCGTAGTACTCCTCGCGGTAGATGAACATCACGAGGTCGGCATCCTGCTCCACCTGTCCGCTCTCGCGAAGGTCGGACAGGATCGGCCGCTTCTCGTGCCGCTGCTCGACCGCACGGCTCAACTGCGACAGCGCGATCACGGGGACGTTCAGCTCTCTGGCAAGCCCCTTGAGGCCACGAGAGATCTGGCCCACCTGCTCCACGCGGCTCTCCACCCGGCCCTCGTGGCGCATGAGCTGCAGGTAGTCGATGATGATCAGCCCAAGCCCGTCTTCAAGCTGGTGGTGCAATCGACGGGCCTTGGCCCGCACCTCCAGGACGCCGGTGTCGCTTGAGTCGTCGATCCACAGCGGCGCATCCGCGAGGCGTTGGCAGGCGGCCAGGATCTTCGGCCAGCGGTTCTCGGCCACGCGGCCCTTGCGCAGCTCATCGCCCCGGATCCGGGCCTGGGAGGCGACGAATCGCTGGGCCAGCTCGGACTCGGACATCTCGAGCGAGAACAGGGCGACCGCGCTCGGTTTGCTGGACGGATGATTCGCCCCCAGGACGGCGTTCTCGGCAATGTTCGCGACCAGCGCCGATTTACCCATCGAGGGGCGAGCGGCAATGATGATCAGGTTGCCGGGCTGAAACCCGCCGGTCATCTCGTCGATGTCCTTGAAGCCCGACGGCGTGCCCGTGAGCGGAGTCTTGAGCGTCGAGAGCCGGTGGAGCTTGTCGGTCTCCTCGTGGAGCACCTCGGCGATCGGGCGGAACTTCTTCTGGCGGTCGTCGTGCGCGACCTCGAGCACGGATCGCTCGGCCCGTTCGACCAGGTCGCGGGGCGGGGCCTCGCGTGAGAGCACGCTGGCCTGGATCTCGTAGGAGGTCGTGAGCAGGGCCCGGAGCTGCGCGTTGTCGCGCACGATCTGCCCGTACTCGCGGGCGTGGCCGGCGGCCGGCACCCAGCCGGCCAGCTCGTCGATCGCCGCCGTGCCGCCGACCTCCTCGAGCTTGCCCCGCTGGCGCAGCGTCTCGGCCACCGTGAGGTGATCGATCTTGCGGTCACTCTCGTACAGCTCGATCATCGCCGCGAACACCGCGCCGTGCTGCTCGCGGTAGAAGTGCTCGGGGCGCAGGTGCTGCTCCACGAGCAAGCCGTGTAGGTGGCGCTCGTCCAGCAGCACGGCCCCGAGGACCGACTTCTCGGCCTCGAGGTTGTGGGGTGGGACAGCGATGCTCTGGACGGCGCTCATCTAAGGTCGAGTCTAAGTTCGAGGCAGGCGGGAGCACACGGCCTCACCCCGCAAGCAGCGACAGTTCTCTGTGGGCGGTCTGGTTGGCCAGATCCGACGGCGAGCGGATCGAGCAGGTGGGCGCACCGCGCGGCCGCGGCTCCGTCGGCCCGGTCGGCCCAGTCGGCCCCGCCGGGCCCGCCGGGCAAGCGCAGCGCCGCGGCTCTCCCAGGCACGCGTACTTGGGGAGTAACTGCCTACATGCTGAAGTTTCTTCCCACGCGGCTCCGCGGCCGCGCGCGTGATTCAGGCGCGCGGCCAAACCGCGGGCTGT
>DATIEI010000181.1:0-2680 GCA_035455845.1 Solirubrobacteraceae bacterium
CTCGCGAGGAAGCGCGAGAACGGCGGGCGCCCGAGACAACCGGACTGCTGGACTCTCCCCGCGGGCTCGCCACCGCCTCCGTGGTCGAGGCCGGAGGCATGCGCGTGCTCACCACACCAATCGAATCGGGCAATCGGACCGTGGGAACCCTACGGGTGGCGAATCCTCTGACTCCGGTGGAGCGGGCTCAATCGAGCCTGCGACACGCCTTTGCCATCGTCGGAGCGCTCGCACTCCTCGTCGCGATTGTCGTCGGGCTCGGGCTTGCCGGGCTGATCGCCGCGCCGCTCCGGCGCATGGCGCGCGTGGCCGCCGCGGTCAATGCCGGCGATCTGTCGGTTCGCACCGGGACGCGGGGCCGGCGGGGCGAGGTCGGAGTCCTGTCTGACGCGTTCGACCACATGCTCGACCGACTCGAGCGCGCGTTCAAGCGCCAGCGCGATTTCGTGTCCGACGCCTCCCACGAGCTCCGCACGCCGCTCGCCGTACTCCGCGCTCAGGTCGAGCTGCTCGACCGCGAAACCGACGAGCGCACACGGCACGAAGGCACGGCCACGTTGCTACGCCGCCTGGATGAGCTCGACCGGTTGGTCGGGGACATGCTCACGCTCGCCGGCGCCGAGGCCGGTCGGTTGATCGAAGTCGAGACAATCGACCTCCACGACTTCTGCGAGGACCTGCGGCGCGACCTGCCACTGTTCGGCGACCGCACTTTTCAGCTCCAACCGGTCGACGGCACCCTGCGCGGCGATCAGGACCGCCTGACCCAAGTGCTCCGCAACCTCATCCGCAACGCCGTGGCTCACACCGGCCCAGGCGACCGGATCGCGGTCGTCGCGAATGCCCGCGACGGGCGGCTCGAGATCTCCGTGAGCGACACCGGCCCTGGCATCCCGCCCGGCGAACTCGAACGGATCTTCGAACGCTTCCATCGCGTCGACGCCGGTCGCAGCAGGGACCGTGGCGGGAGCGGCCTCGGACTGGCCATCGCGCGGGCGATCATCGAAGCTCACGGCGGCAGCATCCGCGCGGAATCCGCCCCGGGGCACGGCGCCACATTTCGCCTCGAGCTGCCGGGCTACCGCCCGGCGCGGCGTCACGATGATTCAGCGGGCAGGCGCGCGGCGGCCGCGTAAAGCGATGTCCCGGGGTGCGTCGGTCAGCCCGCCTGCGTGATCGCAAACCCGCCCCATGCCCCAACGAGGATCAAGGCGAGGCCCGGCCAGACCTCGAGCGCGTAGCGCATCTTGCCGATGCCGGCGGCCAGCGCGGCCTTGCTCACCGTGTTGGTGGTGAGCGCAGCGAGCGTCGCAATCGACGCACCGGTCGCCGTTACGTGCCCGGTGCCCGTGAGTGTCGCCGCGGAGATCGCGGCAGATTGCGAGTCGGCAAATCCGGCCACTGCGGTCCCGAGAACAAGACCGGCGCGGCCAAGGGCGGCGTTCAGCGCGCCGGCGACCAGCAGGACCAGCGTGACGGTGGCGGCGAGCAGGAGCGCGACCTTCAAGTCGAATGCGCGACCCGGCTCGACCACATCGGGCTCGGGCTGGCGGACCGCGCGAAGTCCGAACACGAGCGCGTATCCGACGGCGGCAAGTCCGGCCAGGATCATGGGGAGCGCCAGCACGCGAAGCACCGGCACGCTCGCCGCACCGACGACCGCTGCGAGCAGCACTATCGTGGCGACCGATGACGCGATCCCGGCGGCAGAGGCGAGCCGCCGCAGGCGTGGCTCCTCCACGGCCCGGCGGCCCATCACCGCGATCATCGCGGTGCTCGACACGAAACCGCCTAGGAAGCCGGTGAGCAGCAGCCCGTAACGCGGTCCGACGGCTCGGAGAGCCACGTACCCCGCGCCCTGCATGGCCATCACGATCACGACGAGGCGCCAGATGATGGCTGGATTCAGCGAGTGGTTGGGGCCGACTCCATGATCGGGGACGAGTGGCAAGACGATCAGAGCGCACGCCGCGAACAACAGGCCGTCGTGAAGCTCGCGCTCAGACAGCGTGTCCCGCACGAAGCGGTGCAACCGCTCACGACCGGCGAGCAGGATCGCCGAACTCACCCCGAGGCCGACCGCGAGGGCGGTGTTGTGCTGGGTCAGCGCCCCGAGGAGAAAATCGACCAGCAGCGCGACCTCGGTTGTCATCCCCGGGTCATCGTCGCCGGACGTGACGTAACCGGCAACGGCAGCGAGGCCGACGACTCCCAGGGCCACCGCTGTGACAGCCACTCCCCCGACGCGATAGGCCAAACCGCCGAGAAGCGCTACCAGGCCGAAGGTCCGGATCCCGGCTGGCCCTCGCTCGGGTCCCCGACCCTTGCGTCGCTCACGCTCAACGCCGAGCAGCAGACCGATCCCGAGCGCGGCGAGCAGGCTGACCGCAGGATCGGTCATCGGTCAACCGTGCGTGGCCCTCGCCGGGCGCTCGCCTCCATCGAACGAGCCTACGAGAGCAGGGATCTCACGCCCTCGGGAAGATCGTGCAGTCTGCCTGCCGAAAACCACGCGCAAGACGCGGCATCCGTATATGCCCGCGCGGTCGTGGGGCGTAACGCGGATGCCGCCGTCGTGCGGCACTGTTTGACTCGACTCACACGAAGGGACGCACCGATGTCCGACGCAGAGAACACGAAGCCGATCCTGCTTTGCTTTGACGGGTCAGACGACGCGGCG
>DATIEI010000182.1:0-23238 GCA_035455845.1 Solirubrobacteraceae bacterium
GCTCGAATACGACCCCCCCATTCCCACTCCGAACCAGGCCTCGCCCTGGTATCCCGAGGATGACGGACCAGGGCACGAAATCGACGGCATGACCCAAGTCGCATGAACCGACTGGAACGTGTCGCCCGTGCCCTGATAGCCAGCCTGCGACGTCGAGCTCCTTGCCCACGCCGAGCTGGCGCTCACCAGCACGATCGCCGCCGCCGCAACCACCATCCTCGCTCTGCGACCCATCACATCTCCTTAGCCGATCATGGCCCTGTGGACAGACGCCGCGGGTGGGCCCCCGCGCGCACACGCTAGCGCACGCCACACGCCGTTACAACACGACACAACGATTCCCGACCGACCAGGATCACCCCGGGCCGGCGACAGCGAAGCGCTCCCTCCACAACCGGCTGGCTGGTCTGAAGCGAAGCGCGCGTCGCGCCGGCACCAACGAGATGCTCACTCGCGGACGCAATCCCGCCTCTGCAGTATGCGCCGGCGACCTCGTTGATCCTGATTCCTGTGTCCTCACCGTCTCGGGCGCTTGGGGCAGCCCGGACGACGCCATGAGGTGGACGAGTCACGGAGCCTTAGCAGCCGCCGATGTCCAACTCATGCCGTGGCATAGCCCCCCACCCCACGACGGCGTCGCCACGAGTGTCCTGGGACTCGCGAAGCCTCGAGCGCGGAGCGCGCCCTGCCGGCGTCTGGCACGATCGCTTCCCCCGTTCGGCGACCGAGACATCTCGCTACGCCTTGGCGACCATGCGGAACTCCTCCCCGATGCGCCGCTAAACCCGAGGAGCAATCAGCTCCGCGCCGGCCTCGGCACCGACACCAAGGCCGAGAGATAACGTCCTCGACGTGCCGATCGTCGAGATCCCAAGGTCCCAGATCACCGGCTGGGACAGCTTCCACGACACCTTCGCCCGCACGCTCGGGTTCCCGACTACGGGCTTGTACGACGGGTATGCGGAGCGGATCGCTCACTCATACATCTTCTCCTGGGGAACTCGCCCACCCAGCTCGTGCTGCGAGCCCGAACGCACATCAGCTGGGCCTCGGCGAGAAGCCCGGAATAGGGTCCTTGAGCCGGCCATAGCTTCCAGGAGGCTTCCACGGCGCCGTCCCGCGAAGTTGCGGACGACCTGCGGGGGCAAGAAAGCCCGGTAATCGCAGACGATTCCCCAGTGGGCGGTGCCGGGCTCGAACCAGCGACCTCCTGCTTGTAAGGCAGGCGCTCTACCAGCTGAGCTAACCGCCCCGCGGGAGGATGGTATCGGCGCGCACCGGAGCGCGAACCGGCGGGCGAACGAACGCGCGCCGGCGTCCGCGCAGATCGCGGCCACGTTCCTTTACAACCTCAAGCTTGTCATGGCCACGGGGGCCGACCTACATTTGGTGAGGCCTGCCGCACGGCCGGATGCGCCGGTTCTACCGTGGCCAGAGCGGTGGGGGAAAGTGGAATCTGACTGTCTGCAACTTTCCGACACCCGGGGGTCGCAGGGTAACGGGGCCCCCCAGGAGCAGGAATCGATGAGGATGCAAGAAGACATCTCAGCCAGCTTTGAGCAATCACACGATGGGACCGCGACGGCGGATAAGAGCCCGATGCTGGAGATCTCAAACGCGATGGTGCGTCTCTACAAAGAAGCGTTCGGACGTGGCCCGACCAAGGCGCGCGCGCAGTTCGCCGGTCCGGACACGCTCGTGGTCACGCTGGAATCAAGCCTTACGGTGGCGGAGCGCAACCTCGTGGCGATGGGAGAGCACCAGCGGTTGCGCGAGGCTCGGCTGTTCTTCCAGTACGCGCTGGAGGATCAGTTCCGCGGGATCGTCGAGGAGGCGCTGGGCCGCCGGACGGTGGCGTTCATCAGCGGCATCGACACCGCCCGGGATGTGGCGATGGAGGTGTTCACGCTCGAGCCCATCCCGGACGTGGACGCCGCCGTCGCGTAGCCGTCAGAACTCGGGCTCCCGGAGGAGCTCAGCGTCTGAGCGGCGCTGCAATCCAACTGCCACCTCCAAGCCAGCCGGTCCGTGTGGTACTTGTGTCCGGCAGGATCTCTCTCCTCCTAATAAGAGCTTGCGGCGGACGATCAAGGCGACCGCATGAGGCACAGAGCCATGTCGTCCGCCGGGCTCGCGCAGGGCGGAGCGCCGGGGGCTCCGGCGAGGGTCCGGCGTCAGCGAACGCGACTCAGGGCTCGTGTGCCCGGGCGTGCTCGACCTGCACCTCAATCGCCGCGCGGTGGATCTTTGCGGCGCGTGCGTGAGTCATCGCCTCGGCCCGATGCGCCGCGGCGCTCTCGGGGTCAGCCGCCTCCTCTGCCTTGCGGGCGGCGGTTCGTTGGTGCGACAGCGCTCGGGCCTCACGCTCGCGCGCACGTTGCTCGCGCGCTCGGGCTTGAGCGACCTGATCTGCATCGTTCATAATTACAGAGTTCCCCGCGTCGGCGCGCGCAATCCGCCGGTTGTGTTCACGATGGTCTCCGGAGACCGAGTCCCCCTTCTCGACGCCAGGCTGGTACTGACCGATCAGCTGACGGCCGACGAGCGTGCCGAGGTCGCCGGCATCACCCTACCCGTGATCACCGTCGACGCCGGGCCGCTGGACCTCGAACTGCTCCTCACCCAACACCGCGCGTTCGGCGCCGCGGTGTTCGAAGGCCTGGTGATGAGCTCGCTGCGAATTGGTGAGCAGACCGGCATCCACCTCCTCGGCCCCGGTGACCTGCTCGTCCCGAGAAACGAGCTGTGGCCTTCGTGGCTCGCCGAACTCGACTTCCGCACGGCCGCCCCGGTTCGGCTCGCGTTGCTCGGCAACGACCTGCTTGCCGCCGTCTACCGGTGGCCCAGGCTGACGCAAGGCCTCTTCGGATCGATGGGCGACCAGTTGCAGCGGCTGACCGTGCAACTGGTCATCTGCCAGCTCCCGCGCGTGGAGGATCGGATCATGGCCATGCTCTGGCTGCTGGCGGATTCCTGGGGCCAGGTCACGCCCGGCGGCGTGCGGGTGCCGCTGGCGCTGACCCACGAGACATTGGGCGCTCTGGTCGGGGCCCGCCGGCCAACCGTGACCCTGGCGCTGCGCAAGCTGAGCGACGACGGCGCGCTCGTGGCGCAGGACCCCGGTTGGCTGCTCGTGGTCCCACCGCCGCAGCCCGCGGAGGCTTCGCACAGAATCGTGCCGTCGGCCCCCGGCGAGCTGCCGATCGGACCCTGGGCGGTGTTGCCGCGGCGACGGGAGGAAGACGCAAAGGAGGAAGACCCGAAGATCGCCTACGCCGAGCTGCTGGAGACGGTCGACCGGCTGCGCGAGCAGCACGTCTCCGAACGGCAGGAGACGCACGAGCGGCTCAGACGCATGCGCAGCGAACGGGTTCGCATCACCGCCCTGCGCGAGCGGATCGCGCAGGACGCCCTCAGGCGTCGACCGCCTCCATCATCATGATCACACCCGGGATGTTCCCGTCTCCACCGCCACCGAGTGGCATGAACGTGACCCGGCATTGAAACGGCTTGCCGCGCCGGTTGGTCGCAGCAAGCACCACCTCTTCGCGCTGTGACTCTCCGCCGAGCGTGGCTCGCAGTTGCGCTCGGAGCTGGTCGAGCGGCAGGCCGATGTCGAGGGAGAGCAGATGCTCGTCCTCGGCCTCCTCAGGCGTGACCCCCCACAGCTCCCGCGCCTTGCCGTTCCAGATCTGCACGCGCTGGTTGCGGTCGACCACCGCGACGGCGAGTCCGATCGTGCTGAGGATCGTCTCCAGGAACGAGTTGACGTCGTTGACCTCCTGGGTGCGGTGCCGGAGCTCTTCGTTCATCGTCTCGAGCTCCTCGTTGGAGGACTGGAGCTCCTCGTTCATCGTCTCGAGCTCCTCGTTGGTCGACTGGAGCTCCTCGTTGGTCGTCTCGAGCTCCTCGTTGGTCGACTGGAGCTCCTCGTTGGTCGTCTCGAGCTCCTCAACGGTCGACTGAAGCTCCTCGTAGGCCTGCTCGAGCTCTCGCTTGGAGCCAGCCAGCTGGTCTTGGAGGCGGTGCGGTTCGGTTACGTCGATGTAAAGGATGCTCGTGCCCAGTGGTGAGCCGTCAGCGAGCAAGGGCGTGAGACGGATGTCATATACCCGGTCCGTATCGCCGGCGCGCCACTCAATCGACTTGACCTCGTCGGCACGCAGATCGCGATCGAGGGTGTCGAGGTGGCTTCGCAGCTCCAGCGGGCGATAGGAGAACTCGAGGTCCTGCACCGGGCGGCCGAAGTCGTTGAGGCTCAGTCCGAACAGTCGACGGGCGGCGTCGTTAGCCATGATCAGCGCCCGGTTGTGGTCGAGCACGACGTGCGCCGGGCCGCCCACGTCGAAGGCGGCCTCGCGCAGGTTGTCGGACTCGATCGCGCCGTAGCCGCGGACGGCGTTGCCGGCCATGACGCGGACCCGGTCGCGGAGCGTCGGCTTGATCACCTTCCGGAAGACGCGCATCTTGAGCTCAACCGGGGCGAACAGGTCCGTGTGGGTGATCAGCATCTCGGACTTGCCGAGCAGCACATAGCCGTCATCGTCCAGGGCGAAGTGGAAGCGGCGGAGGATCTGGGCTTGCGTCTCAGCCGTGAAGTACATGAGTGTGTTCCGGCACACGAGCAGGTCGATGCGAGAGATCGGCGCGTCCTGGACCAGATCGTTGCGCCCGAAGATGACCGACCGCCGCAGGTCCTTGCGGAACACGTAGCGCTGATCGGTCCGCTCGAAGAACCGCTCGAGCGCGTCGGGGGGGATGTCCTCGATCTGGCGAGGCAGGTATGCGCCGTGCCGGGCCAGATCCAGCGCCTCCTCGTCGACGTCCGTGGCGTAGATCTTCACGCGCTCGCGGAACCCGGAGTCGCCCATCACCCGGGCCAGGACCATCGCCACGGTGTAGGGCTCCTCGCCCGACGCGCAGCCGGCGCACCACACCCTGATCGCAGAGTCGTCGGTTCGGGCAGCAAGCAGCTCGGGGGTTATCTCGGTGGCGAGGTACTCCCAGGTCTGGGGATCCCGGAAGAAATTGGTGGTGTTGATCAGCAGCGTGTTGAACAGCTCGGCGAATTCCTCGGCGTGCAGCTCGAGGTAGTCGAGGTAGTCGTCGTAACGTTCGGTGCCCACGGCGCCCATGCGCTTGGCGACCCGGCGCTCGATCGTCGAGCGCTTGTAGCCGGTGAAGTCGAACCCGCGGGTCTCCTTGATGAAGGTGAGCAGCTCCTCGAGCGTGGTGTCTGGCCGGTCGGCATTCACGCGGCACCCTCCTCGGACGTCCCGATCGGCTCCTCTTCATCGGTGTCGACGACCCGGCGCAGCGTCGTTCCGGCCGCTCCGGCGAGGGCCTGGCGCACGATCTCGGCCTGCTCGGAAGCGGCCTGCGACTGCCGGCGAAAACGTCGAGCCGACCGGGGCTGGCCCCGCTTCTCGGCTTGCTGGGCCATCCGCTGAAGCAGCGCGGCGCGGTCGGCCAGGGCACGGATGGCCGCCCACAGGGCGCCCTCCACCTCGTCGGCCTGCGCGTCGATCAGCGTGTCGGGCGAGTAGCGATGCCCCACCCGGCACTCCCACTGCAGGAAGCCGGCCTCGGCACGCTCGGTCAGGACCCCTCCGCACTCGGGGCAGACCGCAACGACCTGCTCGCCCCGGAGCGGGTCAGGGTGCGGATCGGGCTTGGGATCGATGGCGGGATCCGGTTCCGGATCGGAATCTGGATCGCCGCCAACTCCCACCGGAGGTGGAGGATCCTCCCCGTTCACCATCGCAGCGATCGTACTCCCGACACGCGCCCCCGGCACGATCGCGTCCACGCGGACGTGGGCGATCGCGCTGGCGGGCATACCGGCATACGTGGCGTCCTTGGGATCCTGCACGATCGTGGCCCCGCCGCCGGCCTTGATCACGGCCAGGCCGGCCGATCCGTCGTCCCGGGTACCGGACAGCACCACCCCAACGACGCGGCTATTGAGCGCGGCAGCCGCGGAGCGGAACAGGACGTCGATGGCCGGCCGGTGTCCGTTCTCCCGTGGGCCGACGGTGAGGCGCACCCGGCTGTCCTCGATGACCAGGTGGTGGTCCGGTGGCGCGACGAGGATCACGCCATCGCGCAGGTGCTCGCCGTCCTGGGCCGGCCGGCACGGAAGCTTTCCCGCGCGCCCCAGGATGTGCGCGAGCATGCTGGGGCTCCCCGGCGCTATGTGGAGCACGATGCACACCGCGGCGGGCAGATCTGGCGGCAGATCTCGAACCACCTGGCTAAGGGCTTCCACGCCGCCCGCCGAGGCGCCAATCACGACCAGATTGCGGCGTGCCCCGGCCTGCTCGTGGGTGTGAGCCGCTTGCACTTCAGACAGCCTACGCCCACCCGTAGGCTGGCACCAGCCGCGCCGCGGGTCAACGCGCGGCGAGCGGCTCCTTGTGCTCCCAGTCGGCCAGCGCGCGCCTCACCGCGCGCACGAACGGAAGCGGCCTGAAACCGTAAAGCTCCGTCATCTCTTGGGCGGCACGCTCGCTCCGTGGCAGGACGTCGGCACTCAGACTGCCCATCAGGGCCCGGACCAGATCGGCATCGGACCCGGCGATGCGCGAGGCCACAGCGGCGAACGCCGGCGCGGTGAACACCGACAGCTTGACCGGGGGGCGGTCGATGTCCAACTCGGCCGCGATGCCCTCGAGAATCTCGGCGTAGGTCAACGGATCGGGCCCGACGATGTCGATTGATCGCCCGCTCGTGGCGTCTATCAGCGGCGTCCGGACCAGGCACTCCACCACGTCGCGCTCGGCGATCGGCTGGGTGCGTCGTTCGCGCCAGGGAGGCAGGGGGAGGACCGGGATCCGCTCGATCAGACGAACCATCAGGCGAAACGACGGACTGCCGGCGCCGATGATGATCGAGGCGCGCAGACCGGTGGCCGCGGGCAGGCCCTCCATCAGGATCCGCTCGACCTCGAGCCGCGAGCGCATGTGCGGCGACAGCGGACCGGTCGGCTCGATGCCGCCCAGATAGACGACGCGGTCGACGCCGGCTCGCCGGCACGCGGCCACGAAGTTACCCGCGGCCTGACGGTCCCGCGCCTCGAAGCTGTTCGCGCCCGCCTCCATCGAGTGCACGAGGTAGTAGGCGACGTCGCACCCCTCGAGCGCGGCCTCGAGCCCTTCGTCGTTCAGAACATCACCGCGGACGGTCTGGACCCCACTGGCCGGCGACAGGAGGATCGGACGACGCGACAGCGCCCGCACCGCCCGTCCCTCGGCGACGAGCGCGCGGGTTAGAAGGCTGCCGACGTAGCCGGTCGCGCCGACGATCAGGTCCACTCGGCGTGAGGGCTGGCGTCGAGGTCCACCACGAGCCATGATCGTAGTCGGCGAGCCGCGCGGCCATAATCGTCCGATGGAGCTGAGGCCGTTCCGGATCGAGCGCTATTACGCCCGGTACGAGTTCACCACGCGCTACATGCTGTCGAGCAGCGACTGCGAGTCGCGCACGATCGAGTCGCTGCTCGCGCTCGAGCCGGACGCCCACGCCAGGCTGCTCGGCACCTGGTGCGGATACACCGAGTCGCCGGGGGCACCCGAGCTTCGTGTGGCGATCGCCGGGTGCTACGAGCGCATCGATCCCGACGAGGTGATCGTCACCTCATGCGCCGAGGAGGGCATCTTCCTGCTCTACCACGCGCTGCTCAGGACGGGCGACCACGCCATCGTCGAGACCCCGTGTTACGAGTCGGCGGTCGAGCTGGCCCGCAGCACCGGCGCCGTGGTCAGCCCCTGGCACCGTCGCTACGCGGAGGGCTGGGCCCACGACCTGGGGGCGCTCGAGCGGCTCGTGCGCCCGGCGACTCGGGTGCTCTACGTCAACCAGCCGCACAATCCGACCGGCACGCTGATGGACCGGACCACATTTGAGCGCGTCGTGGAGCTCTCCAGCGCCCACGGCATCGTGCTGTTCAGCGACGAGGTCTATCGCGAGCTCGAGCACGACCCGGAAGACCGCCTGCCGGCTGCCTGCGATCTGGACGAGCGCGCGGTCTCACTGGGGAGCATCTCCAAGAGCTTCGGCCTGCCCGGGTTGCGCCTCGGCTGGCTCGTCACCCGCGACGCCGCCCTGCGCGAAGCGATTGTGCGCCTGAAGGACTACACGACGATCTGCTCCAGCGCCCCGAGCGAGGTGCTCACCGCGGTGGCCCTGCGCAACCGTCATCTGTTGCTCGAGCGCAACCTCGGCATCGTGCACCGAAACCTGCCCTTGCTCGAGGAGCTGTTCGCCCGGCATGCCGAAACCTTCGAGTGGGTTCGTCCGCTCGCCGGTCCGATCGGCTTTCCGCGGGTGCGCGCCGCGCCTGACATCGAGCGCTTCTGCGAGCGGCTCGCTGCCCACGGCGTCCTGCTGCTCCCCGGCTCGGTCTACGACGAGCCGGACCATGTGCGGGTCGGATTCGGGCGCGCGAACCTACCCGAGGCGCTCGCCGTGCTCGAGTCAGCGCTTGAGGCGCCGGCGCCGGTGTGAGCGGCGGTCCCTGCTGAGGGCTCCCGCTCGGCCGATCCGCACGGTCGTCGTCGTCGTCGCCGTCTGGCCGTGGCTGTCGCGCACGGTCAGCGACACGCGGTAGGACCCCGCCCTCGCGAAAGTGTGGCGGAGCTTCTTGCCCACTGCGCTGCGGTGGTCGCCGAAGTGCCACAGATACGACACGATCGGGTCGTCGACGTCGTGAGAGCGAGCGCCGCTGAACCAGACCGCTCGGCTCGCAGCGGGGCGCCGCGTGATGACCGCGATCGCCGCGGCCGGAGCACTGTCGATGACCGCCACGACCTCGCGCGTGCTCGAGGTCATACCGAAGCCGTCGGTCACCGTGAGCGTGACACGGTAGGTGCCATCGCTTGCGTAAGCGTGAGCGACGGTTGGCCCAGTGGCGGTCGTCCCGTCGCCGAAGCTCCACGCGTACGAAGAGATCATCGTGCTCTGATCGGCGCCGGAGGCGGCCGCGGAGAACGTGGTCGCCACGCGCTCGACCGGCAGGAGCGGTGAGTAGCTGAAGGTCGCCCACGGCTGCGCGTACACGGTCACCGGCCGGCTCAGGGTGGTCTTCTGCCCTGCATCGTCGGTCACGGTCAGCCGGACGGTGTACGTGCCCGGGTCCGCGTAGGCGTGTGTCGGCGTGGCGCCGGTTCCGATGACACCGTCGCCGAAGTCCCATGCGTAGGAGGTGATCGTCCCGTCGGGATCACTTGAGGCCCTGCCGTCGAAGCTGACCGGCTGACCCGGGATCGGCACCGCCCGGGTCGAGCCGAACACGGCTATCGGAGGCTGGTCAAGGACCGTCACCGTCTGGGTCGTGATGCTGCTCACGCCGGCACCATCGGTCACGGTCAACTTGACCTTGTAGGAGCCGGCTGACGCGTAGACGTGGCTTGGGGCGGCACCCGTGCCCGTGGCGCCGTCGCCGAAGGACCATGCGTAGCTCGTGATCGCGGCGCCGGACCCCCCGCCGGTGGAGCTCGTGGCGTCGAACCGAATCGAGGCGCCGTCGAACGTCCGGCCGGCCGGCGGGGTGAAGCGTGCACTCGGACCGGGCAACACGGTCACCTGTTGGTTGATGCTCGCGCGCTGCCAGGCGTTGTCGACCGCGGTCAGCGTCACCGTGTACGTGCCCGGGGTCGCAAAGGTGTGGCTGGGCTTCGAGCCATACGCGCGGTGACCGTCGCCGAAGTCCCAGATGTGGGCGATAACCAAGCCGTCGCTGTCGCTCGACGATGACCCGTCGAAGGCGACCGGCTGCCCGGCCTCAGGGCTGGCCGCATCAACGGCAAACGCGGCGACGGGAGGCTCGTCGAGTACGGTCACGGCCTCGGTCGCGGTGTCGAGCAGCCCCAGGCTGTCAGTGACCGTGAGGCGGACCAGGTAGGTTCCCGGCGTCGTGTAGGAGTGGCTGGCGGTCTGACCCTGCGCGGTGGCGCCGTCGCCGAAGTCCCAGGCGTAGGAGGTGATCGAGCCGCCGGCGTCGCTCGAGCCGCTCGCGTCGAAGCTGACCGGTCCGCCGTCGTCGTAGAGTTGGGCGGGCGAGGCGGTCAGCGCGGCGGTCGGCGAAGCGCCGACCGAGATCTCGTCGCTGCCGGTGGTGAGATTGCCGTGGTTGTCGACCAGGGTCAGCGTGACCGTGTAATCACCCGGGGCCGCGTAGGCGTGGGTGGCGGCGGTCAGCGTGCGGCCGGCGTGAAAGCTCGTGGCCGTGCCGTCGCCGAAGTTCCAGGTCTCGCTCGAGAAGCGATACGTGCCGGTGCTGCTCGTGGGATCAAAGGTCAGAGTTGTCCCGGCGTTCCGCGGTCCGGCCGGGACACTGAAGCGTGGGGTGATCGTCGCGCTGGCCGGCTGCATCGCACAGCTGCCGCCGCCGTTGCTCCATTCGCTCTGGAGGTAATACTGGTTGCCGCCGATCAGCTGGTTGTGGAGCGTGCCCGCGCCGGGGTCACCGCCCAATGTCGGCGTGAACGCGCTGTTGCAGTTGTCGCCGTTCTCGTTGCCGGTGTAGTCGTTCCACCACCCGGTTCCGAGCGGATCGGTGATCGTCTCGTTGTCCTCGTGGCTGATGTATTTGAGCGCCACGTCGGCGATGCTTGCGTTGGGCTCCTGGACGAGCGAGTTGCCATCCCACTGGCAGCCCTTGGCGTCTTGTGGGCTGGCCAGAGCGACCGACGGGATCGCGGCGTACAACACGTTGTTCGTGCCGTCGGCGAACGCGGAGTGGTAGGCGCAGAAGTCGTTGCTCGCGCAGATTCCCGACCCGTCGGCGAAGCACACGTCGACGTCGCTCGGCAGCACGATGAAGTAGATCGGCGCGTCGTCGGACAGCTCGTCGGCTGAGGTCGGACCGTCGGAGGGCAGGCCGGCAGCGGCGATCTGCGCAGAGATCTCCGCCTTGAGCTGCCCGTCGGTCAGGCAGGTGGTGTAGGGACTGACGGCGCAGTTGCCCGAATCCCGGGCTGGATAAGGATCGGTGTCCTGGACGACCTGCCCGGCCGGATCGAAGGTCTGCTGATAATCGGCGAATCCGGCGCTGTCGGTGTACTGCCGCGCCGCCGCATAGACGTTCGTGGCCTTGCCGCTGTCGGCGGCCACATCGGTGAAGTAGCGCTCGATCAGCGACTGCCAGGGAGACGGGATCGCCTCTCCGGTCGGCGCCCAGAAGATCAGGTAGGGGTCGCTCGAGTGGAGCACCGGACCGCCCTGGTAGCTGAGGTTCCTCCACCACGAGCCCGCGGCGGTTACGCCCGCCGCGCGGGTGGCGACCACCGATCCAGCAATCGCCGCACCCGGACGCGGTGCGACGCCGATGAACTGGCCCGTCCGGCTGTGAACGACGGCGGCCGATGCCGGGACGAACGCACAACCGAGCACCAGCGCCGCCCAGACGGCGCCGAGGATCCAAAACTTGCCAAGCACTACGTGCTGAGAATCGGCCGGCGACCGAGGTTGGTTGAGCCGGGGCCTGGTCTGCGTGCTTACATGCCCCGGGGCTTGACCCTGTTCGCCGATGTCGTGGAGGCCTCGGGGCTCGTCGCCGATACGAGCTCACGGTCACGCAAGATCGCGATCCTGGCGGATCTGCTGCGCACGCTGGATGCCGACGAGGTCCCGATCGTCGTTGGCTTTCTCTCGGGCGTCCCCCGTCAGGGGCGCATCGGGATCGGTTACGCGACCGTCTACGGAACCCAGGCATCGACGGCCGACCAACCGTCGCTGCGGGTCGAGGACGTAGATCGGGCGATCACCGAGATCGAGGCGAGCACGGGGGCCGGATCGGTCATCCGGCGCCGTGGGCTGCTCGACGACGTGCTTGGCCGCGCCACCGCACCGGAAGCGGATTTCCTGCGCCGGCTCCTGACCGGTGAGCTACGCCAGGGGGCGCTGGCCGGACTGATGGCCGACGCGGTGGCCAAGGGCGCCGGCGTCCCGGCCGACATCGCGCGCCGGGCGTTGATGCTCAGTGGTGATCTGACCCGCATGGCGTACGTCGCGATGACCGAAGGCGAGCCCGGTCTGAAGCGGATCGGGTTTGAGATCTTCCGGCCGATCCTTCCGATGCTCGCCTCCACCAGCGCCAGCGCGGCTGAGGCGGTATCGGGCTTCGAGCAGTCCTCGGTCGAGTGGAAGCTCGACGGCATTCGCATCCAGATCCACCGCCGGGGCGACGAGGTCCGCATCTACACCCGCAACCTGAACGAGATCACCGAGACGCTGCCCGGCATCGTCGCCGCCGCGCGGCGCCTCCCGGTGCGGCAGGCCGTGCTCGACGGCGAGGCGTTGTGGATGAGCGACGAGGGCCCCGGCTCGTTTCAGCACACGGTCTCGCAGATCGACTCAGACGCGCCGCCCGAGGGGATCGTCACGTTTTTGTTCGACCTGCTGCACGTGGACGGCGAGGACCTGCTCGACGTGCCGCTTCACGAACGCGCCACCCGGCTCGCCGCGATCGCGCCGGAGCTCAAGATCCCCAGCGCGCTGACCTCCGACCCCACCGAGGGCGAGCGCGTGCTCGAGGCCGCGCTCGGCGCCGGCCACGAGGGCGTGGTGGTCAAGGACGCGGGGTCGGTGTACGCGGCCGGCCGGCGCGGCAAGGCCTGGCGGAAGGTCAAGCCTGTGCGCACCTACGACCTTGTCGTGCTCGGCGCCGAATGGGGGCACGGCCGACGGCGCGGGTGGCTGTCGAACCTGCACCTCGGCGCCCGGGACCCCGCGAACGGCGCGTTCGTGATGGTCGGCAAGTGCTTCAAGGGCCTGACCGACGAGCTCCTGCGCTGGCAGACCGACGCGCTGCTCGCGCTCGAAACCGAGCGCCGGGGAATCGCCGTGCTCGTGCGCCCCGAGCTGGTGGTCGAGATCGCGCTCGACGGGGTCCAGTCCTCGACCCGTTACCCCGGCGGCGTCGCGCTGCGGTTCGCCCGGGTCAAGCGCTACCGCCCGGACAAGAGCGCGGACGAGGCAGACGTGATCGACGACCTGCGCGCGTTGCTTCGATCACCTCAGAATCGTTCGGACTATCCTGGGACGTCCGGCGCCTAGGAAGTAGATCCCGGCCAGCCCGGGCGTGTGGAACACCACGTTGGGGTTGTCCGTGAGCGTGCTGTCGCGGATCGACATCGTGCCGGTGCGGTCGTTGCTCACGAAGAAGATCGCGCCGCCGCCCTCGTTGGCGTGATTGCTCGTGAATAGGCAGCCGCCGATCGTCAGCCTCATCCAGTTGCCGTCGTTGTAGATCGCGCCGCCGCTGCCACCCCCCGGGGTGCCCGGATCGGCCGGATTGGCCCCGCGACCGATCGCCCGGTTGCCCGAGAATGTGCTGTCCAGAACGGTCCAGGACACGCCGATGCTGCTCAGCGCGGCGCCGTTGCTGCACACGTTGCCCGTAAATCGGCTGTCCACGACGTAAACCGGTAGGTCGTGGTACTGCGACAGCGCCCTGACCGCCCCGCCGCCCAGATCCGGCCCGTAGTGATCGCAGCGGTTGCCCGTGAACACGGAGTTCACGATGCGCAGGCGCCCGCCGCGATCGAAGATCGCCCCTCCGCCGCCGCCCTCGAAGTGCCGGCCGGTCGAGTTGCCGGCGACGAACGTCATGTTCTGGACGACCAGCTCGGGCGTGGCCTGGTTGTCGCAGTGCGAGGTGGTCCAGACCTGCGCGCGATCGCAGGTGTCCATATAGAGGATCCGGTGGCGGCCCTGTCCGCTGAGCGTGACCAGCCCGCGCCCATCGAGGACGACCCGGGCGCTCGTGTTCCTCACCTTGGCGGTCGCTTTCATCCGGATCGTCACGGGGCTCGGACCACAGTTGAAGCGGATGACTCCGCCGGCGCGAACCGCGGCGATCACCGCGGCCGAAGTGCAGCTGGCGGGCGTGCCGTGACCGACGACATGGTTCGGGTGCGATGTGTTCACGGGGCGCGCCGCCGCCGGCACGGGGATCTGACGCACGCCCGCGGCCGCGGCGCCCGACGCCCCGGATAACGCCGCGATGGCTACCGCCACCGACACCCGCCAAACTCGTCTCACGCGGCCAGGCTACCCCGCTATCCCGCGAGCCATCGCGGCGGGACACCGACCGGCTGGCCGACCGCATGCCTCGAAGTCGCACATGCGACACAGCCATCCGCCCGCAGGAAGCTCGCCCACCGCGCGCTGCTCGAGCCGTAGCCTCGCGAGATCGCCGGTCAGCCGCTCGGCCATCGCGGTGAGCGAGCGACGCTGTGTCGCGCTCAGACTTCCTAGCACCGCCTGCACCGCCTCGCCCCGCGCCCGGATGATGCGGCGTGCCGTCGCCCGGCCCGCCGGCGTCAGCCGGATCGCCACCGCGCGCCGGTCGCCGCTTCGCCGGCGACGCGCGACATTCCCGTCGGCCACCAGGGCGTCGACCAGACGCACGGTCGCCGAATGGGTGAGTCCTAGGACCGCGCTCAGCTCCTCGATCGTTCTTCCGTCTGCGAACTGGTCCAGCGCCACCAGTGCCGCCGGTGCCTGGCCGCCCCGGCCGGCCGCCGCCGCGGCGGCCGCGGTGATTCGGTCTGAGACGGCGAGCGACCAGGCCCCGAGGAGGTTGGCCAGCCGGGCCAGGTCAGGATCAGCGGCCAGGGAGCTCGAGCTCGAGCTCATAGGAGGCCTGCGAGCCATGGGGCGCCTCGAAACGGCCGCGTCCGGTCAGCTCGGTCAGCTCGCCGGTCGATGATCCGGACACCACGCCGGCCTCCCACCGCGCCACCGTACCGTCGAACTCGCCGACCGTCTCGAGCACAAATGTGCCGCGGCGCCCGGCTACCTCGCCATCCACGAGCTGCAGGCCGACGAACCGCGCGGTTCCGTCCGGCTGGTAGGCCATCAACCATTGCGCGCTTCCCTCGCCTGCGATGTCGCCTTCGAAGTGCTGGGTGACCGACGCCCTGGTCAGACGTCGGCCCTCACGCTCGTCGTAGGGGCTCTCGTCCCACGCTGCCACCTTGAAGCTGCCGTTGATCGTCGCCATCTCGCCTCCTCTCCATCAGCCCCGGGAAGAAACTCCCACATAGTCACAGTTTCTTCCCAAGCAGCTATGTGTATGAGTCATACATGCTACCCGATCCCTTAGGTGCACTAACAGTCAGCTCGAGTCGCGCTGGAACGTCCGGGTGCCGAAGGCCATCCCGGCCGCGACCAGCGCCGCCCCGACCAGCAACCCGACCCCCACGGTGCCGTTGAGCACCTGGCCGCGGAACAGCGCCCGCAGGGCATCGACGATGTGCTTGACCGGATTCACGTTCGAGACGGCCCGCAACCACCCGGGCGCGAGCGTCATCGGCAGCAGGATCCCCGAGAGGAGCAGCAGCGGTAGAGCGAGGCCGTTGGCGATCGCGGCCATGGAATCCTCCGTGCCGGTCAGGAGCGCCACCGCGTAGGAGGCGGCCGCGAACCCAGCGCCGACCACCCCCACGAGCAGGACGGCCAGGATCACCGCGCCGAGCGGGGCCCGCAGGCCGAACGCGTAGGCGGCGGCGAGCAGCAGCGTCGACTGAACGAGCAGGACGAGCCCGTCGCGCAGCACGCGGCCGGCCAGAAGCGCCATACGCGAAGCCGGCGTCACGCGCATGCGCTCGATCACCCCGTCACGCACCTCGGAGATCAGGCCGAAGCCGACGAACAGGGCCCCGAAGATCCCGAGTTGCACGAGCAGCCCGGGCGTGAACACCTGCCACGAGCTACCCCGAGGGAACCCGGGCAGCCCGGCGATCCGCTTCAGGAGCGGACCGAACAGTGCCAGATAGAGCAGCGGCTGCATGAGGCCGATGATCAGCCACACCTTGTTGCGCAGCGACAGCCGCAGCGCCCGGGTGAACACCAGCCAGGTCTCGTTGGCAAAACGCACCTCAGAACCTCCTCAGGCGGCAATCGGCTGGTCGCGCAGCTCGCGACCGGTCAGGGACAGGAACACGTCGTCGAGCGTCGGCCGATGGATCTCGATTCCGGCCAGCACCACGCCTTCGTGCGCCAAGCCGTCCAGCAGGCCCGGAAGGGCGGCGGCGGCGTCGGGCAAGCTCACGTCGAGCAGATCCCCCTCCGCCCGCAGCAGGGTGGCGCGGTCGATCCGCTCGGCCATCGCAGCACCCGCCGGCAAGCTCGCGGGATCGGCCAGGCGCAGCGCCACCCGATCGCCCGAGAGGTTTGCCTTGAGCTCAGCCGGGGTCCCCGCCGCCACGATCGACCCGTGATCGATGACGAGGATCCGATCGCACAGCGCGTCGGCCTCCTCCAGGTAGTGGGTGGTGATGAACACGGTCACCCCGCCGGCGTCACGCAGTTCGCGGATGTGGCTCCACAGATTGGCCCGTGACTGGGGGTCGAGCCCGGTGGTCGGCTCGTCCATGAACAGCAGGGGTGGCTGGTTGATCAGACCGAGCGCGATGTCGAGGCGCCGGCGCTGGCCCCCGGACAGCGTCCCGGTCGGGCGCTCCCAGGTGCCGTCGAGGTCCAGCCGGGCGAGCAGCGCCCGCCCGCGCGCCTCGGCCTGGGGGCGGGGGAGCCCGTGCAGGCGGCCATGGTCGACCAGCTCCTCGCCAACCTGGGCCTGGGGCGTCGTGCTCCCACGCTGGGGCACATAGCCGATCCGCCGGCGAACCGCCACCGGCTGGCGGCGGAGATCGTGACCGGCGACCGTCGCGTCGCCCGCGTCGGGCGCAAGAAGCGTGGTCAGCATCCGCAGCGTGGTCGTCTTGCCGGCGCCGTTCGGCCCCAGGAACCCGACGATCTCGCCCGGGCGCACCTCGATGTCGACGCGCCTGACGGCCTCGACGACGCCGGCTCGAGTCCGGAAGCGCTTGCCCAGACCCTGGCCTTCGATCATATAGTCAAATTTGAACATGAGGGATAGTCAAACATGAATAATCACCTTTGTCAACTATCATCCCGGCCGTGTCCGCGACTCGCCTCCTGCTGCTCGGGACCGTGCGGATCTTCCAGCCGGTGCACGGCTACTTCGTTCGCCGCGAATTACTGAGCTGGCACGCCGACGCCTGGGCCAACCTCAACCCCGGGTCGGTCTACAACGGCCTACGCTCGCTCGCGAAGGACGGCTTCGTCGAGGAGGTCGAGACCGAGACGCAGGGCGGGCGGCCGGCGCGGACCACCTACCGGCTGACCGTCGACGGTCAGACCGAGTTCCTGCGGTTGCTGCGCAACTCGCTGTGGAACGTGTCGCTCGAGTCCGCCGACCTGATGGCGGCGTGGAGCTTCGCCTGGGCGCTCAAGCGCGAGGAGGTGATCGCCGCGCTCGAGTCGCGGGTCGAGCAGGTCGAGGCATCGGCACGCGCCACCAAGTTCGCGATCGAGGACATCCCGGGCCATCCCGGCACGCCCGACACGGTGGCCGAGCATTACCGGCTGGCGCAGGCCAGGCTGGACGGCGAGGCCGCGTGGGCCCGCCGGCTGCTCGAGCGGCTCCGGGCCGGCGAGTATTGGTTCGAGGGCGAACCGGACCCGCCCTGGAGCGCCCCAGCGCCGGGCGGCGCACGGACGCTGCACGGCACGGACGGCTAGGGTCCCCCTGTGACCGATATCGCCGAGCAGCGAACCTGGGCGCTCGCCCGGCTCGCGGTCGAGCTTGGGGCCAATGTGGCGCCCGGACAGGACGTGGTCGTGCTTGCCCTCGACGTCGAGCACGCCGGCCTGGCTCGCGAGATCGCCGAGGTCGCCTACGAGAGCGGCGCGCACTACGTGAGCGTCCTGTACTGGGACCAGCACGTGACCGCGGGCAACGCCACGCCGATCCTGCGAGACGACGTCTGGGTGCTGGAGTAGTCAGGCCGCGAGCGGCTCGGCCGTCACCGGCCAATCATTGATCGGGTGCGCGGTGGCGCCCCACAGGTGCTGAACGGCGTACGCGCGCCACGGCCGCCACCGCTCCGCGTAGTCGACCAGGGCCGAGGGAGCGCCGGGCAAGCCGAGCGCCTCCGCTCCGCGTCGCACCCCGAGGTCGGTGACCGGGAACGCGTCCGGGTCGCCGAGCGCGCGCATCGCGACCACCTCGCGGGTCCACGGCCCGATCCCCGGCAGCGCCTCGAGCGCGGCTCGAGCCCGCTCGCGGTCGCCCCCCGGGGTGAGGTCGAGCTCACCGGAGCGCAGCGCGTCGAGCAGCGTGTGCACGGTGGCGCGACGGCCGGCCGGCATGGCCAGCTCGATCTCGGACAGCGCTCCGGCATCGGGGAAGACGCGAGTCAGCGCGCCCTCCGGATCGGACACCGGGTCGCCGTAGCGCGTGGCCAGCCGTGCGGCGTGGGTCCGCGCCGCGGCGGTCGAGATCTGCTGCCCGAGCACAGCGCGGATGGCCATCTCGGCGCCGTCCACGGTGCGCGGGACGCGGCGGCCGGGGGCTCGAGCGATCAGCGCCGTCAACCGGGGATCCTCGGCCAGCAGACCGTCGATCGCCAGCGGGTCCGCGTCGAGGTCGAGCAGCCACCGGCAGCGGGCGATCGCCGCGCTCAGGTCGCGCAGGTCGGCGAGGCGCAGCCGGCAGGCGACGTGGTCGGGCTCCGGGGTGAGCTCAACGATTCCGGTGCCGAACGGGAGCCGGAGCGTGCGGCGGTAGGTCCGGCCGCGGATCTCCTCCACTCCGGGGATTGCCGTGGCCGCGAGGTGGCCGAACAGGTTCTCCGGGCACAGCGGCCGCCGGAAGGCCAGCTTGAGATGCAGCCTCGATGCGCCCGCGTTCGAGCCGCCGCGCGCCGCTCGCCGGCGCAGCTCGGTCGGGGTCATGGCGAACACCGCGCGCACGGTGGCGTTGAACTGGCGGATGCTCTCGAACCCGGCCGCGAAGGCGACCTCGGTCATCGGCAGCGAGCTGGTCTCGATCAGCGTGCGCGCCGCCTGCGCCCGCTGGGCGCGCGCCAGGGCCAGCGGACCCGCCCCCAGTTCGGCCACCACCACCCGCTGCAGCTGACGCACGCTGTAGCCGAGCGCGGCGGCCAGGCCGGGCACGCCCTGACGGTCGATCACGCCGTCGGCAATCAGCCGCATCGCTCGGGCCACCACGTCCCCGCGCGAGTTCCATTCCGGCGAGCCCGGGGTGGCGTCCGGCCGGCAGCGCTTGCACGCCCGGAACCCTGCCTGCTGGCACGCCGCCGCGGACGGGTAGAACCGCACGTGCTCTCGCTTCGGGGTTATCGCCGGGCAGCTCGGGCGGCAATAGACGCCGGTCGACGTCACCGCGGTGAAGAACCAGCCGTCGAAGCGCGAGTCGCGCGCGGCGAGGGCCCGGTAGCACACGTCGAAGTCCACGCCGCGAGCCTGGCAGACGACTCGTGTGGCGTCTAGCGCAATTGCGACACGAACTCGCCCTGAGCGATTCCCGCCTGTTCGGGAAGCTGCGGCGGCTCGGGCGCGAACCGGCCGACGCCCGCGGACGGGAAACCCACCTCGACGCGCAGGCCGCCGGCTTCGCCCGGGGTGATCTTGATGGTGGCGTCGTGAGCCGTCGCGACCGCGGCCACGATCGACAGTCCCAGGCCGAACCCACTCGGGTGGCCGAGCCGGTCTGGCGCCAGACGCTGGAAGGGCGCGAGCAGCCGGTCGATCTCGGCGGCGGGGACCACGGGTCCGCTGTTGGCGATCCGCAGCACCGGCCGGCCGTCTCGGTGGCCGACCTGAACGCGCACGTACCCGTCCGGGACGTTGTGGCGTATCGCGTTCTGGAGCAGATTCGAGACGAGCCGGACCAGGAGCCGCCGGTCGCCCGACACGGCGGCCCGGATCAGCTCGACATCGAGATCGAGTCGCTCGGCGTCGGCTCGGTGCTCGCGCAGCGCGTCCCGGACGACCTCGGCGAGGTCGACCAACTCGCGGTGGCCGACCCCCTGCTCGCCCTGGGCGAGCGCGAGCAGCGCGTCGATCAGCTGCTCCTGCTGCTCGTTCTCCTCGAGCGCGTCGCGACACGTCTGCCGGAACGTCTCGCGGGTGGCATACGGATCGGTGATCACCATCTCGAGCAGCGCCCGCGAGGCGGTCAGCGGGGTGCGCAGCTCGTGCGAGGCATTCGCCACGAACCGCCGCTGCGCGTCGTAGGCCCGCTCGAGCGGGCGCAGCACCCGCCCCGCGACCAGCCAGCCCAGCCCGCCCGAGATCAGCGCCATGATCGCCAGCGCGATCGCGGACTCGACCTCGAGGTGATGCAGATCGGCGATCCGCTGGCGAGCGCCCACGAGCTTCAGGGTGGCTTGGCCGGCCGGCGTGTCTAGCACGCGCTTGATCGACGGAGGCGCGTCGCGGGACGGAACACGAATGCGTTGCTCTGTTGGCTTGCCTGGCAGCGCCTTCCCAGCCCACGCTTCGCTCGGGCCGACAGACACCGTGTCGTGGGACACGAGCGCGTAGGTGACAGCCAGCAGCGCGGCGCCGCAGGCCAGGAACAGCCCGCCGTAGAGCAGGGTCAGCCGCCAGCGCACGGCCGTCTTCGGGTGGCGGAGCCGGTTCACCGTCCGTCCCCGATGCGGTAGCCGACCGGGGTGACGGTCTGGATGACCGGGGGGTCGCCGAGCTTGGCTCGCAGCCGGCTCACAGTCATCCGCACTGCGTTCGTGAACGGGTCGGTGGCGTCGTCCCAGGCCCGCACGAGGATCTCCTCGGTCGAGACCACGGCGCCCTCGGCGCGCAGCAGGACCTCGAGCACCGCGAACTCCTTCGGCGTCAGATTGACCGGACCGCCGGCTCGCGTGACTTCGCGGCGGGAGGTGTCGAGCAGAAGGTCCCGGTAGACCAGCCGGGGCGGGAGCACGCGTCGCGATCGCCGGGCCAGCGCCCGGATCCGCGCGACCAGCTCGGCCAGGTGAAATGGCTTAGGCAGGTAATCGTCGGCGCCGATCCCAAGCCCCTCCACCCGGTCGTCGATCGATCCGGCCGCGGTCAGCATCAGGACCGCGGTGCGGCCGTCGGCGACCAGCGACCGGCAGACCTCGTCGCCGTGCACGCCGGGCAGGTCGCGGTCGAGCACGACCACGTCATAGTCGTTGAGCGCGGCGCGGTCAAGCGCCTCGCGGCCGTCGAACGCCACGTCGACCGCCATTCCCTCCCGGCGCAGCACGGACGCCACGGTCGCGGCGAGGCGGGCATGGTCCTCCACCATCAGCACTCTCATCGGCTCGGGCATCAGGATGCCTCACGGCAGGTAACAGGGGCATAACAGCGTTACGGGGCGGTTAGGCGTCATTCCGTAGATTTCGACGCCATGCGTTTGACCGCTGTCGTGGTACTTGGATGTGCCCTCCTGGCGGCGTGCGGGTCGACCGGTCAGCCGAGCGGGACCGCGACCGGTGCCGCCAACGGAGTCTCGGGCGATAAGACCAGCGACTTCGAGTTCGCGCAATGCATGCGCACGCACGGCGTGACGAACTTCCCTGACCCGACCGCCGGCGGCGGCATTCAGCTCCCGACCAACCTCAATCCTGAGTCCCCGGCATTCCGGTCCGCGCGTCTGGCCTGCAAGCAATTCCTGCCGAATAAGGGGGCTCCCCCGGCCACCTCGGCGGCTGACCGGGCGGCCGCCCTGACCCTGGCACGGTGCATGCGCTCGCACGGCGTCCCCCAGTTTCCCGACCCGGCATTCACCCCTCCGCGGAACACTCAGCGTGTCCTCGTCTTGCGCGGGATGGTGTTCGCGATCCCCGCCTCGGTCGATCCGAAGGCGCCGGCGTTCCAGCATGCGGCCCGGGCCTGTGGATTCGGGCTCTGATGACCGGCTGACTACTACGGAGAGGCCGGCAGGCTCACCGTCACGACCAGCCCGCCGCCGGGCTGCGGCGCGGCGGTGATCTCGCCGTCATGCGCGCGCACGATGGCCCGCGCGATCGACAGCCCCAGGCCGTGGTGGCCATCGGTGGTCGTGCGGTCTGCGCCACCGCGGTGAAACGGCTCGAACATCGGCTCGACCTCGTCGGGATAGATCACCGGACCGCTGTTAGCCACCCGCAGCACCGCGCGATCTGGCTCGGTCGCGGTCTCGATCGCGATCCATCCGCCCTCGTAGTTGTGGCTGATCGCGTTGTCGAGCAGGTTTGCGACCAGACGCTCGATCAGTGGCTGATCGCCGGTTAGCGCAGCCGGCTGCAACGCGGGCTTCAGGTCCAGGTGCCGATCCGCGATCGCGGTCTCCGTCCTGTCCAGCACGCGTTGGGTCAGTGCGCTCAGCTCGAGCTTCTCGCGATGCTCGAGCCCCCGTTCGCTCGTGGCCAGCGTGAGCAGCGCCTCGAGCAGCCGTTCCTGGCTGCGGCCCGAGGCCAGCAGCTCCTCGCAGGTCGCGCGCAGGCTCTCTGCGCTCGCGTTCCGGTCGGCCAGGGCGACCTGTAGCAATGTGCGCTCGAGCGTCAGCGGGGTGCGCAGCTCGTGGGCCGCGTTGGCCACGAACCGGCGTTGGGCGGCGAAGGCCGCCTCGAGCCGCGCCAGCAGATCGTCGAAGCTGTCGCCGAGTTGCTTGAACTCGTCCTCCGGACCGCTCAGGGCGAGCCGGTCGTGCAGATTGCCGGCGGTGATCGTGCGCGCCGAGGAGGTCATCTGGCGCAGAGGACGGAGCATCCGTCCGGCGGCGAACCAGCCGAGAGGAGCCGAGGCCACGGCCGTGAACGCGAGTGTGAGCCAGGAGACGGCGAGTAGCCGAGCGACATCGGCCGAATGCTGCTGGGTGACCGCATCGCGGACGGGCGCGCCGGTCCGGCTGGGCGAGACCGCGATCGACACCGAACTCGAGCCGATCACGTCACCGCGCCAGACGAACAGGAGGATGATTCCGATCAGGAGGGTCCCGAGCAGCAGGAACATTCCGGAGTAGAGCAGCGTGAGGCGCAGGCGAGCGCTGTGCTCGGAGAGCTCTCGCCAGCGACGGGGAACCAGGCGGAGGGCCAGCGCGCTCATCAGATCCGGTAGCCGGCCTCGCGGACCGTCTCGATCACCGAGGGCTCGCCGAGCTTGGCGCGCAGCCGCCCGATCGTGGTCTTGACCGTGCTCGTGAACGGGTCGGCGGCCTCGTCCCACACGCGCGCGAGCAGCTCCTCGGCCGAGATGACCCGGCCGTCGGCCGCCAGCAGATATTCGAGCAGCGCGAATTCCTTCGGGCTGAGCAGCAGGCGCCGGTCGCCTCGGAAGGCGACGCGGCGGGCGGGGTCGAGCATCAGGTCGCCGCGCTGGAGTTTCGGCGGCACCGCGGCGCCGGGGCGACGGCCGAGCGCCCGGACGCGAGCCACG